>JBMCWS010000010.1:0-44748 GCA_048621375.1 Pseudomonadota bacterium | reverse complement strand
GCGCTGATCCGGGCCATGGTGGGAACGTAGTAGGCGCTGGAGGCGGCGTAGGGCGCCGGGGCGATCAGGACGCCGTCCTCCATGAGGGCGATGCGGCCGCTGCGATCGGTGCCCGATCCCCGCAGGCCGATGTTCGGCCGCAGTCCGAATCCTTCTTCCTCCACGACGTACACGCCGGGCACCTGGCGCAGCGTGCGCTGCAGGTCGGTGTGCTGGAACACCTCGATCTCGTCCGTGGAGACGCGGTCCGCCGCGCCGGCGATCTCGTCTTTCGTGGCGCGGCTGCCCACCACCGTCATGCGTTCGAACACGTCTGCCCGCGCGGTCGTCTCGCCCGGCTCTTCTCCCGGTTTCGCGGGTGGTGCTGCCAGCAGGCAAGCCGGGGTCAGTGTGAGCAGCAGCAGGGGCAGGGGACGCATGGCGGAACTCCAATCTGAATCTGATGCAAAATAATAATGCGAATCATTCGCATTGGCAACAAAGGCGCGCCAACGGGCTGCCGCGTGATCAGCGCCAGCCGGCGCGGTCGGCGATCCGCACGGCCTCGGCGTTGTGCCGGCCGAGGAGGCTCACGTTCAGGGTGTCGGCTTTCATGTCACTCAGGAAACCGAGCGCCTCGTGCGCGGGTACCCCGGGAACCGCGGGGATCTCGTAGTTGCCGGCAGCGAACAGTGCCTGGGCGCGGTCGGACGCGAGGAACTCGAGAAACTTCACGGCGTTCTCGCGGTTCGGGGCGCCGCGCACCAGGCCGGCGCCGCCGACGTTCACGTGGGTGCCGCGGCCGTCCTGATTCGGCAGCACGACCGAGAGTGCGCGGGCCACGGCGCGATCGTCCGGATCCTCGGACTGCTGCAGGCGCACGTAGTAGTAGTGGTTCGCCACCGCGATGTCACACTCGCCGGCGGCCGCGGCCCGCAACTGATCGGTGTCGCCGCCCTGAGGCGCGCGAGCGAAGTTCGCTACCAGCCCTTCGGCCCAGTCCTCGGTCTCCGCCGGGCCGTGGGCGGCGATCATCGAGGCGACCAGCGACTGGTTGTACACGTTGGTGGAAGAGCGAATGCAGACGGCGCCCCGGTGCCGGGGGTCCGCCAGAGCGGCGTAGTCTTTCACCGCGTCGGCGCTCACCGCGCCGCCGCGGTAGAATATCAGCCGTGCCCGGGTGCTGAAGCCGAACCACAGCCCTTCAGGGTGGCGTAGATACGCGGGAATCCGTTGCTCGAGCCGTGAAGAACGGACCGGCGCGAACACGTCCGCCTGCTCCGCCCGCCAGAGCCGGGCCGCGTCCACGGTGACGAGCACGTCGGCGGGGCTCGCGGCGCCCTCGCGCTGGATGCGGGCGATGAGTTGATCGGAATCGCCCTCCAGGGTCCGCACCTCGATGCCGGTCTCGTCGGTGAAGGCCTCGTAGAGCGCCTGGTCGGAATCATAGTGGCGCGCGGAGTAGACGTTCAGCCGTTCCGCCGCCGCAGCCGTCGCGGCGCCGGAAGCGGCCAGCGCCAGGGCAGTCGCCAGGCCGGCGGTGCGGCAGATCGAGCGGTAGATAGGTGGGAGGTTCATGAGCGGTTCCTGCGGTTGATGGGCGGATGGACGCCGCGGCCCGGATCTAGGAAAATGTGTGCCACTTTCTAAGAATGATAATCGCTATCATTTGAGACCCATTCACGGTAGCCGCCGCCCTTCGGGAGGTCAAGCTGCCTTGCGTCGCCAGAGGAGCCACCGCGTCTTCATGACCACGCCTGCCACCGCGCCGATCGTCGAGATGGAGGACATCCATCACAGCTACCCGGGCGCGCACGGCTCGCCGCCTCTGCGGGCGGTGGACGGGGTGGCGCTGCACGTGGGCGCGAACGAGGTGGTATGCCTGCTCGGCCCGAGCGGCTGCGGCAAGAGCACGCTGCTGCGTCTCGCCGCGGGGCTCGAACGGCTGCAGAGCGGGCGCATCCTGCTCGGCGGCGTCACCGTGGCCGATCCCGACGCGGGAATCTGGACCGCTCCGGAACACCGTCACGTAGGCCTGGTATTCCAGGACTCGGCGCTCTTCCCGCACCTCAGCGTGCTCGGCAACGTCACCTTCGGGCTCGACCGGCTGCCGCGGCCGGAACGCGAGCGCCGGGGCCGGGAATGGCTGGATCGCGTCCACATGGCGGAGTACGCCCAGGCGTATCCGCACCAGTTGTCCGGGGGCCAGCAGCAGCGGGTGGCATTGGCCCGGGCGCTGGCGCCCGAGCCGACGCTGATGCTCATGGACGAGCCGTTCGCCAGTCTCGACGCCGGGCTGCGCAACCGCGTCCGCGACGACACCCTGCACGCCCTGAAATCCAGCGGCGCGGGCACGGTGCTCGTCACCCACGATCCCCAGGAGGCGTTGTTCATGGCCGATCGCATCGCGCTGATGCGGGCCGGCCGGCTCGTGCAGGTCGGCACGCCGGACGAGCTCTACTGCCGGCCTGCGGAACCGTTCGTGGTGCGCTTCTTCGGCGACGTCAACGAAGTCGCCGGGCGGGTGCGCCGCGGCAGGGTGGCGACCCCGCTGGGCCCCGTCGGCGCCAGAGGCCTGGCCGAGGACACGGCGGTCACGGTCCTGATCCGCCCCGAGGCGCTGCGGGTGCAGCGGATTTTCGAGGCGCCCGCGCAAGGAGAGCACACCCACGTGGTGGCCTCGCGCCTGCTCGGCAGCTACAGCCTGCTGCACCTGTGCGTGCACGACGCCGAGGGCGGTGAGCAGCACTTTCATGCCCATGCCCACGGCGTGGTGCTGCCCCGGCCGGGTCAGGCAGTCGAGCTGGCGCTGGATGCCTCCCAGGTGTTCGTGTTCCCCGCGGCGTCGAGTTGATGGCCCGTTCACCGCGCCGGTAGGCTCTCGCGTACGCACAATCAGCATGGCCGATTCTTAGAATGCGGCACTTTCAGCCCAGATCTCTGCTGTTTCTCACGCTCCTCGGTTACGCCGCCGTGGCCCTGCCCCTGATGGCGGCGCTGGTGGTGGCCGCATACCTGGTGGATCGCCTGGCCACACAAAGCGAGGGAGCCCTACGCGAATCAGTCATCGCCGTTCAGGGCAGTCAGGCGTTGAGCGAGCGGGCCCTGGCGATGGAGCGGGCGGCGCGCAGCTACGTGTTGCTGGGTAACGACGCCGCTCTGGCGGTGATGAATTCCCTGCATCAGGAGACCCGCGAGATCGCCGGCAACCTCGGTTGGCAGACGGCGGAGCATGTCTCCCAGGACGAGTTGGACTGGCTGATTCGCGAGCAGCGTCGGGCTCTCACGGAGTTGGAGCACAGCGATCCTGCACGGCTGCAACGCCACGCCGGCGACGTGGTGGAACGGGTGGCGGACATCACCCGCAGGGCCCACCGTATCCTCTACGGCAGCCACCAGGAAGTGGATCGCTCGGCCGGGAACATCAATGCTGCGGCGGTGAACGCACAGCAGTTGCTGTTCTGGAGCGCCGGGGCGCTCATGCTTCTGGCCGTGGTGCTGGTGGCGATCTTCTCGGTCCTGATCATTCGCCCCATCAACCAGATCAATCGTGCCATCGTCCGGCTCGGGGATGAGGATTTCACCCAGCCGGTGGCGGTATCCGGCCCCCTGGACCTGCGCTCCGTGGGGCGGCGCCTGGACTGGCTCCGACAACGCCTCGCAGAGATCGACGACGAGAAGACCCGTTTTCTGCATCACGTCTCGCATGAGTTGAAGACGCCGTTGACGGCCATTGACCAGGGCGTCGGGCTGTTGCGCGATCAGGGAGCGGGAGCGTTGAGCGAGCGCCAACGGCGCACCGTCGACATCATGGAAACCAATTGCCGGCGCCTTCACGTCCTCATCGAGAACCTGCTGCGTGCCCGCCAGCGCTCCAACGGCGCCGCCTCCCTCGCCCTGGAGTGGATGGATCTGGCGCACCTGGTCACGGACGTGCTCGATTGTCATCGCACGGCCCTGGAGGCTCGGGGGCTGCGGGTGGTGGAGGAGCTGGCGCCGGCGCGGATATACGCGGATGCGGAAAAGCTGCGGGCGGTGATGGACAACCTGTTGGACAACGCGATTCGCTTCTCGCCCCCGGGCAGCGACGTGGAGGTAAAGCTCACTTCGGAGGACGGCGGCACCGTGCTCGAGGTGAGCGACGCCGGTCCGGGCATTCCTGCCCACGAGCGTGGGGCAGTGCTGGAGCCGTTCAAGCAGGGTTCCGTACAGCCATCGGGGGCACGGCAGGGTTCGGGGCTGGGGCTCGCCATCGCCAACGAGTACGTCACCGCTCACGGCGGTACCCTGGAACTTCGGAGCTCGGGTCGGGGCGGGCTCCGAGTACGCGTGGTGTTGCGAGGGCGTTGCGAGGGAAAGGATGACTGAGGACCGATCGCCAAGAATCCTGCTCGTGGACGACGACACGAGCCTGTTGCAACTGCTCTCCATGCGCCTGGAGGACAGCGGCTATCGCGTCCACGCCGTGGAGGCGGCGGAGACGGCGCTGGCCAATCTCGAAGCGTTCGCACCCGATCTGGTGGTCACCGACCTGCGCATGGCCGGCATGGACGGATTGGAGCTGTTCGCCCGGCTGCGCGATGCCCATCCGGCCTTACCCGTCATCATCCTCACCGCCCACGGCTCGATTCCCGAGGCGGTGGAGGCCACCCGCAAGGGCGCCCACGGTTTCCTCACCAAGCCCTTCGACTACGGCGCGCTGCTGCGCGAGATCGCCGATGCCCTGGCAGTCTCGGGCGGCATCGAGCCGGCGAACGAGCCGCCGCGCTGGCGATCCGCCATCCTCACGCGGAGTCCGGCAATGGAGCATCTGTTGGATCAGGTACAGCGCGCTGCGGACAGCGATGCTGCCGTGTGCATTCACGGCGCCAGCGGCACCGGCAAGGAACTGCTCGCCCGCGCCCTCCACGACGCCAGCCCCCGGCGGGGGGCCGAGTTCGTGCCGGTGAACTGCGGCGCAATTCCGGAGAACCTGCTCGAGTCGGAGCTGTTCGGCTACCGGGCCGGCGCGTTCACCGGCGCCACCCGCAATCACGACGGGCTGTTCCAGCAATGCGACGGCGGTACCCTCATGCTCGACGAGATCGGCGACATGCCCATGGCGCTGCAAGTGAAGCTGCTGCGGGTGCTGCAGGATGGAGAGGTGCGGCCGGTGGGCGCGCGGCGGCCGCATTCCGTGGACGTTCGAATCGTCGCCGCGACCCATCGCGATCTGGCCGAAGAGATGGCGGCAGGCCGGTTCCGGGAGGATCTGTACTACCGGCTGGCGGTGGTGACCCTGAAGGTGCCGTCTCTGGACCAGCGGCGTGAGGATGTTCCGCTGCTGGCGAACCACTTCCTCAAGCAGCTCGCCGAGCGCGCGCAGAGACCGGCGCGGAGCTTTGCGCCGGACGCCCTGGAGTGTCTGGTATCGGCTCCGTGGCCGGGCAACGTGCGTCAGCTCTACAACCTGGTCGAGCGCCTGGTGACCCTGGGCACGACGTCGGTGATCTCGGGCGAGGAGGTACGAGAGGCGCTGCAGGCGGCCAGCGAGGAGGGGCTGCCGCCGCTGTCGGAGGCCCGCGAGCGGTTCGAGCAGGAGTACCTGACGCGCATCCTCCGCCTCGCGGACGGCAGCGTGTCGCGGGCGGCGCGCATGGCGGGGCGGAACCGCACCGAGTTCTATCGCCTCCTGAAACGTCACGGCATCGACCATACGTTGTTTCGTGCCCGGGCCTGAGGGCGGCGTCGCCGGAACCCGACGGCGGTGAAGGCCCCGCATGCCGGGGGCGATGGCGCCTGAGGCTGTTTCCGTGTCGCCTCTGCCCGACGGTAGCGCCACTGTGCCCGCCCGTCCCGGAACCCGGGGAATGATCTAGGCTGCTGAAAAAAATAGAAAAATTATCCTGGCACGGTTGTCGCTATGGTCGGGGCAGCATCTGCAGCAGATGCGAGAACGTTTCTGAACCAAAGGAGGTTGCATATGCGACAACAGCTCATCGGAATCCCCCTCGCCGCCGCCGCCCTCGCGCTGGTCGGGACGCCCGCCTGGGCGGGGACGAAAACCTTCGAAGAGGCGGACCAAGCGGGTGACGGTGTGGTCACGCGTGAGGAAGCCAAGGAGATCGACGGGCTCCCCGAGATCTTCGACCAGTTCGATTGGGACAACAGCGGGGATTTGAGCGAGCGACAATACCAGTCCGCCGTCGACTACCTGGAGAGCGATCCGGCGGCTGGGGGAAGCGGCGGTTACGACTCCCAAGGCGGTGGTAGCGGCGGTTACGACTCCCAAGGCGGTGGTAGCGGCGGCTACGACAGCCAGGGCGGCCAGGGCGCCGGTCAAGGTGCCGGCCAGGGCGCTGGCACCTACGATCCGGGGCAGTAACCCCGGTCGGGACCCACGCACCGTGGGTCCCCGCCTTGCGGCGGCTCATCCAGCGGAGCCGGCGCTGGTGCTCCAGGTACGGGAAACCGCCTCATCCTGCACGTTGCCCGCTTCGTGGCCGGGGCGTGACCGGGCCAGGGCCCGGCTCAGCATGATCACCGGAATGATGCCCACCGCGACGATGGCGAGCGCCGAGGTAGCGGCCTGGCTGAGCCGCTCGTCCGAGGCCAGCTCGTAGGCGCGAACGGCCAGGGTGTCGAAGTCGAACGGGCGCAGAATGATCGTGGCGGGCAGCTCCTTCATGACGTCCACGAACACTAGAATGCCCGCGGCGAGCAGGCTGCCCCGGGTCAGCGGCAGGTGCACGCGGGCAAGCGTCCGGCCGGGACCGGAGCCCAGGGTGCGGGCAGCGCCGTCCATACTCGGTGTGACCTTGGCCAGGCTTGCGTCCACGGCATTCACCGATACGGCCAGGAACCGCACCAGATATGCATAGACGAGCGCCGCGGCGCTGCCCGTGAAGATCAGCCCGGGGGCGACGCCGAACCAGCCCGGAAACCGGGCATTGATCTGATGATCGAGGAAGCCCAGCGGCCCCAGCACGCCCACGGCCAGCACCGAGCCCGGCACCGCGTAGCCCATGGCGGCCACCCGTGCCGAGGCCACGGCCGCCGGGCCGCGGGAAAAGCGCAGGCTGTAGCCGAGCACCAAAGCGAGCAGTACCGCAAGCCCGGCAGCGGTGGCCGCCAGGGTCATGCTGTTGGCGGCCAGGTCGAGGAAGCGGCCGCCCAGGAGCGGGTCGCCGTCGGTGACGGCCATGTACCCCAGCAGGGCGGCGGGCAGGAGAAAGCCCAGCAGCACCGGCGCAGCGCAGGCGGTGAGGGCCAGCGCTCCGCGGCCGGCGGCGAGCGGGTAGCGCGGCAGGCTCCGATAACGGGACGAGGTAGCGGACACCTGGCCCTGGCCCCGCGAGCGTCGCTCGAGCAGCAGCAGCAGGGTGATGAACACCAGCAGCAGCGACGCGAGCTGCGCCGCCGCCGCGGCCTCGCCGAGCCCGAACCAGGTGCGGTAGATGCCGGTGGTGAACGTATCGACACCGAAGTACTGCACCGCCCCGAAGTCGTTCAGCGCTTCCATGAGCGCGAGCGCCGCGCCGCCGGCGATGGCGGGGCGCGCCAGGGGCAGGGCCAGGCGGCTGAAGGTCTGCCAGGGTCCCCGCCCGAGGGTCCGTCCCACTTCCAGGACGCACACCGATTGCTCGAGGAAAGCGGCCCGGGAAAGCAGGTAGACGTACGGATAGAGGACCAGGCTCATCAGCGCGACCACCCCGCCCAGCGAGCGGATCTCGGGAAACCAGTAGTCGCCGCGACTCCAGCCGAAGCTCTCCCGCAACGCCGTTTGCAGGGGGCCGGCGTACTGCAGGAAATCGGTGTAGGCGTAGGCGATGACGTAAGTGGGGACGGCGAAGGGGAGCAGCAGCGCCCACTCCCAGATGCGTCGCCCGGGGAACTCGCACATGGTCACCAGCCATGCGGTGCCCACGCCGATGAGGAGCACGCCGGTGCCGACACCGGCGATCAGCCACACGGTGTTCGTCAGGTAGCGTGGCAGCACGGTGGCGGCGAGGTGGTTCCAGACGTCGCCGGTAGGCTGGAGTGCCTGGATGAGCACGGCCGCCACCGGCAGCGCTACCAGCAGCGCCACCACGACACTGATCGTGCCGAGCAGGGGCGAGCGCCGGCCCGCCCGGGTAACGCGGGACACGCGTGAATCACTCATGAGCGCTCATACGTGCCCCGGCAACGGCTACACCTGACCGACGTACTCGTCCATGCGGGCGGTGCGCAGGGCCGTCTCCTTGGCGCGCTCCATGTCGTAGTGCATGCGCGAGACGATCCGCTGCGCGTAGAGGCCGCCGCCCGCCTGGATGTTGGTCACGGCGTTCCAGCCGCCGAAGGCATCGGCGGTGAGATCGCGGATGGCGTGGAACAGCCGGGTCCGGTAGACCCCGTCCACGGACTGCAGCGTGCCCATGTACTTGCGTGCCAGATGGCCCACGCCCTCGCTCTCGAGGTCGGCGATGCCCGGCGCGGTGAGAATGCTGCCGCCGCCGATGTCGTGCAGATGCCGAACCATGAGCGACCAGTTGGCGGCGCCGTGATACTTGCCGGCGTTGGTGTAGAGCTCGTCCGGGAAGGCGGCGCCGTCCGAGGTGACGTGGCAGTTCTCGATGGCCGCCTCGAGGGAGGCGCGGATGAGGGTGGCGTTGATGAGCATCTCGGAGATTTTCTCACGGATGTGGCTCACACGCTCCAGCCCGTTCGACTCTGACACGAGCTGAGCGAAGCCCACCAGCGCGTCGTAGCTGCGGGCCATGCCCGCCAGGCCGCCTAGACGTTCCCACAGCCCCAGCGAGTGCGCGAACACCGCGGCCAGCTCCGGATGACCATCGAGAAACACCCGCTCCGTTGGGACGAACACGTCGTCGAAGATGACGAAGCCTTCCGGCGTGTGATGGTTGCCGGAGATGGGAAAATCCCGGGTGTCTTCGTGGCGCGGCGCATAGGTGGTGTTGATGATCTTCACCCCCGGCGCGTTCACCGGAACCATGCAGGCAAGCGAGTAGTCGTCCTCGCCTGCCTTCATGGCCTTCGTCGGAATCGTCATCAGCTCGTGGCCCATGGACGCTGCGGAGATGTGCAGCTTGGCGCCGCGGATGACGACCCCGTCGTCGCGGCGCTCGACCACCCGGACGTAGTGGTCCGGGTCGTCCTGCTGACTGGGGCGGCGGCTGCGGTCGCCCTTGGAGTCGGTGATGCACTGGGTGATGCGGACGTCCCGGCGCTGAGCGTCCTGCACGTAGGCGCGGATGCGCGCCGCGTTGTCGGGGAGGGTGGCCTCGAGGCGATCCGCTGCGGTGAGCAGGGTCATGATCGAGGCATAGGTCACGTGGGTGAGCAGGTCCACCGACTCGTGCAGCTCCACCTGCTCGCGAAGCTCGTCGGCGGAGCCGGGCACCTTCATGAAGGCCCCCACCGCGTCCGGGGCCGGATCATAGAATCGGTCGTAGCCGGCGGCGGCGGAATCGACCGTCTGCCCCAGAATGGGATGGTTGGCCACGTCGTCGATGCGCTGGCCTTCGAAGTAGGTCTCGCGGCCGTCGTTCAACGACGCGCGGTACTGGTCGCCGGTCATCATAGCCGCTGTCCCTCCCAGCAGTGATCGAAGTCGAAAAATCTTATAACACGTTATCGTTGAACCCAACCGCCGCTGAAAGGAATCGCCTGACCGACGAAGAAGTCGCTCTCGTCACTGGCCAGGAACAGGGCGAAGCGCGCGTCTTCGTCGGCGGTGGCCAGCCGGCCGAGCGGTACCTGACGCGCCAGGGACGCCTGGAAACGCTCGTTGGCACGGAGCTCCGGGGGGTAGTACACCGGGTTCTCGACGTAGTTCTGGGCGATGAGGTTCACCTGCACGTTGTCCGGCGCCACCTCCACCCCCACCGACTGGACGTAACCTACCTGGGCCGCGCGCGCGGCGCTGTAGGCACTCAGGGTCTTCATGCCCTTGAGCGCGGCGGCGCTGCCGTAGACCACGATCTTGCCGCGCCGGCGCGCGCGCATCTGCGGCAATACCGCCCTGGTCAGCCGGTGCAGGGGATGGACCATCTTCTCGAAGGCCTGGTGCCACGCGGCGTCGTCCACGGCTTCGACGCCTTGCCCGGCGAAGTTGGGAGACGCCAGATTGGCGATGAGCACGTCCACGCGACCGGCCTCGTCCACCAGCGTCTCGCAGGCGCCGGGGACGGTGAGGTCCCGGGTGTCGTCGAGCACCTCGGCGCCCTCCCGGCGGAACACGTCCACGGTGGCGGGCCCCATGTAGTCGTCCGCTTGGGTGACCAGCACCCGGCGGCCGGAAACCCGGCCGCCCCCGGTTGCGCTTGCGTCGTCGGCCATGAGGCGATTTCCCTGTTCGATGGGTTAAGGTTACCGCAACCCATGCACAAGCTCGATCCGAAGGAGGCCCCCATGAGCGACCGGGAAGGCGGCCGGCAGTCTACAGACGCGGTAACGGTCTACGATCACCCGCTGTCCCCGTACGGTCAGAAGGTGAAAATCGCCCTGCTCGAGAAAGGCGTGGCGTTCGACACTGTCCTGCCCGATGCCATGGGCAGCGGCAATACGCCGGGGCGATTCAACCGGGTGAGCCCGCGGGGCGAGGTGCCCGCGCTGGTGGACGGTGACGTGGCGGTGTTCGACTCCCGCGTGATCCTCGAGTACATCGAGGACCGCTGGCCGGAACCGGCGCTGCTGCCGCAGGCGGCCGCCGATCGCGCTCGGGTGCGTATGCTCGAGGAGGCGATGGACACCCATTTCGAAGCCATCACCTGGGGGCTCTCCGAGATCCGCAACTTCGGCCGTGCCACCGGTGAGCTCGCCGGGACCATGGAGGCGCGGGGCGGCGAGCAGATCGGGGCCTGGTACCGCTGGCTGGAGGCCCGGCTCGGCGATGCCCCCTGGTTCAATGGCGAGCGTTTCGGCTGGGGCGACCTGGCGGTGGCGCCCTTTGTCAACGGCGCATCGGGATTCGGTCATCCGCCCCCGGCGGCGTCACATCTCGAAGCCTGGCTCGCCCGCGCCAACGCGCGCGACAGCGTGAGCCGCTGTGCGCGGGCGGCGGCCGAGGTGGGCCGCGATGGCGGCGGCGCGAGCCTGGAAGCGGTGCGCCAGGCCATGGAAGAGGGTGCTTTCAAACGCGAGTACCGGGATCACCGCCTGGAATGGATGGTGAAAACGGGCGGATTGAGCGTGGTGGAAGAGGGTCTGCGCAAGCAGAACGTGCGCTTCATCGAGCCGTTCGCGCCGTGACCCGCGCTGCCCCATGGTCGAACTGGTCCGGTAATCAGCGCCACGATACCCGGATGGTTACCCCGCAGGGGGTGGACGAGGTGGTGCGGACGGTGCGCGCTGCCGCTGCATCCGGAACGACCCTGCGGTGCGTCGGCAGCGGTCATTCTTTCGTGCCCTTCTGGGCCGACGCCATGGTGGTGTCTTTGGACGCGCTCCGCGGCGTCATCGACGTGGACCCGGAACGGTACCGCGCCACCGTGGCGGCGGGCACCAGGCTCCACGAGCTCGGTCCGGCGCTGTGGGCATGGGGATTGTCGCTGCCGCAGCAGGGCGACATCGACCGCCAGGCGCTGGCCGGCGCCGTGGCCACCGGCACCCATGGTACCGGACGGCGGCTGCCCAGCCTTTCCGCCTACGTTCGCGGCATGACCCTGGTGACCGCCGCCGGCGAGCGCCTGCGGCTGAGCGCGGAGGATGACCCGGAACGGCTGGACGCGGCGCGCCTGGCGCTGGGCACCCTCGGGGTCGTGGTCGACGTGGAGCTGGACCTGGCCCCGGCATTTCATCTCCATGAGCGCGTCTGGGAGAGCTCGGTGGCGGATTGTGAATCGGAGCTGGCGCAGTTGATCGCCGGCAACCGCCACTTCGAGTTCTTCTGGACCCCGAGAACGGACCGTTGCGACATGAAGGCGCTGAATCCGGTGCCCGCGGATGCGCCGGCCGGTTACGGCGAGCGGGTGGCGCCGGCCTATCGGGTATTTCCCAGCGAGCGCGACATTCGCTTCAACGAGATGGAGTACGCGGTGCCGGCCGCGTCGGGGTGGGCGTGCTTCAGCGAGCTGCGCGAGATGATGCTGGCGCGGTTCCCCAAGCTGCCCTGGCCCGTGGAATATCGCACCCTCGCCGCCGACGACGCTTTGCTCGCGCCCGCGCACGGTCGCGACTCGGTGGCCCTGTCGGTGCATCAGGGGGCCGAGCGCGACTACCGTCCCCTGTTCGAAGCGGCCGAGGCAGTCTTGCGCAATCATGGCGGCCGCCCCCACTGGGGGAAGCTGCATACGCTGGACGCCGCAGGGCTGGCTGGACTGTACCCCGCGTTCGACCGCTTCCGCGCCATCCGTGCCGAGCTCGACCCCCGCGGCGTGTTCCTGAACGGCTACCTGCGCAACCTGTTCGCGGCGTGAGGCCGGCGCACGCTACGCCGGTCGTTCCGCGAGGCCGTGGGTCATGAATGCCGCGAACTTCGGCCCCGGCTCGTAGCCGGAGTCGAGCTCGCGGATGCGAAAGCCGGCATCGGCGATGAGCTCGTCCGCCTGCCGGGTGAGATGACAGCCGCCGCCGATCTTCTTCCACATCGGCTCGAGGCGGCGCTGCCATTTCACCACCCGCGTGTCCGGTGCCCGCCCGTGCTCGATGAACAACAACCGTCCACCGGGCTTCAGCACCCGGCGCATTTCCCGCAGCGCCGCGTAGACGTTGGGAATCGAGCACAGCGTCCACGTGCAGACCACGCTGTCGAAGCGGGCGTCGTCCGCGGGAATCTCTTCCCCGGAGATCTCGAGCATCGACAGCGGTGCGTGCAGACCGGCGGCCCGCTCGCGGGCCAGGGAAGTCAGCTCCGCCGCCGGATCGAGGCCGGTGACGGAGGTCACCTCGGCGCCGTAGTGGGGCAGGTTCAATCCGCTGCCGATGCCGATCTCGAGAACCTCCCCCCGCGCCTGCGGGACGTAGCGTGCCCTCAGCTCGGCCATGGGTTTCTGGCTGCACGCAGCGTCGATGAGTTTCGGCAGCACGTATCGCTGGTACAGGCCCATTCGCCTCTCCTGTAGCTCGCCAAAGGGGGTTTAGCCTACCACGATTGCCCGGGGCCAGAGCAGCAATACGGCGATGCCGGCGATTAGCGCGCCGCCGCCCAGGGCCAGCAGGTAGCGACGCAGAGCCGGGACACCGAGCACCGAAGCGGCACCGATCTTGAACAGCAGGTTGGCCAGCGAAGCCAAAAAAATGGACCGCCACGCCGGATCCGCGTCCACCTCGCCGCGCTGAAAGAGCTGGGCCACCGAGAGCGTCATCGCGTCCACGTCGGTGAGGCCGGAGACGAAGGCCACCGCGTAGATGGCGTCGTCCCCCACGTGCTCCTGGGCGGCGGCGACTGCGAAGATGATCACCGTGTAGAGCGCGGCGAAGGTCAGCGCCACGTGCAGACGGGCCGGGTTCTCCTGCTCGGGCAGAGCCACCCGACGACGCCGCACCCGCGGCAGCAGCGCTGCGGAGACCGCCAGCATGACCACCGTGAACGCACCCAGGGGCGCGGCCGCGTGGGGCAGCAGCCCGGGCGCCACGAGCAGAAGCTCTACGCCGATGCGCGCGTACACCACGGTGGACGCCAGCAGAATGATCAGCGCTGCGCTCGGCGCCAGGGCCTCGTTGCGGCGGGTCATCACGGAGAAGCTCACCGTGGTGGCAGTGCTGGAGACGAGCCCGCCGAGTATGCCGCCGGCGATGGCGCCGCTGTCGGCGCTGAACAGGCGGAAGGCGATGTAGCCGCCCAGATTCATGCCGACGATGAGCACCACCAGCAGCCAGGCCTCGAAGGGGTTGAAGACGTCGTAGGGCCCGTAGGTGTCGTTCGGCAGTACCGGCAGAATCACCAGGGTCACCAGCACGAAGCGGATGACGGCGCTGAACTCGTCCCCGCCCAGGCGCTCTACCCAGCCGTGGAGCGGCTGCTTCCAGTGCAGCAAAATGGTGATGGTGCCGCCCGCCACCACGGCGTGGGGCTGGTAGCCGCTGGTGCAGGCTGTGCCGATGAGAAAGATGGCCAGCGCCGCCATCAGGGTGGTGGTGCCGTGGTCTTCGGCGTCGCCGGCGATCATGGCGCGGTGCAGGGCCAGGTGGGTCACGGCCACGCCGGCGACGCCGAGCAGCCCGGCGGCCACCACCCATCCGCCCCACGGCTGTGCGAGCAGCCCGGTGAGGCCGCCGGTGAGGCCGATCAGCGCGAACGAGCGCAGCCCCATGGGCTTGCGTGACGCCCATTCCCGCTCCAGGCCGACGAGAAAGCCCAGGCCCAGTGCCAGGCCCAGGCCGATGATTCCGGGATCGATGAGATCGGACATGAAACGCATGGTACCGGGGGGCCACCGCCGGTTCGATGGTGGCATGGCCGTTGCAATGATGCCCGTTGCAATGATGCCCGTTGCAATTATCGACGTTGCGATCATGGCCGTTGCAATTGTTGTTGCGATTGCCTGCGTGGCGAAACGCGTTGGAGGACAGCCATGCCGGACACGATGGCGCGGCCGACGGGAAAGCGGCTGCTGGTGGTGCTCGACGCCAGCTCACCGGAACGCTATTCCCCGGACCATCCCGTCGTGCGCCGGGCCGTGGGATACGCCCGGCACGACGGTCAGGCGCTGATGCTTCTGCAGGTGTGCTACGAGAGCTCGCTCACCTATGGGGCTTTCGCCACCCGCCGGGAGCTTCGAAGCGCCCGCAGCACGGTGCTGGAAGTGGCGTCGCAGAAGCTCGCCGAGCTGCGCTCCGCGCTGGTCGGGGAACTGGACGTGCCGGTGGAGCATGATGCGTGCTGGGATGCCGATCGTGCCGGAGCCATCGTCCGCAAAGCCCGGAGCTGGAACGCGGACGTGGTGCTCAAGACCAAACGGGAGCGCAGCTACGTGCTGGGGCTGTTCTCCAGCACTGACTGGGAACTCCTGCGGGAGTCGCCGGCGCCGGTGTGGTTCGTGGCGCCCGAGTGCCGGCGCGGTCCCGAGGCCGGCATCGTGGCGGCGGTGGATGCCGTGGGCGACGAGCCGGAGTCGGACGAGCATTTCGCCCTGGACGAGTCCGTGTTCGCCGTCGCCCAGTCGATTTCCCATTTCTACGGGGCCCCGCTGCTGCTGGTGCACGCGTACCAGGCCCCTACCCATGTGCCGGGGTTTCAGGGCTATGCGCCGGTCTACCCAGCCGCTGCGGCGCCGGGTGCAGCCGCGGCGGAAGCGGCGGCGTCGCCGGCGCTGCAGCACGCCCGGGAAGAGGCCCGCGAGGCCCTGGCGCGCCGCCACGGCCAGGCCATCCAGACGTTCGTGGACGAGCACGGCATTCCCCTTGACGATCTGGAGGTCCTCGAGGGGCCCACGCCCGACGTGATCCATCAGGTGGCGGAGCGCCACGGGGCTGGTCTGGTGGTGCTGGGGGCGGGCCACAAGGGCCGCCTGCAGCGCCTGCTCGGACGGGTCAGTGCGGAGCCGACCCTGGCCGAGTCGGAGTGCGACGTGCTGGTGGTGCGCTAGAGGGTGGGCGGACGATGGCTTCCACGTCCCGCAGATCTGCGATCTTGAAGTTCTGCCCCGGGGCGGGCGTGTTCTCGTCGTCCTGAACCACCAGGATGCCTTCGGGGAAGCGCGCGCCCAGGGAGCGAGTGGTGATCTCGATACCGTCGGTGTGGGTGACCGCGTCGGTGGCGCCCGCGGCGAGGTGAAAGCTGCCCGCGAAACGGCCGTCTTGGAGCCGATAGGCGAAGTAGCTGTCATTGCCCTGACTCGATACCATCACGTGTCCGCCGCCGCGGTCGGCGGGCAGCAGAGCCACGCCCTCGAGATCGCTCGTGAGCCCGTTCTCCGGAATACGGGCGAGCAGCTCGCCGCGGTCGCCGTCGCCGGGCTCGGCGCCGAAGCGCCAGAGCCCACGGTGCTCTTCCGCCAGGTACAGCTTGCCCGTACGATCGTCCGCCGCGCAGCCTTCGGCCACCGTCTCGAGCTGCAAGCGGCGCACCTGCTCGGCCGTGAAGCCGTCGCCGTCGTGACGGATGCGCACCTGGGCGATGGCAGCCGTTCCCTTGTCTGTGACGAAGGCGTACAAGGCGCCGTCGGTCGGGCTTCGGTACAGGCAGAGCCCGTAGGGTTCCTCGAATCCGTTCAGGGGCAGGGTGGCGGCCTCGGTGAGATGCCCGGCTTGGCGGTGGATGACGAACAGATTCAAAGCGACCTCCGTCTCGTGGCTGGCGGCGGCGATATCCCAGCGCCGGCCGTTCAGGGCCACGTCCTGGCGCACGTCCACGTTGTTGACCTCGCCCGCCGCCAGGAACTGCAGCCTTTCGCCGCTGAGGGCGTAGGCGTAGAGGCCGTGGCGCTTGTCCGTGCCGATGATGCGGCTTCTCCGGGGGTCGGGGGCGATCCACAGCGCCGGATCGTCGGCGGCATCGTCATCGGTCACGATCGGGTCGGTTTCTGCGGCCGTGGGCACCGCGCTGGCGTGGCTCGGCGGATTCGGCTGTTCCGCGCAGGCCATCAAGCCGCTCAGGATCATGGCGACCGCGCCTTGCCCGAGTCTCGTCGATGCCGCGGTGCGGGCGTTGCGTATCATTCGGCTGCGGCTCCTAGATCAGCACCAGCGATGCCAGCCCCAGCAACGCCAGGAACCCGAGCACGTCGGTGGTGGCGGTGAGGGCCATGCCGCCGGCGAGTGCCGGGTCGATGTTCACGCGTTTCATGACCAGAGGGTACAGCGTGCCCAGGCTGGTGCCCACGAACACGTTCACGATCAATGCCGCGGCGATCACCAGTGACAGGGACTGATGGCCGAACCAGAGGAAGGCCACCAGCGCCACCAGAACCGCGAATATCGTGCCCGTCGCCAGCCCGTTGGTCATCTCGCGGCGCAGCAGGCGCCAGCGGTTGCCGCGGCCCACCTGGTTCAGCGCCAGGCCACGGATGGCCAGAGCCAGGCTCTGCTGTCCCGCGGCCCCGCCCATGCTGGCCACCACCGGCATGAGCACCGCGAGCGCCACCAGTTGCTCGATGGTGTCCTCGAAGCGACCGATGACCCAGGCGGCCACGAATGCGTTCACCAGGTTGATGCCCAGCCACACGCCTCGCTGGCCCAGGGCGGTGCGCAACGGCGCGAACAGGTCGTTGTCCTCGTCGAGACCCGCCGGCGCCAGAATCGACCGCTCCGCCTCGTTGCTGAGCACGTCCACCACGTCGTCCACGGTGATGCGGCCGAGCAGGGCACCGTGCTCGTTCACCACCGGCGCGGACGTCAGGTCCCGGTCCTGAAAAGCCCGGACCACGTCGCGCAGCGGCGCGGCGACGGCAATGCCCTCGACGGCGCTCATGGCGTCCGCCACCGTCGTCGCCGGGTCCAGGCACACCGCGTCGGTGAGCGGCAGCACGCCCACCAGGCGGTCCCGGTCGTCCACCACGAAGAAGCTGTTCAGGTGCTCGGGCGGGCCGCCTCCGGCCGCGTGCGAACGCCGCAGCAGATCGAGGGCCTCGGCGAGGGTCATCCGCGGGCCCACCGTCAGCGCGTCCACGTCCATGAGACCGCCGGCGACGTCCTCCGGGTATGCCCGCACGCGGTCGAAGCGGCGTCGCTTGCCGGGCTCCATGTCGGCGAGCGCGGCATCCAGGGCGGCCGGGGGTACCAGCGGCTCGAGGTCCGCCAGCTCGTCCGGCTGCAGGGGTGCCATTGCCGCGCCGAGCGTGTCCGGCTCCACCGCTGCCGCGAGGCCGAGGGCGACATCGTCGTGCAGCTCGGTGAGCGTCTCGCCTCGGGCGTGGGGATCGGCGGCGTTCCAGAGCTCCAGCCGACGTTCGGGCGGCACGGCTTCGAGCACGTCCGCGAGCAGCGCCGGATGCACGTCGGCCAGCACCTGCCCGAGGTGCTCGGACGGGGTGGTCTGCAACGTCTCCAGGAGCCGTTCGCGCTGGTCTTCGGTGGCGGTGGCGGACTCGACCGGCGGCATGTGGGCGGCTCCTCGGCAATGAGCGGACGATGGTAAGCGGCGCGGCTGGCCGGTGCATCATCGCCCGGAGGATGCTACAAAGGCGGCACCGGGGGCAGGGGCGCGGTGCGCCAGGAGCCGAACGACGTGATTGCCGCCATACCCATGAACGCGTTGCACGACGGTGGCGTGACCGCCTGTCGGCTCGACGGCGTCGAGGTGCTGATCTGCCGCGTCGACGGGCGCTACTTCGCCGTCTCCAACCGCTGCAGTCACGCCGAGCAGGCACTGCACACCGGCAGGCTCCGGGGCTGCGAGCTGACGTGCCCGCTGCACGGCGCGCGCTTCGACGTTCGCGACGGGCGCTGCCTGCGCGGCCCGGCAACGACCGGCATCGTCAGTTTTCCGGTGACGCTCGAGGGCGGCAAAGTGCACGTTGCCGTCGACCGTCCGCGCCGGCTGGCGAACTAGGGGCGCCCTACACGACTTCCGGGGGGGTGCGTATACTGACGCCCCTTTCAGACTGCCAGCAGATTCCCGGGAGATCGGAATGAGTGCGACGAAGCGCATCGAACGTAGCGGATTGCAGGTTGCGGCCGAGCTGGACGCGCTGATCAGCGAACGCGTGGCGCCGGGCACCGGCGTGGATGTCGATGCCTTCTGGCACGGATTCGCCGCGATCGTCGCCGATCTCACGCCGAGGAACCGGGCCCTGCTCGAGCGGCGCGACGAGCTGCAGGCGAAGATCGACGCCTGGCACCTCGAGCGTCGGGGCAGCCCCATCGACGAGGCCGAATACCAGGCGTTTCTCCGTGAGCTCGGGTATCTGCTGCCGGAGCCCGACGATTTCACCATCGCCACCGCGAACGTCGACGACGAGGTGGCGCGCCTGGCCGGCCCGCAGCTCGTGGTGCCGGTGATGAACGCCCGGTATGCGCTCAATGCCGCGAATGCCCGCTGGGGCTCGCTCTACGACGCGCTCTACGGTACCGACGTGCTGCCGGAGGAGCCCGGCCGCGAGAAGGGCACCAGCTACAACCCCGCCCGCGGCGAGCTGGTGATGGCCCGGGCTTCGGCGTTCCTCGACGAGGTGGTGCCCCTGGAAGGCGCCAGCCACGCCAACGTGGTGGCGTACGGTATCGGCGACGGCGGCGGGCGCCGCGAGCTGCGAGCGATCCTGGACGACGGCGGCAACACCGGGCTCGCGGACCCGGAGCAGTTCGCAGGCTACGTCGGCGAGGACGAGCCGTCGGCCGTGCTCCTGGTGAACAATGGCCTGCACCTCGAGATTCAGATCGACCGGAATCACCCGGTGGGCTCGGCGCACAAGGCCGGGGTCAAGGATGTGCTGATGGAGTCGGCCATCACCACGATCCAGGATTGCGAGGACTCCGTGGCGGCGGTGGACGCCGAGGACAAGTGCCTGGTCTACGGCAACTGGCTCGGGCTCATGAAAGGCGACCTCGAGGAAGTGCTCGAGAAGGGCGGCACCACCGTCACCCGCCGGCTCGAGGCCGACCGGGAATACACCGCTCGGGACGGATCCCCGCTCACCCTGCACGGCCGCAGCCTGATGCTGGTGCGCAACGTGGGGCACCTCATGACCACCGACGCCGTGCTGGACAGCGACGGCAACGAGATCTTCGAGGGCATGCTCGATGCCGCGGTCACCAGCCTGTGCGCCATCCACGACCTGAAGGGCACCGGACCCGTGCGCAATTCCCGCACGGGCAGCATCTACATCGTGAAGCCGAAAATGCACGGGCCGGAGGAAGTGGCGTTTACGGTGGAGCTGTTCTCCCGGGTGGAGGATCTGCTGGGGCTGCCCCGCAACACCCTGAAGGTCGGGGTGATGGACGAGGAGCGCCGTACCACGATCAACCTCAAGGCCTGCATCGAGGCGGCCCGGGAACGCATCGTCTTCATCAATACCGGGTTCCTGGACCGCACCGGTGACGAGATCCACACCAGCATGGAGGCGGGCGCCTTCCTGCCCAAGGAGGAGATCAAGGGGCAGCCGTGGATCGCCGCGTACGAGGATGCCAATGTCGACATCGGCCTCGCGGCCGGATTCAGCGGGCGCGCGCAGATCGGCAAGGGCATGTGGCCGAAACCCGACGAGATGAAGGAGATGCTCGAGGCGAAGATCGCCCATCCCCGGGCGGGGGCGAGCACGGCGTGGGTGCCGTCACCGACGGCGGCCACCCTGCACGCCACCCACTACCATCAGGTGGACGTGTTCGCCCGGCAGCAGGAACTGGCGAAGCGGGCCCGGGCCAAGGTCACGGACGAGCTGAAGATCCCGCTGCTGCAGGGCCGGAATCTGTCGGCCGACGAAGTGCAGGCGGAGCTCGACAACAACGCCCAGGGCATCCTCGGCTACGTGGTGCGTTGGGTGGAGCAGGGCGTGGGTTGCTCCAAGGTGCCGGACATCAACGACGTGGGACTCATGGAGGACCGGGCGACCCTGCGCATCTCCAGTCAGCACATCGCCAACTGGCTGCACCACGGCGTGTGCAGCGAGGCGCAGGTGCTCGAGACCTTGAAGCGCATGGCGAAGGTGGTGGATCAGCAGAACGCAGGCGATCCGGACTATCGCCCCATGGCCGACGACTTCGAAGGCAGCGTCGCCTTCCAGGCGGCCTGCGATCTGGTGTTCAAGGGGCGGGAGCAGCCCAACGGCTACACCGAGCCGGTGCTGCATGCGCGGCGGCGCGAGGCGAAGGCCCGGGGCTGAACGAACGGAACGGGAGTTGCATCGATCCCGGGTAGACGCCACGGCGGCTCGGGCGGTACCCCCTCCCTCCTCCCCCCCGGAGCTCGCTCGAGCCGCCCTGGCGTCGTTCCCGGGAGGTAAATGTTGCGAGGTGGCCCGTCCTCAAGGGGCGGGCCCGCGCGCTGCCCGGGGGATGCGGATGCCCTCCACCATCCGCTGCACGGAATCCGGCGCGGGTGGCGCAAATCGGCTCACCACCATGGCGGTGGCAAAGTTGACCGCGGCCCCGACAGCGCCGATGCCCTCCGGCGAGATGCCCAGCCACCAGTGTTCGGCGCTGTCGTATTCCGGCGACAGGAATTTGTAGTAGACGATGTAGAGGAAGGTGAAGGCGAGCCCGGCAACCATGCCCGCGATCGCGCCCTGTTTGTTCATCCGCAGGCTGAAGATCCCCATGAGGATGGCGGGAAACAGCGACGCGGCGGCGAGCCCGAAGGCGAACGCCACCACCTGGGCGACGAAGCCGGGGGGATTGATACCGAGGTAGCCGGCGACGCCGATGGCCGCCATCGAGGCGATGCGGGCGTAGCGCAGTTCCTGCCGGTCGCTGATGTTGCGCGCGAACGTGCTCTTGATCAGGTCGTGGGAGATCGACGCCGAGATCACCAGCAGCAGCCCCGCGGCCGTGGAGAGCGCCGCGGCGACGCCGCCGGCGGCGACCAGCGCCACCACCCAGCCGGGCAGCCGGGCGATTTCCGGATTGGCGAGGACCATGATGTCCCGGTCCACGTATACCTCGTTGGCGGTGTCGGTGACGGGATTGATCACCTGTCGCTGCCCCTGTGGGCCCTGGCCGTCGTAAACGGGCAGACCTTCGAACGGCACCCCGGGCGCGTACTCGATGATCCCGTTGGCGTTTTTGTCGACCCAGCCGATCAGCCCCACGTCCTCCCAGCTCTTGAACCAGCCCGCGACGTCGCGGTACGGCTCCTGATGCACGGTTTCGATGAAGTTCAGCCGCGCGAAGGCGCCAACCGCGGGCGCGGTGGTGTAGAGCAGGGCGATGAACACCAGGGCGAAACCGGCGCTGCGCCGGGCATCGGCGACTTTGGGCACGGTGAAGAAGCGCACGATGACGTGGGGCAGCCCTGCCGTCCCCACCATCAGCGCCAGGGTTATGGCGAAGACGTCGATGGTGGCCCGGCCGGGCTCGGTGTACGGTCGGAAACCGAGATCCACCAGCACCCGGTCGAGCTTCTCGAGCACCGGAACCCCGGAGCCGTCGGTCACCTCGGCGCCGAGCCCGAGCTGCGGCACCGGGATGCCCGTGATCATCATGGAGATGAAGATCGCGGGCACCAGATACGCGAACATCAATACGCAGTACTGGGCCACCTGGGTGTAGGTGATGCCCTTCATGCCGCCGAGCACGGCGTACACGAACACCACGCCCATGCCGATGATCACGCCCCAGAAGATCTCCACGTCCAGAAACTGCGAGAAGACGATGCCGACCCCGCGCATCTGTCCGGCCACATAGGTGAACGAGACGATGATCAGGCTGATCACCGCCACCACGCGGGCGGTGTTGGAGTAGTACCGGCGGCCGATGAAGTCCGGCACCGTGAACTCGCCGAACTTGCGCAGGTAGGGGGCCAGCAGCAACGCCAGCAGGACGTAGCCACCGGTCCACCCCATGAGGTAGACGCTGCCGTCGTAGCCGAGGAAGGCGATGATGCCGGCCATGGAGATGAACGACGCCGCGCTCATCCAGTCCGCCGCGGTGGCCATGCCGTTGGCCACCGGATGCACGTGCGCGCCGGCCACGTAGAAATCCCGGGTGGAGGCGGCCCGGGAGGCGATGGCGATGGCGACGTACAGGGCGAACGAGAGGCCCACGAACAGGTAGGTGAGGGTCTGGACGTCCATCCCTTACTCCTCGGTCTCGTCGACGTCGTACTTCCGGTCGAGCCTGCGCATGGCCCAGGTATAGACGAAGACCAGGAGGATGAAGACGTAGATGGAGCCCTGCTGGGCCCACCAGAAGCCGAGCTTGAAGCCGAAGAACGCAATGCGGTTGAGCGGCTCCACCAGCAGCACGCCGAAGCCGAACGAGACGGTGAACCAGATGGCGAGCAGCACGGCCGAGAGTTTCAGGTTGGCGCGCCAGTAGGCCGCACTCTTGCTGCGGCGCCCCGCGCCGTTCTCCGTTCTCATGCTGCTCTCCCCCTCGTCGAGACTGTCGTTGTGGTTCGTGTCTGGTTCGCGGCTCAGCCCACGGCGGCGCGGATACGCTCGTGCAGCGTGCCCAGCGTGTCGATGATGGCGTTCACGGAACGGGCGCCCGCCTGGAAGACGGCGGTGGCGTTCAGCGCTCCCCACCCGAAGCCCATGCGCTTCACCGCTTCGGCACGGGCCACAACCTGATCGGCATCGGCGTAGAAGGCCTTGCCGCCGGCATCGTTCGGCGGCAGGTCGAGCATCTGCTGCAGGCCGATGGCATCGGGGTCGCGGCCCGCCGCCTCGGCGTGCCGGCGGATGGTCGCCACGGCGGCTCGCGCCTTCTCCGCGTCGGTGTGCGCCAGCGCCAGCCAGCCGTCGCCGCGCTCGCCCACGCGCCGCAGCGCTCGCGCCGAATGGCCGCCGATCCAGATGGGCAGGCGCTCGGCCTGAGGCGATTTGGGCTCCATGGCCATGGCCGTGGAGGTGTGGAAGCGGCCGTGGAAATCCACGTGTTCCTCGCCCCAGTACGTGCGCAGCACGTCGATGTACTCGTCCATGCGCGCCCCGCGGTTGGCGAAATCCGCATCCAGCGCGTCGTATTCCGATGCCTGCCAGCCGACCCCGACCCCGAGGCGAACCCGGCCGCCGGAGAGCGTATCCAGGGTGGACACCTGCTTGGCCACCAGCACCGGTTGGCGCTGCGGCAGCACCAGGACCTCGGTGCCGAGGCCGATGCGGTGGGTGTGGGCGGCCGCGAAGGACAGCACCGTGAGCGCCTCGAGGATCGGCATCTGGGGCGGGTACGGGCCACCTGGGCGCTCCGGGGTGGGGTGCCCCATGACCACGTGGTCGAACATGTCGAGCTGATCGAAGCCGATCTCCTCGATGGCACGCGCCAGCCGCGCCACCGCCTCCGGCCCCTCGCGGTAGGCGACGCTGGGAAATTCCACTGCCAGTTTCACGTAGCTGCCCCTCCCGGCGCTGTGTGCGGAGAGAACATAGCGAAAAGGCGGGCGCCTTGGAAATCCCCGTCGCCCTCTGGCGTGCGCGCCCGCCTCTGGCGGGCGGAGGCGAAACTGTTTAGCCTTCCCGGCAATGAGCGGACGACGTTTCAGCCCCGTACAGCCCCGCGGCCACGCGCTCCGGCCGCGCGGCCCGCGCCCGTTTCCATGCCGCGCCTGAACGCGCCCCGGCCGGAGCGCCGGGTCATCGATTCCATTCCCGTCGAGGTGCGCCGCAGCGCGCGGCGGCGCACGCGCATCGGTCTCGCCTTCGACCCCGGGGGCTACGTGATCGTCGAGACACCGCTGGATGCCGGCAGCGCCGAGATCCAGGCGGTGATCCGGCAGCATCGCCGCTGGCTCCGGCATCGTCTCGACCAGGCCGCGGAGCGCCCGGGCATCTCGGCGTGTTTGGATTACGTGAGCGGTGACCGGGTGCACTATCTCGGCGAGCCGTACGAGCTCGTGGTGAGCGAGGGTACCCGGGGGCAGGTTCGTCTCGAGCAGGGGGAGTCGCCGGCCCCGGGGGATGCCCGGGGTGTGCTGCGGGTACGCGTTCCGCCCCACGAGAGCGAGGGGGAGGGGGACGGTGCCCGGGTCCGCGAGCTCCTGCGCCAGTGGTACCGGCACCAGGCGTTGCGGGCGCTCGCCCCCGCGCTCGAAGGCTGGCGCGATCATCTGCCGTGGCTGGGCGGTCGCACGCCGCCGTGGCGCCATCGTTACATGCGCAGCCAGTGGGGGAGCTGCAGCCGTTCGGGCCGGATCTCGCTCAATACCCACCTGGTGAAGACGCCGCCCCGGCTCATCGCCTACGTGGCGCTCCACGAGCTGTGCCACCTGCAGCACTACGACCACGGCCGCGCCTTCTACGGCCTCATGAGCCGGTACATGCCGGACTGGCAGCAGCGGCGCCGGGAGCTGGACCAGTACCTGCCGGTCCTCATGCAGGACTGACCGTGGCACGGGAGTCGGCAGACCCTCGGGATCTCTCGCTGGAGGCCCTCGGCTGGAGCGCCTTCTTCGCGGACCAGCTCACGGCCGCCGAGGCCGGCCGGCTGGTGCCGGCGCGGGTTTTCGCGACGGGGCGCAAGAGCGTGACCGCGGTGTTCGTCGGCGGCAGCGCCGAGCTGCCGCTGGGCGGACGCTGGTTCCGGGGTGATCCCGAGGCCCGTCCCACCATCGGCGACTGGCTGGTGCTGGACGCCCGCTGCCGCGCCATCGAGCGCCGGCTCGGGCGCAGGAGCCTGCTGAAACGCCGCGCCGCCGGCCGTGAGCACGAGGTGCAGCTCATCGCCGCGAACGTGGATACCATGTTTCTGGTCAGTGCCTGCAACGAGGAATTCAAGCCGTCGCGGATCGAACGGTATCTGGCGCTGGCGCTGGATGCCGGGGTGGAGCCGGTGGTGGTGCTCACCAAGGCGGATCTGGTGGCGGACGCCGCGTCGTTCGTGGCGGCGGTACGGAGGCTGAAACGTGATCTCGCCGTGGCGGCTGTGGATGCCCGCGACCCGGCGGCGCTGGAGGGCGTACGCGGCTGGTGCGGTGTCGGCCGGACGGTGGCGCTGCTCGGATCCTCCGGCGTGGGGAAATCCACGCTGGTGAACACCCTCTGCGGACAGGCGGTCCAGCGCACCCGGGAAGCGCGGCAGGATGACGCCAAGGGGCGCCACACCACCACCCGGCGCTCGTTGCACCTGCTGCCGGACGGGGGTGTGCTGGTGGACAATCCGGGCATGCGTGAGCTCTCCCTGGCGGAGGCCGAGCTCGGCGCGGCCGAGCTCTTCGACGACCTCGCCGAGCTCGCCGAAGGCTGCCGCTTTCGCGACTGCCGCCACGACTCCGAGCCGGGCTGCGCGGTGCGCGCCGCCATCGAGCGGGGCGAGCTCGATGTCCGGCGGCTGGAGAGTTTCCGCAAGATCAAGGAAAAACGAGGTTACGGATGAGCAGGATCGAGGCTCCGGAGATTCGACTGCAGCCGGTATCGGTGACGCGGAAGATGGCGGCATCGCTGCCCGGGTTGCGACGCCTGGCGCAGGAAAAGGGATTGAAGATTCATCATTTGGGGGCCGGGTATCCGCACCCGGAGGTCACGGATCCGCGGCGCTTCCTCGTCCACCAGGACGCTTATTTTCGCGAGCTGGAACGACGCGAGGGTGCCAACGATCCCGAGACGCTCCCGGAGCACCTGCGCGAGTCCTTCTCCTACAGTGACACCCTGGGGCCGGCGAGCACGCGAGCCGCCTTCGCCCGGGTGTACGGCGCCGACTGGGGGGTGTCGCTCGACCCCGACAAGCTGGTGCCCACCGTGGGCGCCACCGGCGGCATCAGCCTGATCTGCTCGCTGTTCGAGCGGCCGGGCACCCCCGTGGCGTACATTACCGACGCCCCCACCTACGCCGGCTTCCTGGCCCGCGCGAACCTCTGCGCCCACGCGCGCATCTTCAGTGTGGAGCTCGATGACGAAGGGCCGGTGGTGGAGCGCTTGCGCGCGCAGATCCGTGCCGCTCGCGAAGCGGGCTACCACGTGCCTTTCTATTACACCGTTCCCGACGGCCACAATCCCGCCGGCTTCTCGTTCAGTCAGGCGCGGCGTGAGGCCGTGGTGGCGGTGGCGCGGGAGGAAGGCGTGCTCATCGTCGAGGATGCGCCGTACATCTACATCAACTACGCCGAGCCGTGGGAACGCCCGTCGCCCTTTCTGTCCCTCGCCCCGGAACAGACCGTGCACCTCTTCACCGGCTCGAAGATCGGATTCCCGGGGCCGCGGGTGGCGTTTCTGTACAGCGATGCCATCCTGACCATCAGCGGCGGCGAGCAGGTGCCGCTCCGGGATCTCGCGCTCACGGAAGCGAGCGCCGAGATCCTGTTCCAGAACCCGGGTGCGTTGCTCGGTTTCGAGGCGCTGCTGCACGACGACGATCTCGTCGAGCGCCGATCGCTGTGGCCGGTGGCGGAGGAGAAGCTCGCGGTGTACCGCGAGAACCGCGAGATCATGCTCGAGGGACTCGAGCGCGAGCTCGGCGCTTATCGCGAGCACTTCCACTGGACCGAGCCGGGCGCCGGCTTCTTCACCGTCTTCACGTTCAAGTCTCCCGAGATTCGCACTGACGAGGCGTTCGTGGAGCGACTCGTCAGCGAGCATGGTGTGGTGGTGATTCCCATGTACGACTTCTATCCGCGCGACGCCCGGGAGCGCGATCCCCGAGCCGGGCTCGATCAGTTGCGTCTGTCGTTCTGTTTCACCGAGAGCACGGGAGAGCAACGGCGGCAGGATCTGCGCGAGTCGGTGGCGGCGTTCGCCGCGGCAGCGCGACAGATGGTGGGAGTGGGGTAGGGGGAAGCGGTCGGCGTCAGCGGTCCGCTGTCGGCTGTCCGCTCTCCGCCGGAGGCTTCGTCGTGGGGTCTGGGGGAATGACGCCCATGGAGCGACTGCTCTCAGTGCCAAGCGACCCGCTTCTCGGCACAGACAGCCATCAACTCGACCGCCCCACCAACCCCTTCCTCAAACCCAGCATCAAGAGTCCCAACTGGCCGAAGATCACCGAGGACTGATCGCCCCCCGGCCCTGCGGCAACCCACACCAGGAGCATCATGGAGTGCGACTTCCTGAGCCCGTTCCGGGGCGAGCGCCCGCCCGGGCGGGGCGCGCTGCCGTTGACCTCGGTCAACGGCGCCCCGGTGGTGCCGGTGGCATGATTCGCGCATCATGGGGACGGTCGTGAGCTTCGAGCACGTCTACCGGATCTTCGGCCGCGATCCCGCGGGCGAGGCGCTTGAGCGTGCCCGGCGGGGCGATACCAAGGACGCGATCTTCCGGGAGACCGGCCACGTGGTGGCCGTGCGGGACGCCGGCCTCGAGGTCGAGGAGGGCGAGATCATCGTCGTGATGGGGCTCTCCGGCTGCGGGAAGTCCACGCTCGTGCGGATGGTCAACGGGTTGATGCCCCCCACCGACGGCGTGGTGCGGGTGGAGGGCGAGGACGTCGCCGCCCTGTCGCGCAAGGCGCTCACAGCGCTGCGCCGGGAGCGCGTGAGCATGGTCTTCCAGTCGTTCGCGCTGATGCCGCACTTGACGAACCTGGAGAACGCCGCATTCGGCCTGGGTATCGCGGGCGTCCGGGAGCCGCGGCGCAGCGAGCGCGCGGGGGCGGCGCTGGAGTCCGTGGGCCTCGGCGACCATGCCGACGGCCGGCCGCAGGAGCTCTCCGGCGGCATGCGTCAGCGGGTGGGGCTCGCACGGGCGCTGGCGGTGGATCCGGCGCTGATGGTGATGGACGAGGCATTCTCCGCGCTGGATCCGCTGATCCGCACGGAGATGCAGGAGGAGCTGCTGCGCATCCAGCGCGAGCGCGAGCTGACCGTGCTGTTCGTCTCCCACGATGTGCACGAGGCGCTGCGCATCGGCGACCGCATCGCGGTGATGGCCGAGGGGCGGATCGTGCAGGTAGGCACGCCGGAGGAGATCCTGCAGCAGCCGGCGGACGACTACGTGCGCGAGTTCTTCCAGGACGTGAGCCCCGCGGAGGTCCTGACCGCGGGGGACATCATGCGGCGCGACCCGTGCAAGCTCGCCCTGCGCCCCAACGTCGGCGTCGGCGTCGCCGAGCGTCTGCTGCGTGACCGTGGTGTGGACTTCGTCTACGCCCTGGACCCCGGCGGACGCTATCAGGGCGTGGTCTCCGCGGAGGCCCTCGCGCGTGCGCGCGGGCGGCACGAGCCCCTGGAGACCCTGGTGGACGACTCGGTGTGTGCGGTGAACCTCGCCACGCCGATCGGCGAGCTCTACGGACGCGCGGCGGAAGGCCCCTGCCCGATTCCGGTGGTGGACGCCGCCGGCAGGCTGAAGGGCATCATCACCAAGTCCGACGTGCTCATCCGCCTGGCGGGGACGGGTGCCGCATGAGCTTCGAGATCCCGCTGGGAGAGTGGATCGAAGCCGTCGTCGAATGGTGCAACGTCCACCTCGCGGCGTTCTTCGACGGGCTCTCGCTGGTGATCGGCAGCCTCATCGGGGCGGTGGAGAGCGCGCTGCTGTATCCGCCGGCGCTCGCGCTGGCCGCGGTGATCGTGGTGCTGGCGGCATGGCGCGTGGGCTGGCGCTTCGCGGCGTTCGCGGTCGCGGCGCTGGCGCTGGTGCTCGGCATGGACCTGTGGGCGGAGACGATGATCACCCTGGCCCTGATCATCGCCTCCACCGCGATCAGCCTGATCCTGGGTCTGCCGCTCGGGATCGCCGCGGCGCGCAGCGATCTCGTGCAGACCATGGTGCGGCCGCTGATGGACCTCATGCAGACGCTGCCGCCGTTCGTCTACCTGATTCCGGCGGCCATGTTCTTCGGTCTCGGGAAGGTGCCCGGTGCCATCGCGACGATCATCTTCGCCATGCCGCCGGCGGTGCGTCTGACCGCGCTCGGCATCCGCAACGTGGACGCGGAGATCGTCGAGGCCGGCCTGGCGTTCGGCTGCACGGCGCGCCAGCTCCTGATGCGCGTGCAGCTCCCGATGGCGCTGCCCTCGATCATGGCGGGGATCAACCAGACGGTGATGCTGGCACTCTCGATGGTGGTGATCGCCGCGATGATCGGCGCGGGCGGTCTGGGCAACGAGGTGCTGCGCGGCATCCAGCGCCTGGAGATCGGGGTCGGCTTCGAGGGCGGCATCGGCGTGGTGGTGCTCGCGATCCTGCTGGATCGCATCACCCAGAGCTTCGGCACCGGCGAGCCGCCGCATACCCTGCTCGCGCGCTGGCTGCGTGCGCTCCTGGCGAGGGAGGCCTGAGCGATGCGTGCGCTCCGGAGGATGCTGGCGGTCCTGGTGCTGCTCGGCGCGGCGGGTACGGCCACCGCGGCGGAGCGCGAGCCGATCCGCATCGGCTGGACCGCGTGGTCCGACGCCGAGTTCACGAGCACCCTGGTCGCGCGGCTCGTCGAGCAGCGCCTGGGCCGCCCCGTGGAGCGCGTGCTAGTGGACATCGCGCTGCAGTACCAGGGCGTCAGCGACGGCGAGCTCGACGCGATGGTGATGGCCTGGCTGCCGGACACCCACCGGGACTACTACCAGCGCTTCGCCGGGCGCTTCGTGGACCTCGGGCCGATCTACACGGGCGCGCGGCTGGGCTGGGTGGTGCCGGCCTACGTGCCGGCGGAGGTGCTCGGTTCCATCGAGGATCTGAACGACCCCGAGGTCGCGCGCCGCCTGCGCCGCCAGATCTACGGCATCGATCCCGGCGCTGGGCTCATGCGCCTCTCCGACGAGGCCGTGGCCGCCTACGGGCTGGAAGCCTACAACCTGATCGCCTCCAGCGGCGCGGCCATGACCGCGATGATGGAGCGCGCCATCCGCCGCGAGCAGTGGATCGTGGCGACGGCGTGGAGCCCGCACTGGATGTTCCACCGCTGGGAGCTGCGCTATCTGGAGGACCCGCGGGGCGTCCTGGGCGGCCGGGAGCGGGTGCATGCCCTCGCCCGGAAAGGATTCTACCGCGATGCCCCGGAGGTTTTCGAGCTCCTTGGCCGGCTCTACCTGCCGCTGAAGGAGCTCGAGGCGGCGATCGCCGAGGCGCGCGAGACCTCGTATGCCGAGGCGGTGGACCGCTACGTGCGCACCCATCCGGAGCGCGTGCACTACTGGCTGACGGGCGAGCTGAAACGCGCCCCGACGCACGAGGACACCGATGACGATTGAGTATCCTTCGGTCGACCGTCTGTTCGATGCGCTGCCGGTCTGCATCGCCTACGTGGATGACTCGGTGCGCTATGGGATCCTCAACGCGACCTACGAGCGCTGGTTCGAGCTCCCGGCGGCGCAGGTCATCGGACGCACCGTGCGCGAGGTCGTCGCAGAGACCGCCTACGCCCGCATCCGACCGCACCTCAAGGGTGCGCTCGCCGGCGATCGGCGGGAGTTCGAGGATGAGATGTCGTATGCGCAGGGCGGCACGCGCTTCGTCTCGGCGACCTACGTGCCGGACCGCGCCCCGGAGGGGCGGGTTGCGGGTTTTCATGACGTAATCAGCGAAACTTCCGACCGCAAGCTGCTCGAACGCGAGGTGGCCAAAGCCGCGGTGGAGGAGCAGCAGCGTATCGGGCGCGGGAAACAACGGACCTAGGCTCCTCGATAGGCAGAGAAATCGGAAGATGAAGCAAACGTGAGTTTGCTCCGCGTTCGTCGGAGACCCCTTCTAGTAGGGTTCCTAACACTCAGCATGCGGCTCTGGTATTGGGCGGGATGCTCGTGGAGGGCTGGGAGCTGATCAGGCTCGCAGTATCCTCAAGTGTCGTAGTCGTCGACTGACTATATTCGCTCTGCCACCCCCTCGGCGGCATGTTTGGCTGTCACCTTCACGGCAACGATGAGATCATACTTATTTGTCCTGCTCACTGATTGGCAATGCGCTGGTTGACGTCGAAGACTGGGTGGTCGTAACCACCCAAACCTCAGAGCCTAGAAAGGAGCGCGCCAATCGCAAGATCCCGGACGTGTGTAGGCAGTTCGGGGTAACCAGCGTTAACGCCTACCAGCTCGGTCACCAGCTTGATTTTCGGACGGACTGGAAACGTTAATGCGCAAGCCGGTGCGCCCTCCTCGGTAATACAGTCAGCGGCACATGGAGGTATGCGACATGCCCCGATCTCGTTTCCCTGACGGCGCCACGGAGGGTCCGACGCAACCCGAGTGGCTCGCCAAAGCGGCATTGGACGTCGGCCTGTTCACCGGCCGGTGCGAACCGGTTCTCGAGTTCTGGCAACGGGAGGTCGGCGTCCCCTTCCGGGAGTTGCTCCCGCTGGGGGACGGGCTGCAGCAGCACCGGCACACCATCGGCGAGTCGATCCTGAAGATCAATCAGGGCAGAGAGCCCCTCCCGGGCGCGCCGCCGAGCGGTATTCGCGAGCTACTGCTCGCGCGCGACGGCATCGACGAGCCGACGCCCCTCGAGGACCCGGACGGCAACCGCGTGACCCTGGTGCCGCCCGGCGGGACCGGGCAGCTTCGCGTGGTGCTGACCGTCAGCGACCTCGCCGCACACCGCCACTTCTATGGCGAGGTGCTCGGGCTGCCGGCGCTGGATGCCCATACTTTCGCCTGCGGCGACTCCCGGATCCGGCTCGAGCAGGGCCCAGCCACCGCCGATCCCGAGCTGATGGCGCCCGGCTACCGTTACCTGACCATTCAGGTGTTCGACGTGCGGGAGCGGCACGCCGCCGTTCTCGCCCGCGGCGGCCGCGAGGGCCGCGCGCCGACGAAGGTCGGCGACGTGGCGCACATCTCGTTCGTCCGTGACCCGGACGGCAACTGGATCGAGATTTCCCAGCGCAAGTCCATCACGGGCTCACTGGATTAGTTTCGGTTTCCGAACGATGCCGTCGAGCTCGCGGCAGCAGCGGCGTTGGACGATTCCGCGGAATCGTCCCCACGTACGGTCCGGTTGTGTCTGCTTCGCGAGCGGTCAGCGGACAGCGGACCGCTGACCGCTGAGAGCCGATGGCTCGCATCACTGATATGCTGCGCTCATGTCGGCATTTCCTCTACCTCCCCAACCCCGAACCGCTTCCGGCGCGTGGCGCCGGGTGGGCGTGGAGCTGGAGATGGGCGGTCTCGAGCTCGAGGCCCTGGCGGCGCTGGTGGCGGAGCACGTCGACGGCGTCGTGGAGGCGGCGGGCCGCTACGAGCGCCGGATTCGCGGCGACCCGGCGGGAGAGTGGATGGTGGAGCTGGATTTCGCCTATCTGCGCGAGCGGGGGCGGCAGCAGCGGGCGGGCGGCGTGCTCGGCCAGCTCGACGAGGCGGCGGAAGAGATACTCGCGGCGGGATCCCAGGCGGTGGTGCCCATGGAGGTGGTGAGTCCGCCGCTGCCGCTCGCGCGGCTGCACGAGCTCGAAGCGCTGATCGTGCGGCTTCGCAACGCCGGCGCGCGCGGTACCCGGGACGGGTTGGCATTCGCGTTCGGCATGCACTTCAACCCGGAGATGCCGGAGGTGGATGCCCCCACCGTCACCCGCTATCTGAAGGCGTTCCTGTGCCTGTTCGACTGGCTGAAGGCGCGCGCCCGGGTGGATTTGCTGCGGCGGCTGACGGTCTACATCGATCCGTTTCCGGCCGAATACGTGCGCCGGGTGCTCGACCCGGTCTACCGGCCCGATCTGGCGTCGCTCATCGACGACTACCTGCGGGACAATCCCACCCGGAACCGGGCGTTGGACATGCTGCCGCTGTTCGCGTGGCTCGACGAGCCGCGGGTGCGGGCCGTGGTGGACGACCCGCGGATCAAGCCGCGGCCGGCGCTGCACTACCGGCTTCCGAACTGTGAGATCGACGAGCCCGGGTGGGGGCTCCGGCAGGCGTGGTCCGACTGGCTGCAGGTGGAGCATCTGGCGGCAGACGAGACACGGCTGGACGATCTATGCGTGCGTTACCTGGAATACCTCGATCGCCCCATTGGTCGGCTGATGGACGACTGGGCCGACCTGGTGCAGCCTTGGCTGAAGGATTCCAGCGACCTCTGATCGCCGTCACCGGGCCGCGTCGTGGCGGGGCCATGCCCCGGCTGTGCGTGGCGCTGGCGGTATGGCTGGCCGGCGGGTGGCCCCTGCAGCTCTCGCCGGACAAGCGGGGTGCCGGGGCGTGGTATCAGGGCGTGGTCATTACCGGCGGCCACGACGTGGATCCGGTGCTCTACGCCGAGGAATCGAACGTGCTGCCGCACTACGATCCGGAACGGGACGCGTTCGAGGCCGCCGTCATCGACGATGCCCTGGATCGGGAGTTGCCGCTGCTCGGCATCTGTCGCGGCGCCCAGTTGCTCAACGTGCGCCTGGGGGGGAACCTGCATCAGGACCTGCGCCGCCACCGCCGGCGCACCTCTCATCGCCGCACCGTGCTGCCCTTGAAAACCCTCGACGTGGCGCCGGGCAGCCGCCTGTTCGAGTCGCTGCGGGCCGGCCGGGCCCGCATCAACAGTCTGCACAATCAGGGCATCGACCGACTCGGCCGGGGGCTCGTCGTCACCGGGCGCGATCTCGACGGCATCGTGCAGGCCGTGGAAGATCCCCGCCGGCGCTTTCTGCTCGGCGTGCAGTGGCATCCGGAATTCCTCCTGCACTCCCGACGCCAGCGGCGCCTGTTCGCCGCCCTGGTCACGGCAGCACGGGGGCGCGCCTGAGTGGAAGCGTACCTGGGTCTGTTCCTGGTGTCGTTTCTGGCCGCCACCCTGCTGCCGGCGTATTCCGAGGTGATGTTCGCCGGACTGCTGGCGGCCGGCCACGAGCCGTGGGCTCTGTGGGCGTGGGCCACGGCGGGTAACACCCTGGGGGCGATGGTGAACTGGCTGCTGGGGCGGTACCTGCTGCACTTTCAGGACCGGCGCTGGTTTCCGTTCAAGCCCGGTGCGCTGGGGCGGGCCCAGCGCTGGTTCCAGCGCTACGGGGTATGGTCGCTGCTGATGGCGTGGGCGCCGGTGGGCGGCGACGCGCTGACGTTCGTGGCCGGGGTCATGCGTGTCCGACTCGACGTTTTCACTGTCCTCACCGGAATCGGCAAGGGGGTACGCTACGCGATCGTGCTCGGGCTGGTGAGCGGCATCGGCGTCGCCTTCGAGGGGTCGTGACGTGGCGGCGAACAAGGCGGATACTTGGAGCATGAAGCAGGCCCCGGATCCGGACAACGAGCAGGCGCGGATTGCGGCGTTGCGGGAGTACGAGATCCTCGACACGCTTCCGGAGCCGGCTTACGACGACATTACCCGGATAGCCGCGCAGGTGTGCGGCGCCCCGGTCGCGTTGGTGAGCCTGGTGGACGCGGACCGGCAGTGGTACAAGGCGCGCTGGGGCACGGAGCTCCGGGAGACGCCGAGGACCGTGGCGTTCTGCGCCCACGCCATCGCCGACCCAACGCGGGTCATGGTGGTGGAAGACGCGAGCCGTGACCCCCGGTTCGCCGACAATCCCCTGGTCACCGGCGAACCCGGAATCCGCTTCTACGCCGGCGCGCCGTTGGTCACGGAAGCCGGACACGCCCTCGGCACACTGTGCGTGATCGACCGGGAGCCGCGCCGGCTTTCCGATGCGCAGCTCGAGTCCCTGCGGGCGCTGGCGCGTCAGGTGGTGGCACAGCTCGAGCTGCGTCGCTCCCTGGCCGAGGTCGAGCGCAGCAGCGTCCGGCTCGAGGAGCGCAACCGCCAGGTGGTCCGCTCCTGCGACGAGCTGGCCGCCATGTGCCGGCTGCTCGAGGATCAGGCAGCGGTGATGGAGCGCGACCTCAATCGTGCGGAAGTCATTCAGCGCTCGCTGCTGCCCCACGAAGTGCCCCGGCTCGAGGGCGCGTGCCTGCATTCCCTGTACCGGCCCGGGCGCAACATCGGCGGCGACCTGTTCGACCTCGCCGTGGTGGACGACCGCTACCTGGTGCTGGTGATGGCGGATGCCGCCGGCCACGGGGTCAGCGCCGCCATGATCTCCATGCTGTTCAAGAACCGTCTGCAGACCACCAGCGGGGAAGGGCGGCCGTACCGACCGTGCGAGGCGCTCAGCCGTCTGAACCAGGCCATGCAGCACGACAAGCCAGCGCCTGGCGTGTTCGTCACCGCCGTCTATTGCGTCTACGACATGCATACACGGCATCTGCTGGTGGGCTCGGCGGGGCATCCGCCGGTGATCCGGGTGCGCGCCGATGGCACCACCGCCCGGATCTCGGCCACCGGTCCCGCGCTGGGTCTGTACGCCGATGCAGAGTTCGGCGAGCATGGCGTGGAACTGCAGCAGGGGGACCGGATTCTGCTCTATACCGACGGCCTGTTCGACGGCGTCGAGGAGGAGGTGACGCCGGAGCTGGTGGGCGAACGCCTGGGCGGGATCTCCTGCTCGACCAACACCCTGGGCCGCCTGCTGCAGTCGATTTCGCAACCGCAGGAGCCGGAGGACCGGGACGACGTCTCTATGGTGCTGCTGGCCGTCGGGATCGGCGAGAACTACCTGGACGAGCCGGTGGACGCTGCGTCCGGCGACGGCGAGGCGGATCGGTGCGCCGCGCAGATCGAATACGCCGAAACCGAGTCAACCACCTTCCTGGTCCTGGAGGGCCGGGTAGGGTGGATGTGCGGCCAGGCGCTGCTGGACGCCGCGCTCACGGTCATGGAAAGCGGACGGCGCCTCGTCATCGACCTCGCGCGGTGCGAGCATCTCGACAGCACCGTGCTCGGCACGCTGCACGAGCTTGCCGAACGGGCCACGGACAGCGGGGCGGAGCTCGTGCTGCAGAACGTTCCCGCACGCTTGCTGGAGGCGTTCCGCGAGCTGACACTGCAGGCGGTGCTCGACCGGGTCACGGACGCCCCGGCGCCGCTTCCGGGGCGGCAGCAGCCGTTGCAGCTTCCGGAGCATTCGCGCAGCACCCATCGCCAGCGCCTGCTGAAAGCGCACGAGGTGCTGGCGGAGCTGTCGCAGCAGAACCGCGAGGAGTTCGGCGCCGTGATCGACGCCCTGCGCGATGAGAACGACAACGACCGATGAGGAAACCATGATTCGATTGACCTACCTGCTTCGCCGCCGGCCGGACGTGAGTGTCGAGGAATTCCAGCGCTATTGGCGCGAGGAGCACGGGCCCCTGGTGGCGGGCCACGCGGGTCGGCTCGGGATCCTCAAGTACGTGCAGGTGCACGCGGTCGACGACCCGGCCAACGCTGCCATGGCCGAGGCCCGGGGCGGCATGGAGCCACCGTACGACGGCGTCGCCGAGCTCTGGTTCGCGGACCGCGACACGCTGGTTCAGGGAACCGCCGGCGAGAGCGGCCGGCGGGCGGCGGCGGAGCTGGTGGAAGACGAGGCGCGATTCATCGACCTGCCCCGGTCGCCGCTGTGGCTCAACCACGAGCTGCCCCAGGTGAATCCCACCCCGGAGGTGCTGGTGGCGCGTCCGCGCAGCACGCTGGCGAAGCTGTACTTTCCGCTGCGGTGCCACGCCGGGCAGGACGAAGCCGAGGCGCAGCGTTACTGGTACCGCTACCATGGGCCGTTGATCCGGCGCCAGGCGGCAGGCGCGGGGATCCTGCGTTACATGCAGGTTCACCGGGTGGCGGATGAGCTGGAAGACGCGTTGCGCGAGGCGCGGGGTACCGTCACCGAGCCCTACATGGGGCACGCCGAGGTCTGGGTGGACCGGGCACAGCTCGCCACCAGCACGCCGGAACGCGAGGAGGCCGGCAGGCGGGCCATCGAGGACGAGAGCCGCTTCATCGATTTCCGGCGTTCCGCCATGTGGCTGGGGAAGGAGCACGTGTTCGTCGACCGGATGTGACGCTCCCGCGCCGGCGTTCCCGCCTCACAGGCGGCGGGCGAGGAGCACGGCGCCGGTGACCACCAGCGCCACGCCGAGCCACTGCAGCCATGAGAGCGAGGTACCGAGCAGCAGGCGTTCGCCCGCGGCGGTGACCACGGGCGACAGCCCGAGGAAGGCTGCGCCGTTCAGCGCCGGCCCGAAGCGGGTCACCGGAAGATCAGGGCCGCCAGGGCCGCCGCGTACAGGCCCAGCACGATGGCGCTCTCGAAGCCGATGTTCCCCACGCCGTGGCGCTCCCGGCGCAATAGCCCCATCTGCAGGACCGCCGCCATGAGGATCGTGACCGCCACCCAGAGCAGCTCGCCGCCGCCCACGGCGACATAGATCGAGCCGTCGAGATACAGGGCATCGGAAAGCGCCAGAAACAGCACGTCGAATGTGTTGCCGCCGAGGACGTCACCCACGGCGAGGGTGAGGGCGCCCCGGCGCACTGCGGTCACTGCGATCACCAGCTCCGGCAGCGACGTGGAGACCGAGGTGAACACGCCGCCCACCAGGCTCTCGTCCAGGCCGAGGTGTTCGCTCAGCGCGATACCCGACACCGCGATGAGCCAGCCGGAGCCGCCCACGGCCGCGGCCAGCAGCGCGAGCACCGCCCACTCTCCGACGGTGGCGCCTGGCTCGTGTTCCCCTTTTTCCGCTTCCTCCTCGGTTTCGCGGGTGAGGCGAGGGTGCCACATGGGGCGCTCGTGGGCCTGGTTCACCAGACGAATGCCGAGAACGTAGGCCCCGACCAGCGCGATCGAGGCGGGGTGCAGCCAGGCGATGTGCAACTCCGGCGTCGCTACCGCGAGCAGCGGGATCGCCAGCATGACGAGCAGCAGCGCGCTCTGCTGCAGATTGGGCTCGGACGCGGCGGCGTGCTCGAGATTGGCACGCCGGTAGAAGATGTCGGCGATGGCGAGAAACACCGTCTGCACGGCGATGCCGCCAAGAGAGTTGCTGACGGCGAGGGAGGCGTGTCCGGAGTAAGCCGCGCTCGCCGAGGTCACCAAACCGGAGAGCGACGTGGTGGCGCCGATGAAGACCGCGCCCATCACCGCCTGACCGAGGCCGGTCACCCGGGCGAGATGCTCCGCTCGGGCGGTCATCAGCACGCCGCAGACGCCGATGATGACCACGGCCACCGTGAATCCGGCGATGCTGAGGGGCAGTGACAGCGTCATCGGTGTGGCCTGTCCGGTGTTGGCTCAGTGCGCGGCCAGGGTCTGGGGGTCGAATTCATGGCAGCCGTGCGCTCCCAGCTCGGCGTACTCCTCGTAGTCGAATGCGCCTTCCCAGCGGAAGGCCGCCACGTACAGCTCGCAGCGATCGCGCTGGCTGGGAATGTCCGCGTCCGTGGCGAGCTCACGGACCACGGCGTCACGGGTGACCCGCCGATCGGTCATGCGGATGTCGGCATCCTGCGGGGTGTCGAGCAGCAGCGAGCGCTGGCCTTTCTCGCCCCAAGCCAGCCATGCCGGCTGTTGCCCGTCGCTGCCCCGGCCGGGGTGGCCGTGGCGGGCGAACTCGCCCCAGTAGCCCATGATGGCTCGAGACAGGTCCTCCTTTCCGGGGCTGGCATCGTAGAGATAGGCCATCGGAAAGCCGTCGAAGTCGCCGAATACGAACGGGATTTCCAGGAAGTGCGCGGCGCCCAGGGCCTTGGAGAGGTCGTAGCCCAGGCGCGATCCTTCCTCGTCCCAGTCGAACCGGTAGGCGAATACCCGGTGGTTACCGGCGGCGCTCATATGTGCCGCCAGCTCGTCTACCCCGCGGGCCTTCCACGCCAGCGCGCCGTATTTCACCCGCCGCAGGTAGTCGTCCTCGTCCTTCAGGCGTGGAAAGATCCAGAGCCATTGTTCGACGAAGCGGGGGTCCTGCGCCATGAACAGGGCCGGCTCGTCCCGGTTGCTGCCGAGTATGACGGGCACCCGGTTGTGGTTGTCGGCATTGGAGAAGAACTCGCGGGTGGAGAGGTCGGGGATGACCTGGCCGTCCGCAAACGTGTCGGGGGTGTCGATCATGCCGAAGCCGCCGCCGTCGAAGAGCGCGAACAACGCCTCCGGCGGCTTGTCGTAAAGATACGCGCGCAACTCGTCGTCGCTCATGTCGCGTTGCAGGGCCAGGGCGGCATCGCGATCGGTCACGGTGCCGTCGGCCAACAGAAGCTGGTTGACGACCTCGGTGGCGCTGTTGGGATGCCCGCCGTTCTCCAAAGGCTCGCGTGCCCGGCGCATGGAGGTTGGCGAGAACCCGCCGCTTTGCGAGATCGCGCGGTGAAACAGGCCCTTCGCCCGGGGCGAGGCCATCATGGCCAGGGTGTTGAAGGCGCCGGCGGATTCGCCGAACACCGTGACGTTCCCCGGGTCACCCCCGAACGCTGCCACGTTCTCGCGCGTCCATTCCAGGGCCCGGATGATGTCGAGGGTGCCGAAGTTGCCGGAATCATCGAGCGCGTTGCCGCGCGCGAGGGCGGGATGCGCGAACCAGCCGAGGGGACCGAGCCGGTAGTTGATGGTGATCACCACCACGTCTTCCCGCGTTGCCAGATGCGCACCCAGGTAGGTGTCACCGCTGCCGATGGTGTTGCCGCCGCCGTGAATCCAGAACATCACGGGCAGGTCGTGCCCGCCGGCCGGGGCCCAGACATTCAGGTACAGGCAGTCTTCCTGACCCGCGAAATCGCCGTCCCCCTCTGCCTCGGCGAGTGGTGAGGGTTTCTGCGGGCAGCGGGGGCCGGCGGTGAGGGCATCGCGTATGCCGCTCCACGCCGCGGGCGGTGCCGGGGCGCGCCAGCGGCGCTCCCCGGTGGGCGCGGCTGCGTAGGGAATGCCCAGCCAGGCGTGGGCGCCGGTGGCATGGGTGAAACCCACCACAGCCCCGGCGGTGGTTTCGCGTATGGTTACATCGTCGCGCACGGGCGTTGGCTCCGACTCCGCGCGGGGTTGCAGGTACAGCCACACGAGGGCGGCGGATGCGGCGACGAGAAGGGCCAGGGCGGCTTGCTTCATGCGGGCCATTCCCGGTGTCGGACCGTGCCGGTCCGGAACCCTCATTGTAGACACCTCATCGCTGTGTGCGACAATCGAGCGCAATCACGCAGGTCGAACATCGGAGGGGCGCATGGCGGAACACGACCTCATCATTCGCGGCGGCAGCGTCGTCGACGGCACCGGCGCATCGGAGCGCACGGCGGACGTGGCCGTGCAGGGTGGGCGTATCACCGAGGTGGGCAAGGTGGACGGCCGCGGGCGGCGTGAGATCGACGCTGCCGGGGCGCTGGTGACACCGGGATTCGTGGACATCCACACCCACTACGACGGCCAGGCCACGTGGTCGAACCGCATGTCGCCGTCGAGCCACCACGGCGTGACCACAGTGGTGATGGGCAACTGCGGCGTCGGCTTTGCACCGGTTCGCGACACCGACCACGATCTTCTGATCGAGCTCATGGAAGGGGTGGAGGACATTCCCGGGGCGGCGCTGCACGAGGGGCTGGCGTGGAAATGGGAGTCGTTCCCGCAGTACCTCGATTTCCTCGGTGAGCGGCGCTTCGACATGGATATCGGCGCTCAGCTCCCGCACGGCGCGTTGCGGGTCTATGTCATGGGGCAGCGCGGCGCCGACCGCGAGCCGGCCACGGCCGACGACGTGGCCGAGATGCGCCGGCTCACCGCCGAAGCCATCCGCGCCGGTGCCATGGGGTTCTCCAGCTCGCGCACCCTCAACCATCGCAGCAGCACCGGCGCGCCCACGCCTTCCCTCGAGGCCGAGCGCGACGAGCTCATGGGCATCGCGCTCGGGCTCAAGGACGCCGGCCGCGGGGTGCTCGAGATGATCTCCGACTTCAAGGACCTCGACGGTGAGTTCTCGATCCTCCGCGACATGGTGGAGGCCAGCGGACGCCCCATGTCCATCTCGCTCGCCCAGGGCCTTTCCCCCAACGGCTGGCGCGAGCTGCTCGGCCGCATCGAGTCCGCCAGTGACGCCGGGCTCACCATGCGCGGCCAGGTGGCGCCGCGGCCCATCGGCATTCTGCTGGGGCTCACCACCACCCTGAATCCATTCGTGGCCCGGCCGTCGTTTGCGGAGGTGGCGCACCTGCCCATGGCGGAACTGATCGCCGCGCTCCGCGACCCGCAACGCAAGGCACGCATCCTCGCCGAGGAGCCGGACCGGATGTTCGCGGGCCTGTTCAGGATCATGGACGACGGGCGCAAGCTGTGGGTGCTGGGGGACCCGCCGGATTACGAGCCGCGCCCGGAGGAGAGCATCGCGGCCTGGGCACAGGCCGCGGGGCAGGATCCGTGGAGCCTGGCCTACGACCTGATGCTGGAAAACGGCGGCGAGACCCTCTTCTACACCCCGTTCGCCAATTACGCGGAGTTCAACCTCGACTGCTGTCGCGACATGCTGCTGCACAAGGACACGGTGCCCGGCCTCGGCGACGGCGGCGCCCACGTGGGCACCATCTGTGATGCCAGCTTCGTGACCACGCTGCTCGCCCACTGGGGCCGGGACCGCAGCCGCGGCGAGCGCATCGACCTGCCCACCCTGGTGAAGCGCCAGACCCGGGACACTGCCCGAGCCGTGGACCTGCACGACCGGGGGGTGCTCGCGCCGGGCATGAAGGCGGACGTGAACGTCATCGATTTCGCCAACCTGAGAAACCGGGCACCGCGCATCGTTCGCGACTTGCCGGCGGGTGGCGCGCGCCTCGAGCAGCGGGCCGAGGGTTTCCTGGCCACCATCGTGAGCGGCGAGGTCACCTACGAGCGGGGCGAGGCCACGGAGGCGCTGCCTGGCCGGCTGCTGCGCTGACGGGGCGAGCGTGGGGCCTTTGTCCCACATCCGCGTCCTGGACCTGACCCAGGCGCGGGCCGGTCCCGCCGCGGTGCGGCTCCTTGCCGATTGGGGCGCGGACGTGATCCGGATCGAGCCGCCGGAGGGCGGCGGCTCCGTCACCGGCGCCCGCCGCGGCCCCGACGAGCAGAACCTGCACCGCAACAAGCGCAGCCTCACCCTGGATCTGAAGGATTCCCGCGGTCTCGACGTCTTCATGTCGCTGGCCGCCACCGCGGACGTGGTCGTCGAGAACTTCAAGGCCGAGGTGAAGCACCGCCTGGGCGTGGATTATCAGGCGGTGCGGGCGGTGAACCCGGCCATCGTCTACGCCAGCATTTCCGGCTTCGGCCAGGACGGCCCCTACGGCGGGCGCGCCGGGGTGGATCAGATCATCCAGGGCATGAGCGGGCTCATGTCGGTCACCGGCGAGCCGGAGCGCGGGCCCATGCGGGTGGGCATCGCCATCAGCGATACGTCGGCGGGCATGTTCCTGGGGCAGGGCATTCTCCTGGCGCTGCTGCACCGGGAGCGGACCGGCGAGGGGCAGTGGGTGCACACCTCGCTCCTCGAAGCGATGATCAACAAGCTCGACTTCCAGGCCGCCCGGTTCACCATGGATGGTGAAGTGCCGGAGGCCCAGGGCAACGATCATCCGTATCAGGTCCCCATGGGGACGTTTCACGCCAGCGACGGCCTGGTGAACATCGCCGCGCCGAGCCAGCGGCTGTGGCAGCGATTCTGCGAGGCCCTCGGCGCGTCGGCGTTGCTCGAGCATCCCGATTACCGCTCCGGGCGCGATCGCGCGGCCCACAAGGCGCGGCTCACCGACGATATCAATGCGGTGACGTGCCGGTTCACCACCGAGCATCTGGTGGAAGTGCTGAACGCCGCGGGCGTGCCCTGCGGCCCCATTAACGACATCGGCGAGGCATTCGCCGATCCGCAGGTGGCGCACCTGCGCATGGCCATGCCGGCGCCGCACCCGGAGCTCGGCGACGTCGAGCTGCTGCGCTCGCCCATCAACCTTTCGGCCTTTCCCCGGGCGGCGCGCTTCCGGCGGGCGGCACCGGACCCCGGGGACGACACCGCGGCCGTGCTTGCGGAGCTGGGGCTGGACGCGGACGCCGTCGAGCGCCTGCGGCGCGGCGGCGTGATCTGACCTTCCGGCCCCGACGGCTCAGGCGGCCGCGGTGTGCCAGCAGAGCAGCAGCCCCTTGATGGCCATGGCCACGGCGACGGGATCGTCGAACATCAGATGGTGATGCGTCCCCGGGACCTCGAAGACGGGCAGCCGGCCGGCGCTGATTTCCTCCATGTGGGCGGACTCGGCGGCACCTTCGTCGGCGCTGTCCTCCCCGAGGATCACCGCGCTGCGGCAGGCGAGGCCGGCAAACTTGTCCCGCTGCTCGATGCCCATCTCCAGGTAGTCGAACAGGGCGGGATCGAACTTCCAGGTCCAGCCGCCTTCCACCGGGCGCAGGCTCTTCTCGGCGATGTATTCGCGAATGCAGGGGTATTTGACCGGCTGCTCGGGGACGTAGCGAAACCGCGCCATGGCCTCCGCCTTGTCCTCGTAGACGCGGGTGGCGCGCCCGGGCTGCACGCCCTCGCGCTCCGCCCGCAGGCCCCATTCCACGTACCGTTCCGGCGGCGCGGTGGTGAAGTCCATGAAGATCACGCCGCCGAGCGCCTCGCCGTAGCGATGCGCAGTCTCGAGCGCCACGAAGCCGCCGAAACTGTGACCCACCACGAACGGCCGGGGACCGAGCTCCGCCGCCCGGCAGACCTCCCATACTTCGCTCGCCAGCACCTCGCCGCTGTAGCGCTCGCGCCAGCCGCTGTCGCCGTTGCCGGACGAGTCCAGCGCCACCACCCGGAACCGGTCCGCCAGGAACGGCGCCACGAAGCGCCACCACTCGAGGTGCGCGTTGCTGCCGTGCACCAGGGCGATGCCGGGTCTGCCGGGCTCGCCCCAGGTCTCGTAGTGAATGCGCGCGCCCGCCACCTCGACATCGCCGGGCTCGGACGGGGTGTCCAGCGCCCGCTGATACCAGAACGGGGTCTCCATGGTCGGCTAGCTCCGCAGCAAAACCGGCGAGATTAGCATACCCGCGCGAATCCGATTACACCCTGCCCACGTAGTCGCGCAGAGCGCGCGCCACGGTCATGGCACGATACTGGCTTCGTCAGTGTTCCGAAGTGAGATGTCAGGACAACTCGCAATGCCCGACGTGAGAGCCGACTTCGCCCGCCCGGCGTGGCTCGCGCCGGAGGATTTCGAATGGGTGAGCTCCCCCCAGGCCGGCGTCGAGCGGCTCATGCTCGACCGCCGGGGCGACGAGGTCGCGGTCGCCACCACGCTGGTGCGCTACAGCGCCGGTTGCTCGTTCCCGCCCCACGAGCATCCCCTGGGGGAGGAGTATCTGGTGCTCGAAGGCGAGTTCGCCGACGACCACGGTCGCTACCCGGCGGGCACCTACGTGCGCAACCCGCCCGGCAGCCGCCATGCGCCTTACTCGGACACGGGTTGCACGATCTGGGTGAAGCTGCGCCAGTTCCACCCCGAGGATCAGCGTGTGGTGGTCACCGACGAGCATCCGGCGTGGCCGGTGGAAGGCTCTGCGGCCCGCGAGCTGCACCGCTTCGACGGCGAGGTGGTGACGAGCATCGCCGCCACCGCCGGCAGTCGCGTGCGCTATGCGTCCGGCGACGCGGTTCAGGAGGTGCTGGTG
>JBMCWS010000009.1:0-45232 GCA_048621375.1 Pseudomonadota bacterium | reverse complement strand
GCCGCGGCCGGCACCAGCAGCGCCCGCGGCGCCACGGCACCCGCGCCGACCCGGGCCGCGGTGCACGTGCCGCTGTCGTCCACGGTCACGCTGACGCCGCATCCGGCCACGGCGATGTCCATTTCGGTTCGCGGGATGAAACGCAGATAGGCATCGGCGGAGCCGGGCGGCGGGCGCTTGATCTTCAGTCCCACCAGAAACTCGTCCGGCTGCAGAGCGTTGGTGCCCACGCCGGTGCAGAATTCCTCCACCGGCAACTCGCGCACACCGCCGCTGCCGGCGATCTCACAGACGGCCCCCGCGGCGATGAGCGCCGGGATGGTGTCGCCCGCCGGTGACGCGTTGCACAGATTCCCCCCCACGGTGGCTCGCCCCTGAATCTGGGTCGAGCCGATCAGATCCGCCGCCTCCAGGAGACCCGGAAAGGCAGCCACCAGTTCGGCGTGCTCGTTGAGCACCGCGCTGGGGATGGCGGCGCCGATGAACACCTCGTCGTCGCCGACGTCGAGGCGGTTGGTCTCGGCGAGCTTCTTGATATCGATGAGGGTCCGGGGCTCGCGGTCGATGTTGCGCATCTGCACCAGCAGATCCGTGCCGCCGGCGAGTACCTGAGCCCGCTTGCCCAGATTGGCATGCTCCGAAAGCACCGTCAGCACCTCGTCGACACTGGTCGGGGCAACATACGCGAACGATCCCATGAGCTCTCCCGTTGGCGTGATTGATCCCGCAATCTAACATGATCTTCCCGGCCGGGGGAGACTCCCGGCTCGACCGTGCTCCGCCGTTCACCCCGGCGTTCGCGCGGATGTACACTGACCCCATGGATGCCATTTCGTATCAGCAGCACCTGGCGGTGCTCGACCGCCGCTGGAGCGAGGCCCTGGCGTTCGCCGGCTTCGACGCGGCGGTGGTCGCCGCCGGCGCGCCGCGCGAGTTCTTCCTCGACGACCAGGGGCCGCCGTTCCGCGCCAACCCCCACCTGCTGCAGTGGCTACCCGAGCCCGACTGCGCCCACGCAGCGTTGCTGATCCGCCCGGGCGCGCGGCCGCGGCTGTTCTTCCATCAGCCCAGGGATTTCTGGCACGCGCCGCCGGAGGTCCCGGAGTGGGCGGGCGACCACATGGACGTCGAGGTCCACCACGACCTCGCCACGCTGGATGCCGCGGTGGCGGGCGCCATGAGCGGATACAACCGCATGGCGTTCGTGGGCGAGACACCGCCGGACAACCTCGGGTCAGCGGAGCACAACCCGCCCCTGCTGCTGAACCATCTGCACTTCCACCGCGCCTACAAGACCCCTTTCGAGGTGGCGTGCATGGTCACGGCGAACCACCGCGCCGCCGCCGGCCACTGCGCCGCGCGGGCCGCGTTCGAAGCGGGTGCGAGCGAGTTCGACATCCACCTGCGCTACCTCGGGGCGGCCCGGCAGCCCCCCGAGGAGCTGCCGTACCCGAGCATCGTCGCCCGGGACCGCCACGCCGGCGTGCTCCACTATCAGCACTACGACCGCACGGCGCCCGAGCCTCGGCGCAGCTTCCTCATCGACGCCGGCGCCAGCGCCCACGGCTATGCCGCGGACGTGACCCGGACCTACGCCGGCGACGCCCCGGGCGCGGGCGCATTCGCCGAGCTCGTCACGGCGATGGACGCCGCGCAACGAAACCTGGTGGACGCGGTTCGTCCCGGGCTCGACTATGTGCGCCTGCACGAGCTCGCCCACGAGGAAGTGGCGCGCATCCTGTCCGAGCAGGGCCTGATCCGCACCAGCCCGGACAGCGCGCTGGAGACCGGCCTCACCCGCTCGTTCCTGCCCCACGGGGTGGGTCACCTGATCGGCCTGCAGACCCACGACGTCGGCGGCCAGCAGGTCAACCCGGAAGGCGGCTTGCGGCCCGCCCCCGCGGAGCATCCGGCCCTGCGGCTCACCCGCAGCATCGAGCCGGATCAGGTGTTCACGGTGGAGCCGGGGCTCTACTTCATCCCCATGCTGCTCGACGAGGTCGCCGCCGGACCGCTGGCCGGGCTGGTGGACTGGGCGCGGGTGGACGCCATGCGGCCGTTCGGCGGCATCCGCATCGAGGACAACGTGCTGGTCACGGAGTCGGGCGTGCGCAACCTCACCCGGGAAGCTTTCGCGCAGCATGGCTGAGCTCAGCGTCGAACGACTTTTCAGCGACCCACCGCTGTTCGGCGCCCTGCCCCGGAGCCCGAAGCTCACGCCGGACGGGGAGCACGTGGCGTACCTGCGCCAGGCGGACGACGACCGCGAACGCCTGGACCTCTGGCGGCTGCACATCGCGTCCGCGCGCCACGAGCCGTGGGTGACCGCGGACCGGCTCGGCGACGGCACCACCCCCGACGACGCCACCGCCGAAGAGAAAGCCGAGCGCGAACGCCGGCGCCAGTTCGCCGGCGGGATCACCGCCTACCGCTTCAGCCCCGACGGCCGCCGGCTGCTGCTGCCGGTGGCGGGCGCGGCTTTCGTCATGGACCTCGCCGGCGGCGCGCTCGAACGCGTCACCCCCGCGGGCACCCGGCAGACCGACGTACGTTTCTCTCCGGACGGGCGCAGTGTCACCTACGTCCGCCGCGGCGACCTGTATCGCTACGACTTCGAGAACGCCCGCGAGACGCCGCTCACCGCTGACGGCGGCGGCCCCATCAGCAACGGCCTCGCCGATTTCATCGCGCAGGAGGAGATGCACCGCTTCGAGGGCTACTGGTGGTCGCCGGACAGCGCCTGGCTCGCCTTCACCCGGGTGGACGAAAGCCCGATCCCCGAGACGCTGCGCCACGAGGTCAGCGCCGATGCGGTGATGGTGGTCCCGCAACGGTATCCCTACGCCGGCGCGGAGAACGCCGACGTGTCGCTCATGGTGCTGCATCTCGAGAGTGGCGTCATGCGGGAGATTCCGTGGCGCATCGAGCAGGACGACTACCTGGCGCGGGTGGCCTGGCTGGGCGGGCGCCTGGCGGTGCAGCGCCAGAGCCGCGACCAGCGCACCCTTGAGCTGTACCTCTTCGACCCGGCGTCGGGGGACGGCGAGCGTCTGCTCGAGGAGACCGCCGCGACCTGGGTCAACCTGCACGACAACTTCTACCCGTTGCCGTCGGGGCAGGCGGGCGCGGCCGGGGCGGAGTTCCTCTGGACTTCGGAGCGCAGCGGCCACTGCCATCTCTATATCTACCGGGAGGGCGCGCTCGAGCCCCTCACCGAAGGCCACGGCCGGGTGAACCGGGTGCTGTGGGCCGACCGACAGCGGGCGCTGGTGACCGGCTGGTTCGACACGCCCACGGAGCAGCACCTCTACGAGGTGGCCCTGGACGGCGGACGTCCGCCCCGGGCGCTGACCCACCGCCCCGGCTGGCACGAGCCGGTGGTCGCCGCGGCCGGTGATCGGGTCCTGGACCGGATGTCGAGCCTCCGGGACTGCGGCCGGCTGGAGCTCATCGCGCTCGATGCCGACGGTGGCGCCGCCGGCGGCGGCGACCCGCAGCTTCTGAGCCACGAAGTGGTGGACGCCGCCCACCCCTATTTCCCCTACGTCGACGCGCACATCACCCCAGAGCTCGGCACCTTGAGCGCCGAGGACGGTCAGCGGCTGCACTACCGCCTCACCCGCCCGGCAGGCACCGCCCCGGACGGCGGCTTTCCCGCCATCGTCTTCGTCTACGGCGGCCCCGGCGTGCAGCGGGTTCGAAACGAATGGCCACCGTTGCTGCTGCAGGTGCTGGCGCAACGGGGTTACGGCGTGCTCGAGCTCGACAACCGCGGCTCGGGCAACCGGGACCGCGAGTTCGAGGCGCCCATTCATCTGCGCCTGGGGGATGTCGAGGTCCGGGATCAGACGGTGGGCGCGCGGTTTCTGCAGAGCCAGAGCTGGGTGAACCCGCAGCGCATCGGTGTCTTCGGCCACAGCTACGGCGGCTACATGACGCTCATGTGTCTCATGCGGGCGCCGGCGATCTTCAAGGCCGGAGTCGCCGTGGCGCCGGTGACCGACTGGCGGCTCTACGACACCCACTACACCGAGCGCTATCTCTCGACACCGCTCGCGAATCCGCAGGGCTTCGAGGCCAGCTCGGTGCTGTCGCACCTCGACGGGCTGCGCGGGGCGCTGCTGGTGGTGCACGGCATGGCCGACGACAACGTGCTGTTCACCCACACCACCCGCCTCATCGGCGCGCTGCAATCGCGCATGCAGGCCTTCGAAATGATGACCTACCCGGGCTCGAAGCACGGCCTGCAGGAGCGCAGCGTCTCCATCCACCGCTTCAACATGCTGCTCGATTTCTTTGGACGCCATTTATGACCGAGACCAGCCCCGACACCGTCGTGCGCCCCGCCACCGTCGCCGACGTGGAGACCCTGGTGACCTTCAACCGCGCCATGGCCGAGGAAAGCGAAGACAAGGGGTTGCACGAAGCTACGCTTCGCCAGGGGGTGCGCCATCTGCTGGCGCATCCGGACGAGGGCTTCTACCTGGTGGCCGAGCGTGGCGACGAGCTCGCCGGCTGCCTCATGGTCACGTTCGAATGGAGCGACTGGCGCAACGGCCGCTTCTGGTGGATCCAGAGCGTGTTCGTGCACCCGCGTCAGCGCCGCTGCGGCGTCTACCGCGCTCTGCATCATGCGGTCCGGGAGCGCGCCCGGAGCGACGCGCGGGCGTGCGGCCTGCGCCTCTACGTGGAACGGGAGAATACCGGTGCCATGGCCACCTACCGGGCCATGGGCATGTCCGAGACCCACTACCGGCTCTTCGAGGAGGAGTTCTCAGCGCCGGGCGCGTGAGAACGCCGCGAAGAAGTTCTCGCCGGTGAGCCGCGCCAGCGCCTCGAGGCTCTGCCCCCGGAGCTCGGCCAGGAACGCCGCCGTCTCCACCACGTAGGCCGGCTGGTTGGGCTTGCCCCGATACGGCACCGGTGCCAGCCACGGACTGTCGGTCTCCACCAGCAGACGGTCGTCGGGTATCCGGCGGGCCACCTCGCGCACGTTCTCCGCGTTGCGGAACGTGACGATCCCCGAGATCGAGACGTAGTACCCGAGGTCGAGGGCGGCAGAGGCCATTTCCCAGGACTCGGTGAAGCAATGCAGCACCCCGGTCACGCCGCGGTGCGCCCGGAGCAGCGCCAGGGTGTCGTCCTGGGCCGCCCGCGTGTGTACCACCACCGGCAGCCCGTGCGCGCCGGCCAGGGCCAGTTGCTCGTCGAACCGCGCCATCTGTGCCCGCCGGGCCGCGGGCTCGGTCTCGTGGAAGTAGTCCAGCCCCATCTCGCCCACCGCCACCACCCGCGGGTGCGCCAGATGCGGCTCGATCCAGTCGGTGGCCGCCGCGGCGCCGTCGGGGTGCAACCCCACCGTCGCCCACACGTCCGGGTGGTGCTCCGCCAGCGCCAGCACCTCGCCGATGCCGGGTTCGTCCACGCCGATGCACAGGAAGGCCTCGACGCCCCGGGCCCGCGCCCCGGCCAGTCGATCCGCCGGTGCCTCGAGGTAATTCAGATGGCAATGCGAGTCGATCAGCACGGGCGATGCCGACGCTCACATGGTGTGGGTGTGGCGGTCGGAGTGCAGGGCTCCGGCCAGGTAGGTCTCGATTTTGTTGCGGGCGACGTCGTCCTGATCATTGAACTGCACGCCGATGCCGGCGGCCCGGGCGCTCTGGGCGCCTTTCGGGGTCACCCACACCACCTTGCCCGCCACCGGAATCTTCTCGGCCTCATCCATGAGGTTGAGCAGCATGAACACCTCGTCACCCAGCTCGTATTCCTTCTTGGTGGGAATGAACAGGCCGCCGTTGCGCACGAACGGCATGTAGGCGGCATAGAGCACCGCCTTGTCCTTGATGGCGAGGGAAAGAATGCCGTTGCGGGCGCCGCGTTTCATGGAGAAGTACGGAGTACCGAGTACAGAGTATTCAGCCGGAGTCTAGCACGCTCGCCGGGGGGCGAGAGCATGACCGAGGTCACGCGAGGCGCTTCCAGCGGGCGACCAGGCGTTCGGCGAGCAGGCGGGCGTTGGCGCTGTTCGAGGTGAGGAGCTGCCGGCGCGCCCAGGTGAGCTCGTCGGCGAACGCCATCAGCCCGCGCGGCGTTGCCCGCTCGAACCCACGCACGGTTCGTGAGCCGGCGGCCATGGCGAGCACGTACCGATACCACCGCCCCAGGGCACCGGCCAGGCTCGGCTCCATGAGCGCTTTCACCACGGCGGCGCCGGACTCGCGCGGCGCCGCCTCCAGCAGCTTCTCCAGCGGCGTCTCGCCGGCCTCGACGCCCTCCGCCACCGCCACCGGCGCGCCCCCATGCTCGAACAGGCGCAGCGCCAGGTCGTCGGCATTCACCTGCTCGGCCAGCCAGCGCTCGGCCGCGGCCGGGTCCGGGCGAATGCTCAGGGTCTGGCAGCGGCTGCGCACCGTCGGCAACAGCCGGCCCGGATGGCAACTCGCCAGCAGCAGGTGGGTGCCGGGCGGCGGCTCTTCCAGGGTCTTGAGCAGCGCGTTGGCGGCATTCACGTTGAGATAGTGCGCGTGGGTGAGCACGGCGACCTTGCGCGACCCCGCCTGGGGCGTGCCGTGGGCGAAATCCTCGAGCTCGCGCACCGCATCCACCTTGATCACCGCCCCGTCGGGCGCGAGCCAGCGCAGGTCCGGGTGGGCCACAGCAGCGGCATCTGCGGCGTGCTCCACGCCCAGCAGATACAGCGCCAGCCAGTTGGCGAAGGCCGTCTCACCCCAGCCTTCCGGGCCCGCCACCAGCAGCGCGTGGCCGAGCCGGCCGGCCGCGAGGCGCTCGCGCACCTGCGCCGCCAGAGGTGCCTGCCACGGCAGCAGCGTCACGGCTGCTGCTCCGCCAGGTACGCATCGAGCGCGGCGGCCAGCGCGCCCTGTACCGCCTCGAGCGGCCTGGCCGCGTCCAGCACGCGGAACCGCGGCGCCGCGGCGCGCGCCAGATAGCCCTCGCGCACCCGCTCGAAGAACGCTCTGGCCTCGCGCTCGAAGCGATCGCGCTCGCGGTCGCCGAGACGCCCCTCGGCTGCCTCGGGTGACAGATCCAGATACAGGGTCAGATCCGGCTCCCGGCCCCGCTGCACCAGCCGCTCGAGCGCCTCGATGACCGCCACGTCGAGGCCACGGCCGGCCCCCTGGTAAGCGTACGTGGCGTCGGTGAAGCGATCGCACACCACCCACGCGCCGCGGGCCAGCGCCGGCTCGATCACCCGTTCGAGGTGCTGGGCCCGGGCGGCGAACACCAGCAACAACTCGGTCATCTCCGCCATGGGCTCTTCCTGGACCTCCAGGAGCAGCCGGCGAATCGCCTCCGCCACCGGCGTGCCCCCGGGCTCGCGGGTGGTCACCACCTCGACCCCGGCAGCGCGCAGATGGGCCGCCACGAACGCCAGGTTGGTGGACTTGCCGACCCCCTCGCCACCTTCCAGGGTGATGAAGCGCCCCCGACTGCTCATGCTACCTGCCTCATCCGCTCACTCGAGCTGATAACGGCGCACCGCGCGACGATGCTCGTCGAGACTCGCCGAGAACTCGCTGGTGCCGTCGCCGCGGCTCACGAAGAACAGATACTCGCCCTCCGCGGGGTTCAGCGCCGCACGAATCGAATCCCCGCCCGGCAACGCGATGGGCGTGGGCGGCAGGCCCCGGTGCACGTAGGTGTTGTAGGGGGTGTCCTCACGCAGGTGCACGCGGCGCAGGTCGCCGTCGAATTCGCGGCCGATGCCGTAGATGACGCTGGGATCGGTCTGCAGCCGCATGCCGAGCTCGAGGCGCAGCGCGAAGACCTGAGCGATGCGGGGACGATCCCGGTCGCGGCCGGTCTCTTTCTCGATGAGCGAAGCGGCGATCAACGCTTCGTAGGGGGTCTCGTAGGGAAGATCGTCGGCACGGTTCTCCCACGCTTGCGCCAGCACCTTGCTCATGCGCCGGTACGCGCGGCGCAAAACATCGGCATCGCTGTCGCCGCGAACGAAATGATAGGTATCGGGAAAGAACAGGCCCTCCGCGTGGCCGCCGGGCAGCCCCAGCACGTCCAGCAGGGTCTCGGGTGAGACCCCGTCGATCTCCCGCTCGAGCTCGGGGTGGCTCGCGAGCCGGGCCACCGCCTGCATGGCCGTCCAGCCCTCGACGATCTTGACCTGATAGTGCACCACCCGGCCTTCCACCAGCCGGGACAGCAGATCGTTCGGGGAGTCGCCGGGCTGCACCCGGTACTCGCCGGCCTGAATCTGACGCGCGCGGTCGGTCAATCGAGCCATGGCGGCCCACAACCGCGGATGCTCGATCAGCCCCTGACGGTGCAGGCGCGCGGCGAAGCGGGAAAACGACTCCCCGGGCTCGAGCGTCACCACTCGCGGGGCATCCACGTCCACGGGCGCCTGCTGCCAGCGCCAGGCATAGAGCCCGCCGGCGCTGCCGGCGAGCAGCGCCAGCAACAGCAGCGTCGCTGCCGCCTTATGCCGGAACTTCAAGGTTTCGCCGCCTCGAACGCACCATCCTGCCGCGCATTCTACACGACGGAACCGCTCAGACCTGCCGGAAGAGCACCGTGCCGTTCGTGCCGCCGAACCCGAACGAGTTGGAGATCGCCGCCCGGACCCGGGCGTCCCGCGCCGTGTGCGGCACGTAATCGAGGTCGCAGCCCTCGCCCGGCTCGTCGAGGTTGATGGTGGGCGGCAGCACCTGGTTCTGGATGGCGAGGATGGTGAAGATCGCCTCCACCGAGCCGGCAGCCCCCAGCAGATGGCCCACCATGGACTTGCTCGAGCTCACGGCCACGGTCGTGTCGCTGCCGAAAACCCGCTTGATGGCTTTGGTCTCGGAGACGTCGCCGAGCGGCGTGGACGTGCCGTGGGCGTTGATGTAGTCGACCTCGTCGGGGTTGGCGCCGGCATCGTCCAGGGCATTCTGCATACACGCCGCCGTGCCCTCGCCGTCCTCCGTGGGTCCGGTGATGTGGTAGGCGTCGCCGCTCATGCCGAACCCCGCCACCTCGCAGTAGATCCGGGCGCCGCGGGCCTTGGCCCGCTCGTACTCCTCGAGCACCAGCACGCCGGCACCGTCACCGAGCACGAAGCCGTCGCGGTCCTTGTCCCAGGGGCGGCTGGCCCGCTCCGGCTCGTCGTTGCGGGTGGAGAGCGCTTTCATCGAGCCGAAGGCCGCCACGGTGATGGGCGAGGTGGCCTGCTCCGCGCCGCCGACCACCATCACGTCCGCATCACCGTGCTGAATCATGCGGGCGCCGAGGCCGATGTTGTGGGTTCCCGTGGTACAGGCTGTCACCACCGCGATGTTCGGCCCCTTGTAGCCGTAGCGGATGGAGAGGTTGCCCGAGATCATGTTGATGACGCTGGCGGGCACGAAGAACGGCGATACCCGCCCGGGCCCCTTCTCCAGCAGCGTGCTGTGCGTCTCTTCGATGGTGTTGATGCCGCCGATGCCCGAGCCGATGGCCAGGCCGTAGCGGTGGGCATCCTCGGGGTGACTCTCGAGCCCCGCATCGGCGATGGCCTGAATCGCGGCCACCATGCCGTACTGGATGAACGGATCGATCCGCCGCGTCTCCTTGCGATCGAGGTACTCGGAGGCATCGAAGTTCTTCACGGAAGCCGAGAACCGCACCGAATAATCGCTGGCGTCGAACGCCTCGATGGGGGCGGCCCCGCTCTTTCCGGCGAGGGCGCTTTCCCAACTGCTCGCCACATCGTTGCCGATGGGGGACAGCATTCCCAGCCCAGTCACCACAACGCGTCGCTTCGTCATTTCGTCGGCTCCGTGTCCGCCGGCCCAATAGCAAGAAGCCGCACCGGCGTCCGAGTGCGGCTTCCTGCACGGACAGCGGAAATGTTTCCGTTACTGATGGGCCAGAATGTAGTCAATGGCCTCTTTGACCGTGGTGATCTTCTCCGCCTCTTCATCGGGAATCTCGGTCTCGAACTCCTCTTCGAGCGCCATCACCAGCTCGACGGTATCCAGCGAGTCGGCCCCGAGGTCCTCCACGAACGACGCTTCGTCGTTCACTTCGTCCTCTTTCACACCGAGCTGCTCACAGATCAGTTTCTTAACACGTTCTTCTACGCTGCTCATGCGGCGGTTATCTCCCAATCAGGTTCCTGGGGTGCAGGGCGAGGCGCATTCTATAGAGGGCGCATACCCAATTCAAGCAAAGCCCACGGCCACTGCCGTGCGACTAAGCTGCTGTTTTCCGGCCGATTCTTCGCTTATGAACCATCCTCTTCGCGGCTGCCGCACAGCCGGTTCAATCCATGTAGAGGCCGCCGTTGACCTGCAGTGTGGCCCCCGTCACGTAGCCTGCCCGATCACTGGCGAGGAACGAAACGGCATGCGCCACATCCGTCACCGAGCCGAGACGTCCGGCGGGGATGCGCGCCTGCATGGCCTGCACCTGCTCCTCGGAGAGCCCGCCGGTCATGTCGGTCTCGATGAAGCCCGGCGCCACGGCGTTCACCGTGATGCCGCGGCTCGCGACCTCGTGCGCCAGGGAACGGGTGAACCCCTCCACCCCGGCTTTGCTCGTAGCATAATTCGTCTGCCCGGGGTTGCCCATCCGTCCGACCACCGAGCTCATATTGACGATACGCCCCCAGCGGGTCTTCATCATGGTGCGCAACGCCGGTTTGACCACGCGGTAGAGGGCATTGAGATTGACCTGCACCACCGACTCCCACTCCTCCGGCTTCATGCGCGCCAGCAGGTTGTCGCGGGTGATGCCGGCGTTGTTGACCACCACCAGCGGAGCGCCGCAGCGGGACGCAATCTGCTCGTGCGCCGCTGCCACGCTGTCGGCGTCCTCGAGCTGCATCTGCACACCCAGGCCGACGTCGCCGAGCGCGCCGGCTATGGCGTCGGCTCCGGATTGCGATGTGGCCGTGCCCGCCACGAAGTAGCCATCCGCCGCGAGCTGCTCCGCCACCGCCCGCCCGATGCCCCGGGATGCGCCGGTGACGAGTGCCACCGTGCGTGCGTCGTTGTTCTCGTTATCGCTCATGACTCCGCTCGATCCTTTTCCAGCGCCTGCCGCAGCGCCTCCAGGCTGCCCAGGTGATCCGCGTTCGCCGACTTGTCTATTCGCTTGATCAGGCCGCTCAACACGCGCCCCGGACCGCATTCGACGAAGCGGTCGACGCCGCGGTCGGTCATGGCTCTGACGCAGGCGCTCCACAGCACCGGCTGCGAGATCTGCTCGAGCAGCCTGCGGCGCAGCTCGTCCACATCCGCGGCCACGGCGGCATCCACATTCTGCACCACCGGAATCCCGGGCGCCGTCAGAGTCACGGCATCGAGATCGGCAGCGAACGCATCCTGGGCCGGACGCATGAGCGCGCAGTGAAACGGACCGCTCACCGGCAGGAGCTGCGCGCGGCGCGCGCCGGCGTCCTTCAGCCGCTCGGCGGCCACCGCCACCGACTCCGCGGCCCCGGCGATCACCACCTGGCCCGGCGCATTGTAGTTGGCCGCCGAAACCACCCCCTCTATTTCCGCGCACACCGCTTCCACCTGGTCGTCCTCGAGCCCGAGGACCGCGGCCATGGCTCCCTCGCCCTGGGGCACCGCCTGCTGCATGAGCTGCCCGCGCCGGTTGACCAGCCGCACCGCGTCCTCGAACTCGAGCGCACCAGCGCACACCAGGGCCGAGTACTCGCCCAGGCTGTGCCCGGCCATGCAGGCGGGCGCGGTGCCGCCCTCGGCGCGCCAGATGGACCACAGGGCGACGCTGGCGGTGAGCAGTGCGGGCTGGGTGATCTCGGTGCGCACCAGCTCGCTGTCCGGACCTTCGCTGACGATGCGCCACAGCGGCTGGGAAATGGCCTCGCCCGCCGCCTCGAAATGCGCCTGGACCTGCGGATACTCCGCGGCTACGTCCGCCAGCATTCCCACTGCCTGTGAACCCTGGCCCGGAAACACGAAACCGAGCGACATCGCCACCTCCTCAGCTAACTGCTCGTTCATCATTGTTGTTGTCGGCGCGGTCAGGCCCGGCCCCTGAAGTCCGCGACCAGGCGGTCCGGCAGCCGGCCGGCCACCTCCAGCAGCGCCTCGTCGATGGCGCTGGTGAATCCGTCCACGTCCGCCGACCCGTGGCTTTTGACGACCACGCCGGCCAGACCGATGAAACTGGCGCCATTATAGCGTTGCGGATTGAGCTCGTGGCGAAGCGCGCCCAGTTTGCCGCGGGTGACGCGCAGCGCCGCCTGCTCCAGGGGATTCAGCGACGCCATCCAGCGCTGCAGCAGATGGCCCGCCATGCGCGCCGCGCCTTCGATGGCTTTGAGCGCCACGTTGCCGGTGAAGCCCTCCGTCACCACCACGTCCGCGTTCCCGGAGAACACTGCGCTGGCCTCGATGAAACCACGATAGTCGATGTCCTCGGCCGCCTCGAGCAACGCAGCGGCCGCACGCAGCTCCTCGGGCCCCTTGCGTGCCTCGGTGCCGATGTTGAGCAGCGCCACCCGCGGTTCCCCGATCCCGCCGAGCTGCCGCGCGGCTGCCGCGCCCATGCGGGCGAACTGCTCGAGCTGCGTCGGGGTACAGGCGAGGTTGGCGCCGAGGTCGAGCATCCAGAACGGCCCGGTCACACCCTGCAGGTCCTTGCAGATGGCCGGCCGCTCGATGCCCGAGACCATGTGCAGCAGGCTGCGGGAAAGGGCCATGAGAGCGGCGGTGTCGCCGGCGCTGACCACCGCGTCCACCCGACCCTCGGCGTGCAGCAGCAACGCCTGGCGCATGGAGGTGTCCGGCTCATGACGCAGCACCTCGCCGAGGCTCTGCCCGGGCTGCACCTGCGCGCCAGCGTGGTGGACGGTTATGCCGGCCTCGCCCACCGGCGCCACGTCGCGTATCCGCCCCTCGTCCCCCACCAGCACCACGTCCGCCCGGTGCGTCACCGCCATGGCGGCGGGAACGGAGACCGCGGGTCCGTGGTCCCCGCCCATAGCGTCCACGGCGATTCGAGGACGACCCCCCACGTCGCGCGGCCGCGCCGAGCTCAGTCGGCGCTTTCGATCACCTTTTCGCCGCGGTAGAAGCCATCGGCGCTCACGTGGTGCCGACGATGGGTTTCACCGGTGGTGGGCTCGGTGGACAGCGCCGGTTTCGACAGCGCGTCGTGGGAGCGGCGCTTGTCGCGGCGCGAGCGGGACTTCTTGTTCTGCTGAACTGCCATGGGGCCTCCAAAAGGGAGAAAATGAATCTGCCGGCGCTAGCGTTTCAACACGGCGAGCGCGTGAAACGGATTTTCGTCCGGTTCCGGCTCCGGCGCATCCGGCGCCGGGTAGCTGAGCGCCGGCGCGTACGGACACGGTTCCTCCGTGCACAGCCGCTCCGGCACCGCGAGAATCAGCTCGTCTTCCACCACCTCGGCGAGAGTGACCGCGTCCTTGTCCACCGCCAGTACGTCCACGTCGTTGGCGAGCTCGCTCGCGAGCCCGGCATCCTTGACGATACACAGTTCGAAGCCCACCCACAGCGGCGTGGCAAACGACTCCAGGCACCGCTGACAGGTCGCTTCGACGCTGGCTTCAGCCGAACCGGTCACCCACGACCGCCCGTCCTGGTCCAGCGAGAACGCCAACTCGATGCTGAGGGTGCCGTACCCTGGCGCCACGTCCGCCAGCCGCTTCAAGGCGTCACCCGGCACGGAACGCGAGACCCGGGCACCTTGCCTCGCCAGATCCCGGTAAGGCAGACGCTCGTCGGGGCGGGTATTCATAGCGGGCGAATCATAGGTACGCCGAGGGCCCCTGTAAAGCGCAAATACACCCCCCGGACCCGCGCCAAGCAGCTAGAATGCCTGACCTTTTCAGCAAGCTGCGAGGAACAGGCATGACCGAGCTGGTTCTGGCATCGGGGTCGCGGTATCGCGCGGAACTGCTCTCCCGCCTGGGCCTCGAGTTCGAGATCGCACCACCCGCCGTGGACGAGACCGCGGGTGCCGGCGAGGATCCCGAAGCGCTGGTGCTGCGCCTGGCCCACAGCAAAGCCGCGGCAGCGGCCGAAGCGCGCCCCGACGCCCTGGTCATCGGTTCCGATCAGGTGGCCGTCTGCGACGGCGAGATCCTCGGCAAGCCCGGCACGCGGGAGCGCGCCTGCCGGCAACTGGCGGCTCTATCCGGCTGCGAGGTGCTCTTCCACACCGGCCTCTGCGTCCTCGACACCGCCCGCGGCAAGGCCCGGAGCGCGGTGGTTTCCACGCCGGTTCGCTTCCGCGCGCTCGAGCCCGCGGAGATCGAGCACTACGTCGATCGGGAGCAGCCCCTCGACTGCGCCGGCGCCTTCAAATCCGAAGGCCTCGGCATCGCGCTTTTCGAGTCCATCGGCGGCGAGGACCCCACCGCGCTGATCGGCCTGCCCCTGATCGAGCTGTGCCGCATGCTCCGCGAATCGGGGATGAAGGTACTCTAATACTTAGTACTAAGTACTGAGTACTAAGTACTGAGTACTGAGTACTCTAGTACTTTCGGCACCGGCGCCTCGAATCGCTGCCGTCGTCCGTTTCGTTCCAACACCAGCGCGCGCGCGTGCAGGCACAGGCGCTGCACCCCCGCCGCCTCGCTGCGCGCGAGCTGCGCGGGTTGCGCGTACTTGGTGTCGCCGATCACCGGATGACCGGTGGCCCGGGCGTGGACCCGGATCTGGTGGGTGCGGCCCGTGTGCAGCCGAGCCTCCAGGAGCGTCGCGTCCGGCCCTTGCTCGAGCACGCGGAAATCGGTGCGGCTGGCTTTGCCGTGCTCGCTGACCCGCACGCGGCGCTCGCCGCTGCGGGTGAGGTAGCGCTCCAGCGGCAGCCGCACGGTGGTCACTCGGCGCGGCCAGCGGCCGTACACGGCGAGGACGTAGTCCTTGCTGACCTCGCGATCGCGAAGCGCCTGGTGCAGCTCCAGCAGCACGCGCCGCGAGCGGGCCACCAGCAGACACCCGGACGTGTCCCGGTCGAGGCGGTGGGCAAGGCCGAGGTCGCCGTCGGGGTACAGCCGCCGCAGCGCCTCGATGACCCCGAACGAGAGCCCGCTGCCACCGTGCACCGGCATGCCGGCAGGCTTGTTCACCACCAGGAGATCCGCATCCTCGTGGACCACCGCGGCCTCCACGGCCTGCAGCACGTTGTCGCCGATGAAGGCGCCGGCGCTGCTCGAGGCGGCGCCGGTGATGCCGCGCACCGGCGGGATCCGCACCTCGTCGCCGGGCACCAGCCGGCGCGTGGGCTTCACCCGGCCGCCGTTCACGCGCACCTCGCCCTTGCGCAGCAGCCGGTAGATGCGGCTCTTCGGCAGCCCCTTGAGCTCGCGCAGCAGGAAATTATCGATCCGCTGCCCCGCGTCCTGACGCACGATCACCCGCCGTGCCGCGGGCCCGTTTCCGGCCGGGTTTTCACGCGCCATCAGGCGGGGCTGCTTTTTCGAGACGTTTGAGACACTTACCAGAGACTGCTACTATCGATGGGCCTTTCCAAGCGCTCACGGCCCGGGTCGTGGGCGAAAAGGTCGCGGGAACCGCTTGAACGACCTTCAAGAGTGTTTCAGTAAAGCCAACGGTGAGGCGAAATGCAATCGAGACTCGTCGCCCTCCGCCGATTGCGGAGCAGCCGCCCGGAACGGGCGTGATCACGAGCGACGACTCTCGCGAGGCAGAGACGATACCCGCTGTGCCGGCCAGGGGCGATGCTCCGGCGGGCACAGCCGCCTGGATCGAAGCTGAAGACCAGGCAGGCAGAACAGGGCGTTCGCGCCGGCGCGGCCACGGTGAAGACAGTCCGCGGCCACGGCGCGGTCGAGCCGAGCAGACGACAGCTCGAAGAGTCTAGATACGAGGACGGCAGCATATTCCGTGCCCAGACGAGCGGACACGACGAACCCTGAGATGAGCCTCGACCAGACCCGGCGAACATTACGCAGGCCATTCGACGTGCGAGCCTGCGCCCCCGTCGGCCCAGCACCCGTTCTCCCCTGCCCCATATGAGCGGATCCGGCATCTGAACCCCTCGCGGCTTTCGCCCCTCCGTGACAACGAGCGTCTCACGGCGCTCCCATTGAGGGATTCGATGCTATGAAACGAATGCTGATCAACGCCACGCAGCCCGAAGAAGTGCGTGTCGCCCTGGTCGACGGCCAGAAACTCTACGACCTCGACATCGAGAACCGCGAGCGCGAGCAGAAGAAGGCCAGCATCTACAAGGCGCGCATCACGCGCGTCGAGCCCAGCCTGGAAGCCGCGTTCGTGGACTTCGGCTCCGAGCGCCACGGCTTCCTGCCGCTCAAGGAGATCGCTCGCCAGTATTTCGCTCCCGGCAAGGACAAAGGCGGCGACAACGGCAGCCGCACCATGATCCAGGACGTGATCTCCGAGGGCCAGCAGGTGCTCGTCCAGGTCGACAAGGAAGAGCGCGGCACCAAGGGCGCCGCCCTCACCACCTTCGTCAGCCTGGCCGGGCGTTATCTCGTGCTGATGCCCAACAATCCCCGCGCCGGCGGCATCTCCCGACGCATCGAGGGCGACGACCGCGACGAGCTGCGCGAAGCGCTCGGCAAGCTCGAGGTGCCTCAGGGCATGGGCGTGATCGTTCGCACCGCCGGGGTCGGCCGCAGCGCCGAAGAGCTGCAGTGGGACCTCGACTACCTGATGCAGCTCTGGGAGGCCATCCAGAAAGCCGAGGCCCAGGAGAAGGCGCCCACGCTCATCTATCAGGAAAACAACGTCATCGTCCGCGCGATCCGCGACAACCTGCGCAAGGACATCGGCGAGGTCCTCATCGACGGCAAGGAGGCCTACGAGGAGGCTCGCAGCTTCATCGAGCAGGTCATGCCGAATTACGCCGACAAGGTGAAGTTCTACTCCGACTCCATTCCGCTGTTCAGCCGGTATCAGATCGAGAGTCAGATCGAGACGGCGTTCCTCCACAACGTGCGCCTGCCTTCCGGGGGCAGCCTGGTGATCGATCCCACCGAGGCCCTGGTCTCCATCGACATCAACTCCGCCCGCGCCACCAAGGGGGCCGACATCGAGGAGACCGCCCTCAACACCAACCTCGAGGCCGCCGAGGAGATCGCCCGGCAACTGCGCCTGCGGGACGTGGGCGGCCTCATCGTCATCGACTTCATCGACATGTCGAGCAACAAGAACCAGCGCGCGGTCGAGAACAAGATGCGCGAAGCGCTGGAGAACGACCGGGCGCGGGTGCAGGTGGGGCGCATCTCCCGATTCGGGCTCCTCGAGATGTCCCGGCAGCGGCTGCGACCGTCCCTCGACGAGCTCACCACCGAGGTGTGCCCGCGCTGCAGCGGCCAGGGCCGCATTCGCGACACCCGGTCGCTGGCCCTCGGCATTCTGAGGGTCATGGAGGAAGAGGCGCTCAAGGAACGCAGCTCGATGATCCGCGCGCTGGTACCGCTCAACATCGCCTCGTACCTTTTGAACGAGAAGCGCAGCGACGTCTACCAGATCGAGCAGCGCACCCAGGCGCATATCGTCATCATTCCCAACGTGAACCTCGAGACCCCGCAGTACGAGGTCCAGCGCATCCGCGACGACCAGGTGGCCGAGGAAGCCGAGGCGCCGAGCTACACCCTCACGGATTCCGGTGCCCAGCCGGTGGACTTCGAGATGCCCCAGGAGCCAGCGCCCACCCAGCGCGAAGCCGCGGTGCGCGCCATCGCCCGCACCACACCGGCACCGCAGCCGAAGGCCGAGGCGGAGCCGGCGGCGGAGCAGGCCACGCCCGAGCCGGCCACGGCGCCCGCCGCGTACGCGGCGGCGCCGCACTCGGGCAACGGTCGCCCAAGCCTGTTGAAGCGTCTGACGGCGACCCTGTTCGGCCCGGGTCCCGAGCCGCAAGCGGCTCCCGTTGGCGAGGGAGCGAAACCGGCCCCCGACTCGCGTCGCGACGCTCGAGCAGACGAGCAACCCCAACGCGACCGGGAAGGCGAGGCCGGGTCCGACAGCGGGCGCGAAAGCGGCGGCCGCACCCGCCGGCGCCCGCCGCGTTCCCGGGAGGAGCGCGGCCGCAGCGAGCAGCACGCCGATCGACCGGCCGATCAGCGTGGCGAGCAGCGTAACGATCAACGACGCGAGCAGCGCCAGGAAGCCGCGTCGGTCGAGGCCCGCGACGACAAGGGCGACGCCGAGGCGTCCCGGCGGCGGCGCAACGGCCGGCGCGGAACGTCCGGGAACGGCGAGGCCGAGGAGAAGCAGGCGCAGGGCGAGCAACGGGAGCAGGGCAAGGGCCGTTCCCGATCGCGCCGGCGCCGTGGCGGTCGCAGCCGCAGCGAGGAGCCGAGCGCCGCGGCAGAGGAAAGCGCCGGCAACGGGAAAGAGAAAGACATGCCCGCCGCCGAGGCGCAGATCGTGCCTCTCGAGGAGCGCAGGCCGTCACCGGAAGCGTTGGCGGCGAGCAAACGCATGCCCAAGCGCGACCGTTCCAAGCTCGAGGAAGGCGGCGGGAAACCGTCCCGACCCCAGCGCTCCGCCGCCTCTGACGCACCAGCGGCAACCGGCGCCGTGGAAGCGGCGGTGGCCCCCGCCGCTGACGCCTCCGCCGCTGAGCAGGCGCCCGCAGAACCCGCGGCTGCCGGTCCGAGCGGTGCGGCGGCGCCGCCCCGGGAAGCCGGGGAGACGGTGATGGACCGCCCGGAATCCGGCACGGCGGAGCTCGAAGCCTCCACCACGCCGGCGCCGGAAGCGGCGCCGGCTCCCGCCGGACCCGACGAGGGTGCTGCCGAAGCGCCTGGCGAGGCGCCCGGCGAACGCAGCGCGGAGGAACCATCCGCGGGGAGCCCGAAGGAAGCATCCAAGGCCACCGCGGCGCCACAGGCGAACGAGGCCGAGGAAGCGCCGCAACGCCCGCAGCGGGCCTACAACGACCCGCGGGAGGTGCGGCGCCGGCAGCGCGAAGCCGAGCTCAAGGCCCAGGGCGTGCTGCCGAAAGCGAAGGCGGGGGATCAGTCCTGACCGAGCACCCGCGGCTCGAGCTCGAGTCGGATGCCGAAACGCCGATCCACGTCGTGGCGGATGTCCTCGCTCATGGCGAGGACATCGGCGCCGGCGGCGCCGCCGTGATTCACCAGCACCAGGGGCTGGCGGTGCCATACACTCACTGAGCCGCTGCTGCGGCCCTTCCAGCCGCAGGCGTCGATGAGTTGGGCCGCGGACAGCTTGACCCGGCCCCCGGGCGCCGGTCTGGTCGTCAGGCCCGGGTGCCGGCGGCATGCGGCCTGCGCCTGCGCGGCCGCCACCTCGGGATTCTTGAAAAAGCTGCCGACGTTGGGGTGCCGCCGCGGGTCCGGCAGCTTGCGCCGGCGAACGCGGATCACGGCATCCGCCACCTCGGCGGCCGTCGGCCGCCACCGACCCAGGCGCCCTACCTCGGCGGCGAGCTCCGCGTAGTCGAGCACCGGCGCCCCCGCGCGCGCCAGGGCCAGCGTGACCGACAAAACGACGAAGCGGGCGCCTTCCGCAGACTTGAACAGGCTGTCGCGGTAGCCGAATCGGCAGGCCGTCCGATCCAGGCACACCACCTCGCCGCTGGCGGTGTCGAGGGCGCGCAGGGAGACGAACCGGTCCGCCAGCTCGACCCCGTAGGCCCCCACGTTCTGAATGGGCGCAGCCCCCACCGAGCCGGGAATCAACGCCAGATTCTCGAGGCCGACGAGCCCCTGACCCAGGGTGAAGCGCACCAGGTCGTGCCAGCGCTCGCCCGCCGCTGCGGTGACGCGGGCGCCGCCGTCCGGCCCCGAGGCCACCGCTATCCCCCTGTTACGCATCAGGCACACCAGGCCCGGCACCCGGCGACGCAGCACCACATTGCTGCCGCCGCCGAGCACGGTCCAGGGTATGCCCTGCGCCCGAGCCTCATCCACCAGGCGGCGCAACGTCGACGCGTCGTGCACCGGCACCAGCCGGTCCGCGCGGGACGGAACGCCCAGGGTGTTGGCCGCAGCGAGGCTGCCGCCGCTCACCGGGGCGCCACCCGACGGAAGGTGAGATTGATACGCTCGCCCACGGGCCGGCGTGTTCTCGGCAGCGCGTGCCGCAAGGCGCCGTCCATGAGCAGCAGCGAGCCGTGCTCGAGATCGAGACGCTCCGAGGCCTCCCGGTCCGGCGGGCGCAGCAGGAAACGCCGGGTGGCGCCGAGGCTCACCGAGGCGATCACGCGGCCGAGGCCCTGCTCGGCGTCGGTATGCCAACCCATGTAGTCGCTGCCGTCACGGTAGCGGTTCACCAGCACCAGGTTCGCGTCGACGCCGTGCTCGGCCGCGATCCGCGCGGCCAGATCCGCGAGCTCCGCAAGCCAGCCGTCGCAGCGGTGGTCGCGCCCGGAGTACCGGTAATTCAGCCCCGGCTCGCCGTACCAGGCCAGCAGCCGCGGCACCGCCACACTGCGTCCATACAGGTGCAGGCGCTCTCGCTGCCAGCCGGCGGCGCTGTGCAGGCGGCGCGCCAGCGCGGCACCCTCCGCCGGCGCCAGGTAGCCGGCGCGATAGAGGTAGCCACCGGGACCGGGTTCAGCCATTCGCGAGCCGCTCCCGGACGCGTCGCAGATCCGCCGGGGTATCGACACCGGCGGGTACCGGCGCTTCGGCCACGGCCACCCGGATGCGCACGCCCATCTCCAGCAGACGCAGTTGCTCCAGCGACTCCAACCGCTCCAGGGCGCCCACGGGTGCCGCCACGAAGCGCCGCAGCGCGGCGACCCGGTAGGCGTAGATACCGATGTGGCGGTGCCAGCCGGCGGGCTCCGGCAGGGGCCCTCGAGCCCGCTCGGTCATGCCGGTGAATGCGTCCCGGGCATACGGAATCGGCGCCCGGGAGAAATACAAAGCCGTGCCGTCAGCGGCGGCGACCACCTTGACCACGTTGGGATCGAGCACCTCGGCGAGATCGTCCACGGGCTCGCAAAGGGTGGCCACCGGCACCCCGGGATCGGCGGCGACCAGGGCCGCGACCTGGCCGATGACAGCCGGCGGAATCAGCGGCTCGTCGCCCTGGACGTTCACCACCACGGTATCCTCGGACCAGCCCAAGGCCTCCGCCACCTCCATGACCCGGTCGGAGCCCGATGGATGGTCCGGGCGCGTCATCCGCGCCTCGAGCCCCGCAGCCGTCACCGCGTCCCGGATCCGGCTGTCGTCGGTGGCCACCACCACCTCCCGGGCGCCGGCGCGCTCGGCCCGCCGCGCCACCTGCACCACCATGGGCGCATCGCCCACGGGCTCCAGCGGCTTGCCCGGCAGCCGCGTGGAAGCGTAGCGCGCGGGGATGACCACCGCGAACGGATCAGCCACGGGCCACCTCGCCGACGATGCCGTTGCGGCGCATGGCGCCGGCCAGCCTGGCCTCGCATTCCGGCGCCAGCGCCACGTCGATCTCGAGATACCAGCACTGCTGCGGCAGCGCCTCGAGCAGGCGCAGCTTTACGGCGTCCTTCTCGGTGCACACCACCGGCAGATCGTCGTCGAACACCACCTCGCTGCCCTCGAAGCGGTGGTGGTCGGGAAACGGGTGAAGCAGCGGTTGCAGCCCCAGCCCCTCCAGGGTGCGCGCGAATCGCGCCGGGTTCCCCACCCCCGCCACCGCGTGCGCCCGCGGGTGCAGCGCGGCGAAGCGCCCCACGTCCAGGCGCTCGCCGGTGGTCACGCGCACGAATTCCCCGGCCGTCACCGTCATCGGGCACTCGTCGTCGCGCAGCCCGAGGCCGGCGCCGTTCACCACCACCAAGTCGACCTCGTCCAGGCGTTCCGGCGGCTCGCGCAGCGGCCCCGCCGGCAGGCACAGGCCGTTGCCCAGCCCACGGCTGCCGTCCACCACCGCGATCTCCAGCGTCCGCCCCAGGGCGTAGTGCTGAAGCCCGTCGTCGGAGATGACGATGTCCACCGGCGCCGTCTCCAGAAGATGCGCCACCGCCCGGACCCGGTCGGGGCAGACCACCACCGGACACCCGGTGCGGCCGGCGATCAGAGGCGTTTCGTCGCCCGCCAGCTCGGGATCGGTAGCGGCGCCGACCGTCATCGGGCAGGCGCTGCGGCCGCCGTAACCCCGGGAGACGATGCCCGGGCTGAACCCGCGCTCGCGCAGCCAGTGCGCCAGGTAGATCACCAGCGGCGTCTTGCCCGTGCCGCCCACGGCGATGTTGCCCACCACCACCACCGGCACCGGAGCATACCAGGGTTTCCGGGACCCGGTGGCGTGGGCCCGGCGGCGCCGCGCGGCCAGCCGCTGAAACAGCCACGCCGCCGGTTTCAGCAGCCGGGTCCAGCCGCCGTTCGAGTACCACCCGCGCGCCATCCACGACTCGCTCGGCGCCGCCGCCACCGGCGACGGGATCACCGGGGCGAGGTGCGGGTTCGGCACCGGCGCCCGGGCACCGTCTTCGAACTGCGCGTCATAGAGCGCCGCATAGGTTCCGCCGCGCTCCAGCAGTGAGCGGTGGGTACCGGACTCGACGATCCGGCCCGCCTCCATCACCAGAATCAGATCGGCGTTCTCGATGGTCGACAGACGATGGGCAATCACCAGCGTGGTGCGCCCGCGCATGACCTCCTCCAGCGCGGCCTGAATCTGCCGCTCGGATTCGGTATCGAGGGCCGACGTGGCCTCGTCGAGAATCAGCACCGGCGCGTCTTTCAGCAGGGCCCGGGCGATGGCCACGCGCTGGCGCTGTCCGCCCGAAAGCATGACGCCGTCGTCGCCGACGATGGTCTGTAGGCCGTCGGGCAGGTCATTGATGAAGCCCTCGGCGTGGGCCCGCCGCACCGCGTCGTGGATTGCGTCGGCGCCGGCGTCCGCCAGCGTGCCGTAGGCGATGTTGCGTTCCAGGGTGTCGTTGAACAGGGTCACCTGCTGCGTGACCAGGGCGATCTGGCGCCGCAGCGAGGCCAGGGTGTAGCGCTCCAGCGGCCGCCCGTCGAGCAGGATCTCTCCGCGCACCGGCTCGTAGAAGCGGGGAATCAGGCTCGCCAGCGTGGATTTGCCGCTTCCGGAGCGGCCCACCAGGGCCACGGTCTGCCCCGGCTCGACGGTGACGTTGACATCCTCGAGCACCAGGGGCCCGTTCTGGTGATAAGCGAAATCCACGTGCCGAAACGCCAGCCGCCCCTCGACTCGGTCCACCTCCAGGGTGCCCGTATCCGGCTCCGGGGGCTGATCCATCTGGCCGAACACGTCCTCGGCGGCCGCGAGTCCGCGCTGCAGCCGGGCATTCACTTCCGAGAGCTTGCGGATGGGGTTGGCGAGCATGCCGGCGAGCCCGAGGAACGTCACCACCTGCCCGGTGCTGAGATCGCCCCCCACCTCCGGACGGAACAACAGCGCGATGAGCAGCGCGAGCGCCCCCGCCACGAAGATCTGGATCACCTGGGTGCTGGTCACCTTGGTGGCGACCATCTTCAGATTCTGGCGTTGATTGTAGCGGCTGGATTGGTGGAAGCGCTCCTGCTCGTAGTGCTCGCCGCCGAAGATGCGCACTACCCGATAGCCGGAGACCGCCTCCGAGGTCACGTGGGTGACGTTACCCATAGAGTTCTGGATGCGACGGCTGATGCGGCGGAACCGCCGGCTGGCGAAAACCACCACCAGCGCCACCAGCGGCGCGCTCACCGCAAATATGGCCGTGAGCTTCCAGCTCAGGTAGAGCATGTAGCCCAGGTAGATCACCACCTTGCCGCCGTCCTGGATGATCGACTTCAGCGCGTCGGTGCCGGTATCGCGAAGCTGGGCGACGTTGTAGGTGATACGCGAGACCAGGTGCCCCTGGGAGCTGGCGTCGAAATAGGCGCTGGGCATGCGCAGCAGCTGATCGAAGAGTTGGGTGCGCACCGCGTGCACCACGCCGAAGGAGATGCGGCTCAGCAGCAGCTCGCCCGCCACCGCGCCGAAGCCGCGGACCAGCGCCGCGGCGAGCATGAGCAGGGGAATGCCGTACGCCGGCTCCACCGCGACCTGGTCCCATCGGTCGATGAGATCGCCGAACAGCTTGACGAAGTACGCCTCGGCGCCGCTGCCGAGTAGAAAGCCCGCCACCGACAGCAGGAACAGCGGCCAGTACGGGCGCACGTAGCCGAGCAGCCGCTTGTACGTCTGCCAGTCGCCGGCGCTCGACGGCCGCTCGGAGCCGGTGCCGGAAACGGCGCCGCCATGCTTGCCTTCGGTCGCGTGCACGGGATTACTCCACGTCCTCCGGCTGCCGGGTGGTGATGCTGATGCGTGACAGCCCGAGCCGGCCGGCGGCGTCCATGGCACGCACCACCGACTGGTGCTCGGCCGTGGCATCGGCCGTGATGATCACCCGGGTGGACGGATCCCGACCCTCCATGAACTCGCGCAACGCCCGTAACAGGGTATCCATGTCGTCGTCCGCCAGCAGCCGCTCGTTGACCGCGTAGTCGCCGCGGCGGTCGATGGTGATCTCGAGCACCTCGTTCTCCACCTCCTGCAGCTCGCCGCTGGCCTCCGGCAGATCGATCTTGAGCTGGGTCTCGCGGATGAACGTGGTCGAGACCATGAAGAAGATCAGCAACAGAAATACCACGTCGATCAGGGGCGTGAGATCCACCCCCGGCTCCTCCCGCCGCCGTCGCCGGAAATTCATAGCCGTGGCTCTTCGTCGTCGCCGCCATGCATGATCTCGACGAGCTTCACGCCTTCCTGCTCCATGGTCACCATGAGCTCGTCGACCCGGCGCAGCAGGAAGCGGTGGAACATGATCGACGGTATCGCCACCGAGAGCCCCGCCGCGGTGGTAATGAGCGCCTGGGAAATACCGCCGGCGAGCACATTGGCGTTGCCCGCGCCTTCGAGCATGAGCGCGGTGAACACCTTGATCATGCCGACCACGGTGCCGAGCAGCCCCAACAATGGCGAGATCGAGGCGATGACCCCGAGGGAAGTGAGGTAGCGCTCGAGATCGTGACTCACCTGCGACGCCACCTCCTCCATGGCTTCCTTCATGACGTCGCGGCCGCGGCGGGCGTTACCCACCCCGGCGGCCAGCACCTGGCCGAGGGGGCTCGACGCGCGCAGCTCGCGCAGACGCTCGGCGTCCATCTCGCCGTTGCGCAACGCCGTCCAGACCTGGGAGAGCAGGCTCTTCGGCGTGATGCGCGAGCGCTGTAGCGTCCACAGCCGCTCCACCGCGATGGCGGCGGCGATGATGCTGCAGAGCAGAATGGGCACCATCAGCCAGCCGCCGGATTGCACGATCTCCAACATGGATTCCCCCTACCAGGAACAGCCGCGCGCCGCGATGGGCCACATTGCGGTGGCCATGCCATCCCGGCAGATCCAGTACCAATCGTAGAGGTTGACCGTCGGATCGCAATGCGGCGCGATGAATCTGTGAATGCGTCCCAGCTCGCCGGGATCGCGGCGTTGCAGGCGCGCGCCGAAATCGCTCCCGGCGCCGGGAATGACCACCCCATGCTCGTCGCCGGCGAACCGGAACTTCGCCTCGGGCTCGGTGCGCGGCGCCGGCGCCACCGTATCCGAAGCGAAGGCCTTGAAGCCACCGTCGACGGTAACGGCCCCGGACACGGGCTGACTGATGGCGGCGGCGGCCACCTCCAGCGCCACTTCGAAATCATCGAAGGTCGCGCCCCCGCGCCCGCCGATGAGCCGATACTCCTGGTCCATGAAGATGTAGCTGCCCACCTGCAGGTCGGTGATCTCCGCCACCTCGCAGTCGATGTCGTACGTCCCGGTGCCGCCGCCGGTGACCACCTCGGGCACCAGACCGCGCGCGGTCAGGCGCTCCACGAGTGCCTGCACCGACTCCCACAGCGCCAGGGACCGGCTCCGCCGCTCGGCGTGGCCGTGGACGTGCATCACGTGCCCCGCATAGTGCTGCAAGCCGCGAAACTCGAGCCCCTCCGCCGCTGCCGCGGCCTCCGCCAGGCGATGCACGGCGTCGCCCTCGCGGACCCCGGTGCGTCCCATGGCCACGTCCACGTCCACGAGCACACCCACGTGCACGTCCGCCGCGGCGGCAGCCGCCGCCAGCGCTTCGAGCCCGGCGTGGCTGTCCACCGCCACGTCGAGCCGGGTGGTGGCGCACGCCAGCGACGCCAGCAGCCGCGCCTTGTCGGGGCTCGTCACCGGCGACGTCACCAGCACCCGGTCGATTCCCGCCCGGACCATCACCGCCGCCTCCGCGACCTTGGCAACGCAGATGCCGGCGGCGCCGAGGTCGAGCTGACGGCGCGCAATGAGCGGGCACTTGTGGGTCTTGGCGTGGGGCCGCAACTGCTTGCCACGCTCCCCCAGAAACGCCGCCATGCGCGCCAGGTTGCGCTCGAACGCGACCTCGTCGAGCAGCAGCGCCGGGGTGGGCAAGCGCGCCACCGGCACCGGCTCCGCCAAGGCAATGGGCCGCCAGTCCCGGGCAGTCACCTGCGCCAGCGCGGCATCCAGGGAAATCCCGGCGCTCATCGCCTCAGCGGTCCTTCAGGAACAGTTCCTGATAGCAGTAGTTGGTAGCATCGACGTAGCCAGCGACGGAGCCGCAGTCGAAACGCCGGCCGTCGAACCGGTACGCCATCACGCATCCCTGCTCCGCCTGCCGGAGCAGGGCGTCGGTGATCTGCAGCTCGCCGTTCTTGCCGGGGGGCGTGGATTCCAGGATCTCGAAGATGTCCGGGGTGAGCACGTAGCGCCCGATGATCGCCAGATTGCTCGGCGCATCCTCGGGGGCCGGTTTCTCCACCATGTCCGTGACCCGGAAAATGCGATCACTGATGGCGTCGCCGGCGATCACACCGTAGGAGCCGGTCTCGTTGGCGGGGACCTCCTCGATGGCGACGATGCTGCAGCGGAACTGCTTGTACAGGCTCACCATCTGATGCAGAACGCCATGGCTGTTGCCGAAACACAGGTCGTCCGCGAGGACCACGCCGAAGGGCTCGTCCCCCACCAGGGTACGGCCGGAGAGAATGGCATCGCCGAGGCCCTTCATTGCCTTCTGGCGGGTGTAGGAAAAGGAACAGGAGTCGATGAGGGCGCGAATGCCGTCGAGCAGTTTTTCCTTGCCGGTGCCCGCGATCTGGTGCTCGAGCTCGTAGCTGACGTCAAAATGGTCCTCGATGGCGCGCTTGCCCCGGCCGGTCACGAAGCCGATGTCCGTGAGCCCGGCCTCCACCGCCTCTTCCACCCCGTACTGAACCAGCGGCTTGTCGAGAATGGGGAGGATTTCCTTGGGCATGGCCTTGGTGGCCGGCAGGAAGCGCGTGCCGTATCCCGCCACGGGCAACAGGCATTTCTTGATCATCGAGTCCTCGTTCCTTATGCGTCGACCATCCGTTGCGGCCCGCAACCACCTGAAATCGCTCACCGCATCAGGTACGAAGCTTCACAGATTGATGGCCAAAGTTCTACCCGGAGGAACGTTCCGAGTCGGCGAGAACCGCCTGCAGATGGCGGCAGATGGCGATGCCGGCGCGGGTCTGCTCCGGCGAGCGCTCAGGGTAGCGCCGCATGGACCGGGAGAGGCGCCGGGCGGCGCGCAGATGGCGAAGCGAAGCCGCCGGCCGCCCGGACCTCTGGCCCGGCGCCGGCGGCTCCAGTTCGTCGAACAGTGGCAGCGTCCCCACCATGAGGGCTACCCTAGCAGATACTGTATATCCATACAATACTGCCGGGCAGACCCTCAGTGGGCGAAGCTGAACTCGCCATCGGCGAACCCGATCCGCACCGTGTCACCCGGCGCGAAGTCTCCGGCGAGCAACCGCGACGCCAGCGGGTTCTCTACCCGCTTCTGGATCACCCGCTTCAAAGGCCGGGCGCCATAGACGGGATCGTAGCCCTCTTCCACCAGGGCGTTGATCGCCTCCGGTTCGAGAACGATCTCGATCTCCTGGTCCTCCAGGCGCGACTCGAGCACCTGGAACTGGATGGTCGCGATCTCCCGCACCTGGTCCCGGTTCAACGGATGGAACACCACCAGATCGTCGACCCGGTTGATGAACTCCGGCCGGAAGTGCTGGTTCACCACGCCCATCACCGTCGAGCGGATGCGCTCGAAGTCGCCTTCCTCGGACAGGGTCTGAATGGCCTCGGATCCCAGGTTCGAGGTCATGACCAGCACGGTGTTACGGAAGTCCACGGTACGCCCGTGCCCGTCCGTGAGCCGGCCGTCGTCGAGCACCTGCAACAGGATGTTGAAGACGTCGGCGTGGGCCTTCTCGATCTCGTCGAGGAGAATCAGCGAGTAAGGCCGCCGCCGCACCCGCTCTGTGAGGTAACCGCCTTCCTCGTAGCCCACGTAGCCCGGCGGCGCGCCGATGAGGCGGGCCACCGAGTGCTTCTCCATGAACTCCGACATGTCGACCCGGATCATGGCATCCTCGCTGTCGAACAGCACCTCAGCCAGGGCCTTGCAGAGCTCGGTCTTGCCCACGCCCGTGGGGCCGAGGAACATGAACGAGCCGTTGGGCCGGTTGGGATCGGACAGGCCCGCCCGGGAGCGGCGCACCGACTCCGAAACCGCGCGCACGGCCTCGTCCTGACCCACCACCCGCTTGTGCAGCTCGTCCTCGAGCCGGAGCAGCTTGTCCTTCTCGCCTTCGAGCAGCTTGGCGATGGGGATGCCCGTCCACTTGGAGACCACCTCGGCGATCTCCTCCTCGGTGACGTTGCTGCGCAGCAGTTGCCGCGGCGTTTCCTCGCCATCGGCGCCGGCCTCGCCGAGCTGCTTCTCGAGCTCGGGAATGCGGCCGTACTGCAGCTCCGACATGCGGGTCAGGTCGCCGGCGCGGCGCGCCGCCTCGAACTCCACGCGGGCGGCGTCGAGCTCTTCTTTGATCTCCTGGGTGCCGCGCAACGACGCTTTCTCCGCCGTCCACACTTCCTCGAGGTCGGCGTACTCCTTCTCGAGCTCGCCGATGGACTCTTCGAGGTTCTTCAACCGTTTGCGGCTGGCATCGTCCGACTCGTGCTTGAGCGCCTCGGCTTCCATCTTGAGCTGGATCAGACGCCGCTCGAGACGGTCCATGGACTCGGGCTTGGAGTCCATCTCCATGCGGATCCTGCTGGCCGCCTCGTCGATCAGGTCGATGGCCTTGTCGGGCAGCTGCCGGTCGGTGATGTAGCGGTGCGACAACCGCGTGGCCGCGACGATGGCCGGGTCGGTGATGTCCACTCCGTGGTGCAGCTCGTAGCGCTCCTTCAAGCCGCGGAGAATCGCCACCGTGCTCTCCACGCTGGGCTCGTCCACCATCACCTTCTGGAATCGCCGCTCGAGCGCCGCGTCCTTCTCGATGTTCTGGCGGTACTCGTCGAGGGTGGTGGCGCCGACGCAGTGCAGCTCGCCGCGCGCCAGCGCGGGCTTCAGCATGTTGCCCGCGTCCATGGAACCCTCGGCCTTGCCGGCGCCGACCATGGTGTGCAGCTCGTCGATGAACAGGATGACGTTGCCTTCCTGCTTCGCCAGCTCCTTGAGCACTGCTTTCAGGCGTTCCTCGAACTCGCCGCGGAACTTGGCACCTGCGATCAGGGCGCCCATGTCCAGCGCGAGAATCCGCTTGTTCTTCAGGCCTTCCGGCACCTCGCCGTTGAGAATGCGCTGGGCGAGGCCCTCGACGATGGCGGTCTTGCCCACCCCGGGCTCACCGATGAGCACCGGGTTGTTCTTGGTCCGCCGCTGAAGCACCTGGACGGTTCTGCGAATCTCGTCGTCGCGGCCGATCACCGGGTCGAGCTTGCCCTCCTCGGCCCGGGCGGTGAGATCCACCGTGTACTTGTCCAGTGCTTCGCGGTTCTCTTCGGCATTGGGGTCCGACACGGTTTCTCCACTTCTGGCCACTTCGATCACCTGTTCGAGCGCTTGTTGATCAACGCCACATTGCTTGAGCACGGATGCCGCCGTCGAGTCCGAGAACATCGCCTGCAGCACCTGCTCCGTGGAGAGGTAGGCGTCCCCGGCCTTCTGGGCCAGCCGATCCGCCATGTTCAGTACCTTCGCGAACGCGGGTGACAGCCCCACCTCACCCGTGGGCGAGCTGAGCGTCGGCAAAGCGTCCACCGCCTCGTCGATCTTCTGGCGCAACTGCTCGCCGTTGCCGCCGGCGCGTATCAGCATCGGCAGCAGCGAGCCCTCGCGCTGCTCCACCAGCACGGAGAGCAGGTGCACCGGCTCCACCGCGCTGTGGTCCTTGCCCACGGCCAGGGACTGCGCGTCACTCAACGCGTTCTGCAGTCTGCTGGTCATTTTGTCCAATCGCATGATCGTTTCCTGTCAATCGTCTGCTGATACAATGCGGGCGGCGGAATCAATTTCAACTCCGGGTGGGGATTCCATGGAGCAGAGACGTTATCCGCGGATACAGGTGCCGTTGCTGGTGGAGCTCAAGCATCCCACCACCGGCACGCTTCGCTGCATGGCGCGCGACATCTCCGAGGGCGGCATCTTCGTCCAGACGGACAACCCGCAGCTCAAGCCCGGCGCCAAGGTGAAGCTCACCCTGCTCAATACCCTCGGGGTCGAAGCACAACCCACGCCTACCGTGGACATGGAAGTGAAGCGGGTGGAGGACCGGGGCCTCGGCCTCGCCTTCACCAGCGTCGTCGGCCGTCACCTGTGGGAGAGCGTGGAGCGCATGCGCACCGAGCTCGCCATCGGCCGCGACTACTTCCAGGTGCACGTCAACGTGCTGGTGGTGAACACGGCCGGCGCCGTGCTGCTGGCACAGCAGCATGGCCGCTGGACGTTCCCCGCCACGTTTCTGGTGGTGGGCGAGGATTGGCAAGTATCGGTACGGCGCTTTCTCAACGACGATTTCGCCGTCGAGGTGGATCGGATTGGCGCAATCCTCGGCATGAACACGGTAACCGGCGCCGAGCTGCCGGAGGCCGCCGTGCTCGACCTCTTCGTCGAGGCCGGCACCCACAGCGAAACCTGCGAGCTCGCCGACACCAGCCGCTATCGCTCGGCCCGGTGGATCGACCGGCGCCGGCAGGTGGAAGAAACCACGTTCGTCACCGAGCAGGTGCGGGCGCTCGCCGAGGGCGCCGTCGAGCGGCTCGCCACCACGGACGAGGCGCCATGATCGCCAGCGAGTTCGACACCACCGGGCCCCGCGGGCGCATCGTCCTGCGGCCCAATTGCTCCTGGACGTGGCGAGCCAACACCTGGCTCGTCGCCACCCTCACGGTGCTGTCGGGCACCCTGGGCGTGGTGCTGGCGCTACGCGGCCTGTGGCTCGTCCTGCCGTTCGTGGCCGTGGAGATGGCAGTGTTGCTCGCCTGCCTGTATTACTGCGCGCGCAAGACCCACGTGCAGGAAGTGCTGACCTTCTCGCCGGAGTACCTGGAGTTCGAGCGCGGGGTGCGCCGGCCCAGGCTGCGCCACCGCTTCCAGCGCTACTTCACCCGCATCTTCGTCGAGCCCCCGGAGCATCCCTGGTACCGCAAGCGGGTGTCGCTGCGCTGCCGGGAAACCGAGCTGGAGATCGGCAGCTTCCTCAACCCCGACGAGACGGAGCGCCTGATCGCCGACCTGCGCGGCATGATCCAGCGTCTCGAGGGGGTGCCCTTCAATCGCTGAGCTCCCGGGGCTGCGAGCGCCAGTAGGGTCCGCGGTCGCGGCGCCACCGCACCACCCGGTCCGGTGCGCTGCTGTGCCAGATCAGCGCGCCCTCGACGCCGGTCTGCAGCACCGCCGCGCCCTGCCGGCGATAGCGGGCCACCACCTGCGGATGCGGGTGCCCGAACTGATTGCCACGGCCGGCGCTGACGAACACCAGCCGCGGCGCGAGCAGCCGCACGAACGCCGGCGACGACGAGGTGGCGCTGCCGTGGTGGGGGGCGAACACCAGCTCCGCGCCCGGCCGGAGGCCGTGTCCGCCGGCGGCGAGCACCCGCAGCAACGACGCTTCGACCCGGGCCTCCAGATCCCCCGCGAGAAGCATGCGCTGATCGCCGTCGTCCACCAGCAGGACGCACGAGCGCTCGTTGTCCGAGGCCTCGGCCGGCCGGGGGATGTCGAGCAACCGGAAGCCGACGCCGTCCCAGCGCCAGCCGTGGCCGCCACAGGCGCGGGCGCCGTCGCGCGGCCCCGAGGCGAACAGCGTTTCTACCTTCACGCGACCCAGGAGGTAGTCGGCGCCCCCCACGTGATCCACGTCCTCGTGGCTGAGGATCAGCACGTCCAGCCGCGCCGGGCCGGTGGCCAGCAGGCTCGGCGCCACCACGGCGCTGCCGGTCTCGAAGCCGCTGGGATAAGCGGGGCCGGTATCGAACAGCAGGCGATGATGGCGGGTGTCCACCAGCACCGCCGTCCCCTGGCCGACGTCGAGAGCGGTCACCCGGAACTCGCCCGACGCCAGCGCCGGCGGGCGCGGCAGCAGCGGGAGCGCCGCGCACAGCCCCAGCACCGCAACGTGACGCCGGGGCGGCGCCAGCAGCCACCACAGCGCCGCCGCCTGCGCCACGAGCAACGACCACGCCGTGGCCGGCACCAGCAGGGCCGGCGCTCGTGCCAGCCAGTCCAGCCACGTCAGCACGCCGCCGAGCGCCAGGTCTGCGGCGGCGAAGGCGTGAGCCGACAGGTCCGGCAGCAGCACAACGAGCGCGCCGCCGAGCAGCGTCAGCGGCACCACCCACAGGCTCATGACGGGCACCGCCAGCAGATTGGCGGGAATCCCCGTCCACGGCACGGTGCCGGTGGTGAGCGCCACCAGCGGCAGCATGCCGAGACTGAGCGCGAGCTGCGCGCGCACCAGCGGCCCCAGGCGCGAGCGCGGATCGTGACGGTGGCCCAGGGCGAGCAGGAGAATGCCCACGGCAGCGAACGACAACCAGAAGCCCTGCTGATGCACCGCCAGCGGGTCGAGCGCCAGCACGCCGGCGAGCGCCAGCAACAGGGCGCTTCCCGCCCGGCCGCTGCGCCCGCCGGCGAGCAGCACCAGTACGCAGCCGCTCATGATCAAGGCCCGTAGTGCCGGGAGCCCCGCCCCCGCCACGGCAACGTAACCCGCCGCGACCCCGGCGCCGCACACAGCGCCCAGGGCGCGCGCCGGCATCCACAGCAGCAGCCCGGGACACAGCGCCCCGAGCCAGCGCCCGAGGCCCAGACCCAGCGCTGCGGCCAGCGACACGTGCAGCCCGGAGATCACCATCAGGTGCACGGTGCCGGTGGCGCGGAAGGCGGCCCAGCGCTGCTCGTCGATGGCGCTGCTCCGCCCCAGCAGCAGCGCCCGGAGAATCTCCCGCCGTTGCGCTCCAGAGGCTTCGAGCCCTGCCTCGAGCGCCGTTCGGACGCGGTCGATGGCGGCCCCCGTCCCGCGCGCCTCGAGGCGGCCCTCGCGGATGTAGCCCGTGCCCTGAATGCCGGAACCGAGCAGCCAGCGCTCGTAGTCGAAGCCACCCGGGTTGGCATAGCTCCAGGGACGTCGGAGCACCGCCCGGAAGCGCCAGACGTCGCCGCGCCGCACCGGTTCCGCACCGTACCAGGAGAGCCGTAGCACCGTGCCCGGCGCCGGTCCGCCCATACCGCCGGCCACCCGGACCTGAAAGCGCCGCGCCGACGGCTGTCCGGGGGCCACCGTCAGAGCCACCGGGTCGCCGATCACCCGGGCCTCGAACTCCACGTCGCCCCCCTCGAGGGCGGCCGGCAGACGGGCGGACAGCGCGTCGTGATGCATCCAGCCGCTCCAGCACGCGCCACACAGCAGCCCCAGGACCACGGGCCATCCCCGCCCGCCGTCGCGGCCGCGACGGCGGGCCCGACGGCGGCATACGAGGCCCGCGCCGAGCAGCACCGCCACGGCGCCGGCGACACCCGCCAGCCGCAGCGGCAACCACGAGCCGCCGGGCCACGGTAGCCCGAGGAGCAAGGCACCGCCGCAGAAGCCCAGCAGGTACCGCTGCGTGTACGGCATTCATCCTCCGGGTGCATAATCCCGTTATGCCTCAGAAGTTCCTGAGACGGCATCTGCCGAATCCCGCGGCTCTGCGTACGTACCGGGCCCTGCGTCCCGTGAGCCGCTGGCTCCACGAGCCGGAGCTGTGGCACCTGCACCGCCGCTCGGTGTCCGGCGCCACTTTCATCGGGTTGTTCTGCGCCTTCCTCCCGGTGCCCTTTCAGATGCTCATCGCCGCTGTGCTTGCCGTGGTTTCCCGCAGCAACCTGCCGCTGTCGCTCGCCCTGGTGTGGATCACCAACCCGTTCACCATGCCGGCCATCTTCTACTTCGCGTATCGGCTGGGGGCGTGGCTGCTGGACCGGCGCATCGAAGTGGCCAGCATCGAAATGAGCTGGAGCTGGCTCTCCGCGCACCTGGGCGAGATCGGCTGGCCACTGCTGTTCGGCTCGCTGGTGTGCGGCTGGGTGGCCGGGGTCACGGGCATGGTCGTGGTGCGGGTGTTCTGGCGATTCCACGTCATCCGGCGCTGGCGCGCCCGCCGCGACCACCGCCGCACGGCCGATGCTGGCGCGGCGACCGCTGCGGCGGCAGACGCCGCGGCCCGGGGCGACGGCCAGCGGGGTTAGCCGTGCAGCCCCGCGATGGGGTTCACGTCGGCCGCACGGCGCGCGGGAATCCAGGCGGAGATCAGGCACAGGCTGCCGGAGATGCCCGCGATCACAGCCAGGTCACCGCCCTGCACCACCGACGGCACCTCTGCGAAATAGGTGCCCTCCAGCAGGCTGAAGCCGAGCCAGCGTTCCACGGTGCTCATCACGGCGCCCACGTGATGAGCCGTGACCACCCCCGCCACCAGGCCCACCGCGATGCCGAGGGTGGAGATCATCAGCCCCTGCAGCAGGAATATGCGCAGAATGGTGCCGTCCCGAGCGCCCATGGTGCGCAGGATGGCGATGTCCGCACGCTTGTCGTTCACCGCCATGGATTGACCGGAGACGATGTTGAAAGCCGCCACCGCCACCACCATGAGCAGAATCAGGAACATCAGCGCTTTCTCGAGGCGCACCGCGTCGAACAGCTCGCCGTAGCTGTCGGCCCAGCTCGTCACCGACCAATCCGGGTGCGCCTTCGACAGGCGTGCGGCGAGACCGGCCGCCGCCATGGGGTCGTCCACCGTCACACGCACCCCGGCCGCGCCCAGCCTCTCCGGCGCGGCCGGCAGCGACGCCATGGGCACCACGGCCAGTGAGTAGTCGAGCTCCGCGCCCACCTCGAACACGTCGATGAGCCGGTAGCGCAGAATGCGCGGCGTCACCCCGGCCTCGCCCGGCTCGCTGATGATGAGCGCCACGGAGTCACCGGGCAGCAGTCCCAGGCTCGCCGCCAGCGGCGCCCCCATCAGCATGCCCCGCGGCTCGTCGAGCAGCCCAGGCAGGCTGCCCTCGGCCATGCTGTCCTCGAGCAGCGGCATGGCGCCGACGGAGGTCTCGTCGATCCCGTACAGGCTCACCGGATTCACCGCGCCGCCGGCGGTGACCATGCCGGCGCCGACGAAGAAATTGTACGCCGCCGTCACCTCCGGGCGTTCCCGCAGCTCGGCCCTGCCGTCGTCTCCGGCGCCTTCGATCAGCAAGTGCGGCACGGTGCCGAGGATGCGCTCGCGCAGCTCGGCGTCGAAGCCGTTCATGACGCTCACCACCACGGTCAGCACCAGCACGCCCAGGCTGAGGCCCACCACGGATGCCCGGGTGATGAACGATGAGAACTGCCGTCGCCGGGTGCGGACGTAGCGCAGGGCGACCCACCAGGCCACGGCGCTCGAGCCCCGCGCCGTCACGCGATGCGCCCGTCCGTCAGCCGCAGCACCCGGTGGACGTTGCCCAGCAGACCCTCGTCGTGGGTGACGATGACGAAGCCGATACCGCGCTCGTCGCTGAGGCTGCACATCAGCCGGAACACCTGCGCGGCGTTCTCGCGGTCGAGATTGCCCGTGGGCTCGTCCGCGAGCACCACCAGCGGCGCACCCACCAGGGCCCGGGCCACCGCCACCCGCTGTCGCTCGCCCCCGGAGAGGGCCGCGGGCCGATGCGCGAGCCGCGGCCCCAGGTCCACCGCCTCCAGCATCTCGCGTGCCTGGGCGGACGCGGGCTCGGCGCCCAGGCCGCCGAGCCGCAGGGGCATCGCCACGTTCTCCAGGGCCGAGAACTCCGGCAGCAGATGGTGCATCTGATAGACGAAGCCCATGTAACGGTTGCGCAGCCGCGCGCGCTCCGCCGGTGATGCCGCGGTCATGCTCTCCCCGCCCACCAGAACCTCGCCGGCATCGGGCTCGTCGAGGCCGGCGAGCACGTGCAGGAGCGTGCTCTTGCCCGAGCCCGAGGGGCCGATGATCGCCAGCCGCTCGCCGGCGTGAACGGCGACGTCGACGCCGCGCAGCACCTGCACGCGGTCGGGGCCCTGGGGGTAGGATTTGCAGATGCCGCGCGCCGCCAGGACCGGTTCCGGCCCGGCCCCGGGTGCGGCGGCGGGGCTCGGCTCACTCATGGGCCAGCACCTGCGACGGCGCCAGGGTCGCCGCCCGCCAGGCCGGATACAGCGTGCTCAGCACGCACAGCCCCAGGGCGGTGAGAACGATGCCGGAAAGGTCGGAGGCGCGAACCTCCACCGGCAGGTAGGTGACGAAATACTGGTTCATGAGATCGAGCTCCAGGGCCGTGGTGATCCATAGGTACACGGGCGGCAGTCCCATGGCGAGGGCGGCGCCGAGGGCGGCCCCGGCGGCGATGCCCGCGCTTCCGAGCAGCACCCCCAGAAGCACGAAGGCGCCCACGATGGTGCCGGTGCCGCTGCCCAGGGTGCGCAGAATGGCCACGTCTCCACTGCGCTGGTTCACCACCATGACCAGCGTGGAGACCAGATTGAAAGCGGCCACGGCCACCAGGAAGGACAGCAGCACGAACATGGTGCTCTTCTGAACGCCGATGGCGTGATAGAGGTTGCCGTGGGTGCGCATCCAGGTCTGCGCCACCACCCGGTCGCGCCCCAGCCGCGCCAGCGCCGAGCTCGCCACCGCGTTGGCGGCGAACAGGTCGTCCAGGCGGAGCTGGTAGCCGTGGATGTGCCCGCCGAGGCGGAACAGCCGCTGGGCGTCCCTGCGGTGGACGTACACGGCCCGTGCGTCCACCTCCGAGCGCGAGCGCAGTATCCCGCTCACTCGGAAGCGCTTCTGCCGCGGGAACACGCCGGCGGGGGTCACCGAGCCGGCGGGGAGCACCAGGGTCACATCGTCCCCCGGGGCGACCCCGAGCTGGCGGGCGACGCCGGCGCCGAGCACGGCCCGGTAGGCGCCGGGCTCCAGGTCGGGCGCGCCCTCGAGGTGGCGCCGGTACTCCGAGACCGCCTGGTAGCCTTGCGGGTCGATGCCGGTGATCACCACCCCCGTGACCTGGTCGCTGACCGCGGCCAGCCCCGCTCCCTGGACGATGCCGGCCACGCCCAGCACCCCGGGGACGTCGGCCAGTACCCCGGCACCAGCGGAATCCGCCGGCAGCGGCGAGCGGCCGTAGACCGTCACGTGGGGCAGAACCCCGAGCACCCGGTCCTCGAGCTCGCGCTCGAAACCGTTGATCACCGACACCACCACCACGAGCACGGCGACGCTGAGCGCCAGCCCGCTCACGGCGACCAGACTGATGAACGACAGAGTGCTGCGGCGCGAGAACGCATAACGCGCACCCAGCGCCAGGACCACGGCTGATCTCACGAGCTCGCTACGCCGGCGACGACGACGCGATGGTAGCACGTCGCTGGACTACACTTCGGCCATGAGCCACGACCATCGCGCCTTTCTACGCCGTGAGGAAACCCTGCCATTCGCGTGGCGACCGCTGGATTCCGGGTGCACCACGCCCGCCGACGTGTGCGACGCCCTGGCGCTGCCGCGGACGGTGGCCCTGCAGGCGAAACTGGGGGAACTGGGCGCGGAGCTGGATCAGGCGGCCGCGGCTCTATCCGAGCCGGGGCTACGTACCGCGTTCGGTTTGCTCGACGCCAAGGTCGGGGTGCTGGAAGAAGCGGTGATGGCCGACGCGCCGATACCGCCGCGCCGCTCGCTGGAACTCTCCGGGGCGGGTATCGGATTCCGGGTTTCCGGCACCGTGGAGCCGGGGGCGTGGATCGGCGTGCACCTGGTGCTGCCGGTGAGCTATCACCTGGTCAGCGCGGCCCGGGTGACCCATTGCACCCGGGAATCCTCGGGGCAGCGGCTGGGCGCCGAGCTGGTGGGGCTGGCAGCCCCCGCCGCCCGGCACCTGACCCGCTTCGTCATCAGTCGGACCCGGAGCCGGCCCCGGCGCTGAGGCTACAGGGTGCGCACGTGCCGGCCGCGGGACGCGGCGTCGGTGCTCAGCTTTGCGGCGTCCACGGAGCCGTCCCGACGCGCACTGTCGCAAGCTGCGGGATTGCCGCCGCAGATCTCACACTCGCTGCCGATCCCCAGGTTCTGCATGCCGCCGCAACTTCCGGCGATGGGTTTGCGGCCCATCATCACGCCCACCGACATGGCCGTGACGATCGCGAGCATGAACAGAAAGGCGAGTACCATAGTCATGATTCGGGTCCCGCATGTTTGCTGACGGTACCTGTACGCCGGCGCCGACCCGTCAGTCGATCAGCGCGGCCTCGAATCCAGGAGTATAACGCTCCTCGAAACCGTTTTCGCCCCGCACGACGAACATCGCCGCGAGATCGTGCCTGCGGGCGAATGCCAGCCCCTCCTCGGCGCCGAGCACCGAGAGCGCCGTGGCATAGCCGTCCGCCCACATGGCCGACTCGTGGAGCACGGTCACCGACGCGAGACCGTGCTCCACCGGATAGCCGGTGCGCGGATCGATGGTGTGGGAGTACCGGCGCCCGTCGCGCTCGCGGAAGTTCCGGTAGTCGCCCGACGTCGCCGCCGCCCGTTCCTCGAGCCGCACGACCTGCTGAACCGCACCCCGGCTTGCGGGGTCGGGTACTTCGACACCGATCCGCCAGGGCTCGTTCGACGGATTCCGACCGCTCGCCTTCATGTCGCCCCCCACGTCCACCAGCAGCGCGTCGCACCCGGCGTCTTGCAGCCGCGCGGCCACGCGATCCACCCCATGCCCCTTGGCGATGGCCGAGAGATCGACGTAGAGCGCCCCGTGCTTGCGCAGTCGCGGCGGTGACAACGACACCTCGAGCGCGCGATAACCGATCCGGTCGAGCACGGCCGCCACCGCCTCGCGCGACGGCGCCTGCTCCTGCCGCTCGGGGCCGAAGCCCCACAGATTCACCAGAGGGCCCACCGTGACGTCGAACGCGCCATCCGAGGCGCGGCTGAGCTCCAACGCAGCGCGCGCCACCCGGGCCACTTCCCGGTTCACCGGAAACCACGCCCCGGCGGGCGCGGCGTTGAAACGCGACAAGGTCGATTCGGGCAGGTAAGTGGACATCTCGTCGTTCACCGCCGCCAGCTCGTTCTCGATCAGCGACGAGACGTCGTCCGGGCACCGGGCGGTCACCTGATAGTAGGTGCCCATGGTGCTGCCGCCGTAGCGTTCGTACCCGGTGGGATCGCTGCAGCCCGTCGAGGCCAGGAGCAGCGCCGCCAGCGCTGCGGCGAAACGTCTTGCCGCCATCTTTACACAGCCCGAACAATACCGAGCGCGCACCTTACCACCACAGCCGTGACCTGGCGCACAATAGCCCACGTCGACGTCACGGATACCCGAGCCTCTTGAAAACGCCCACGCCACAGCCCGCGACGGAAGTCGTACCGGCGCTCGGGCAGCGCCGCGCGGTCACGACGCCCGAGCCGGCCGCCAGCCAACGCAGCACGGCCCGCGTGAGCCGAACCCGCCGCTTTCCCCTCGAGCAGGCGCTGGCCCGGGAGCCGGAGCGCACGCGGCCCGGCCGTTTCATCGACGTGGAGGTTTGACGCCGAGCTGGTAGTCTCGCCGGCTATGACAAATCTGCTCCTCCTGCGACACGGTCAGATCAAGGCCAACAAACAGGGCCGTTGGCACGGCTCCACCGACAGTCCCCTCACCTGGCGCGGGCGCCGCCAGGCGAAACGTGCCGCGCGCTTCGTCCGCGGCACCGAACCGCCGGTGCGCGCCGTCTACTCGAGCCCGCTCACCCGGTGCCGCGACACCGCCCACGTGGTCGCCGAAAGCCTCGACCTCGAAGTCACGGTGCATCCCGAGCTGCGCGAATACGCCATCGGCGACTGGGAGGGCATGCCCTTCCGGGAGCTCGCCACCCGCTATCAGTTCGTGGAGCTCGCCACCGGCGATCACGATTTCGCCCCGCCCGGCGGCGAGACCCTGCGCGAAGTGGCGGAGCGCATGGTGGCCGCCCTGCGGGAGATCCATCAGCGCCACGCCAGCGACGAGCGGGTACTGGTGGTGAGCCACGGCGCCGCCATGGCGGTGGCCCTGGGCACGCTGATCGACCTCGACCCGGGGAGCTGGACCAACTACCACTTCGCCAACTGCAGTCTCACCGAGCTAGTGCTGGAGCCGGCACCTTACGTAAACTTCTTCAATCTCACCCACCACCTATGAGGAGCCGCTCATGCCCGAGTACTGCAGCGTCGAGAAACAGGACCACGTGTGCATCGTCACCATGGAACGGCCGGAGCGGCTCAACGCCCTGCATCCGCCCGCCAACGCGGAGCTCGGCGAGGTGTTCGACGATTTCGCCGCCGACGACGACCTGTGGGTGGCCATCATCACCGGCCGCGGCCGCGGCTTCAGTGCCGGCAACGACCTCCGTTATCAGGCGGAAGGCGGCCAGCGGGTGCCCATGCCCCGCGGCTTCGGCGGGCTCACCTCGCGCTTCGACCTCACCAAGCCGGTGATCGCCGCGGTGAACGGCGTGGCCATGGGGGGCGGCTTCGAGATCGCACTGGCGTGCGATCTCATCGTCGCCTCGGAAGATGCCACCTTCGCGCTGCCGGAGCCCAAGGTCGGGCTGGCCGCGCTCGCCGGCGGGCTGAACCGGCTGCCCCGGCAGATCGGCCCGAAACGCGCGCTCGGCATGATTCTCACCGGTCGTCACGTCTCCGCCGCGGAGGGCCGGGAGCTCGGCTTCGTCAACGAGGTGACGCCCGCCGACGACCTCATGGCCGCGGCCCGGCGCTGGGCGGATCAGATCTGCGAGTGCGCGCCGCTGTCCATCCGCGCCAGCAAGGACGTCGTCTACCGCAGTCTCGACACGGCTTCCCTCGAAGAGGCCATGACCGCGCAGTACGATTCGGTGAAGGCGATGTTGAACAGCGAGGACTTCATCGAGGGCCCGCGGGCGTTCGCCGAGAAGCGTAAGCCGAACTGGAAAGGCGCGTAGGCGCGATTGGACGACGCGCCCACACAGACCGCCGAGCAGCACCGGGCGGAACGGCGATACGACGCGGAGATTCAGCGCAACCTGACGCGGAACTTCGTCGTCCACCTGATACACGGCATGCTCGGGCAGACGGGGTTCCGACTGCTGACGGCGCCCACTTTCCTGCCCGCCTACGTGCTGATGCTCTCCGGCTCGGACCTGGCGGTGGGGGCGGCATTGTCGCTGCAGGCGCTCGGCATGGCGCTGACCCCGCTGATCGGCGCCAATCTCATCGAGCACCGTTCCCGGGTCTTGCCCATGGGATTCATCACCGGCGGCGCCATGCGCCTGTCGGTGCTCGGCATCGCCCTGGCCGGGCTCGTGCTGCCGCCCCCCTGGGCGCTGGGCGCCATCTTCTTCTGGCTGACCCTGTTCGGCTTGTTCCAGGGCATGCAGGGGGTGATCTTCAACTTCCTGATGTCGAAGGTCATTCCGGTTTCCAAGCGCGGCCGCCTGACGGGGCTGCGCAACTTCCTCGCCGGCATCACCGCCGCCGCCGTGGCCTACGTGGGCGGCGAGCTGCTGCTCGGTGACGACCCCGGCGTCACCGGCTATTCCTACACCTTCGTGCTCGCCTTCGTGCTGACCATGTGCGGGCTCGGATCGCTGGCGTTCATGAAGGAGCCGGAGCCGCCCACAGTGCGGCCGCGCGCGGGCCTGCGGCAACGCCTCGCCGAGATCCCGGCGCTGCTGCGGGCGGACCCGGCATTCACCCGCTATTTCGTCGCCCGCGCCCTGGCCACCACCGGGCGCATGGCACTGCCGTTCTACATCGTCTACGCCGGCGCCAGCATGCAGCTCTCCGGCAGCAATCTGGGCATTCTCACCGTGGCGTTCACGCTGGCGGGCACGGTGTCGAACCTGGCGTGGGGGAGCATCGCCGACCGCCGCGGGTTCCGGCTGGTGTTCCTGCTGAGCATCGCCGTGTGGGTGGCCTCCACGCTGCTGCTCATCGCCACCGGCGGGCTGCTCATGAGCGTGGCGGTGTTCATCGGTATCGGCGCCGCGTTCCAGGGGTTCCAGCACGCCTCCATCAACATGACGCTCGAGTTCGGGCACCGCGACGACCTGCCGGTGCGCATCGGCATCGCCAACTCGAGCTCGGAGCTCGCCGGCGCCTTCGGCCCCCTGCTCGGCGGCGCCATCGCCCACACCTTCGGCTATCCGGTGCTGTTCTACACCTCGGTTGCGTTCCTGCTGGCGGGTGGTCTAATGGTTGCCGCGCTGGTGCCGGAGCCGCGCTACCGCAACACCGCCTAGGAGGATGACCATGCCGCTCACGACCGGATACAAGGCGCTGCTCGAGGCCGCCGAGCAGGAGATCGAAACCCTTTCGGTGGACGAGGCCAGGGCGCTCCACGGCCGCGACGACGTCCAGTTCGTGGACCTCCGCGACGTCCGCGAGCTCCAGCGCGAGGGCCGCATTCCCGGCGCGTTCCATGCCCCCCGAGGCATGCTCGAGTTCTGGATCGACCCGGACAGCCCCTATTACAAGGACGTATTCGGCACGGACCGCACCTTCGTCTTCTATTGCCAGAGTGGCTGGCGCTCGGCCCTGGCCACCCAGACGGTGCAGCGCATGGGATTGGAGAACGTGTGCCACATCGGCGGTGGCTACCGGGCCTGGAAGGCGGCCGGCGCCCCCACCGAGCCCAAGCCGTAACCGCGGCAGCGGCGGCCCCGGCGGCCGCCGACGTTAGACCACCCCCCGCTGCTCGAGGTACGCCACCAGCGCCTCCACGGCCTGCTCCGGATTCATCTCCATGGTTCGCACGTGCACCTCGGGCGCCTCCGGCGCCTGATACTCCGAGTCGATGCCGGTGAAGTTCTGGATCTCACCGGCGCGGGCGCGGCGGTACAGGCCCTTGGGGTCGCGCTCCTCGCAGATCTCGAGCGGGGTATCCACGTACACCTCGATGAACTCCCCTTCCTCGAGCAGGTCGCGCACCATGCGGCGCTCGCTGCGGAACGGCGAGATGAACGAGACGATGGTGATGAGCCCGGCCTCGACCATGAGCCGCGCGGTCTCCCCGACCCGGCGGATGTTCTCCACCCGGTCGGCGGCGGTGAAACCGAGGTCCCGGTTCAGACCGTGGCGGACGTTGTCGCCGTCGAGGACGTAGGTGTGGCGGCTCATGTCGTGCAGCCGCGATTCCAGCAGGTTGGCGATGGTGGACTTGCCCGACCCGGACAGACCGGTCATCCAGATCACTACCGGCTGCTGATGCTTGATCGCCGCCCGGTGCGGCTTGTCCACCGCCAGGGCCTGCCAGACGATGTTGTCGGCGCGCCGCAGGGAGAAGTCGAACAGCCCCGCGCCCACGGTGATGTTGGTCTGACGGTCGACGAGTATGAAGCTGCCCAGCTCCTCGTTCTCGACGAACGGCTCGAAGGCCAGACGGTGGCTCAAGCTCACGTTCGCCACCCCGACCTCGTTCAGGTTCAGGCTCTTCGCCGGCAGCGTCTCGAGCGTGTTCACGTTGACCGTATGCTTCAGGTCGGTGACCGTGCACGGCAGCGTGCGGGTGCCGCTTTTCAGGTAGTACTGACGCCCCGGGTACATGGGCGCCTCGCTCATCCACAGCAGATGCACGGCGAGCTGATCGGAAGCCTGGGGCGGCGCATCACCGGTGGCGATGACGTCGCCGCGGCTGATGTCGATGTCGTCCTCGAGCACCAGCGTCACCGCCTGGCCCGGCTGCGCCTGCTCGAGATCGCCGTCCATGGTGACGATCCGGCTCACCGTGGAACGCAGCCCCGACGGCAGCACCTGCACCGCGTCCCCCGGGCGCACCAGGCCGCTGGCGACGGTGCCGCTGTAACCGCGGAAATCCAGATTGGGACGGTTCACCCACTGCACCGCCAGGCGAAACGGCTTGCCCGACAGGTCGCGGTGGGTCTCCATGGTCTCCAGGTGCTCGAGCAGGGTCGGCCCGTCGTACCAGCGCATGCGCTGGCTCGGGGTCGAGACGTTGTCGCCCTTGAGCGCCGACAGCGGGATTGCAGTGACGTTCAGCTCACCGAGCTGCGCCGCGAACGCCCGGTACTCGCTGACGATGTCGCGGAAGACCTGCTCGTCGTAGTCCACCAGATCCATCTTGTTCACCGCCAGCACCACGTCGCGGATGCCGAACAACGAGGCGATATAGCTGTGGCGCCGGGTCTGGGTCAGCACCCCCTTGCGGGCGTCCACCAGAATCACCGCCACTTCCGCATTGGAAGCGCCGGTGGCCATGTTGCGCGTGTACTGCTCGTGCCCCGGCGTGTCCGCCACCACGAACTTGCGCCGGTCGGTGGCGAAGTAGCGGTAGGCCACGTCGATGGTGATCCCCTGCTCGCGCTCCGCGGCCAGCCCGTCCACCAGCAACGCGAAGTCGATGTCCTCGCCCTGAGTGCCCACCCGGCGGCTGTCGGCTTCCAACGCCGCGAGCTGATCCTCGAAGATGAGCTTCGAGTCGAACAGCAGCCGGCCGATCAGCGTGCTCTTGCCGTCGTCGACGCTGCCGCACGTGAGGAATTTGAGTGTGGTCTTGGCCGCCTGCTCCTGCAGGTAGGCTTCGATGGTCTGGGTCATAGGGAAGTTGGCCTTCTCAGAAGTAGCCTTCCTGCTTCTTCTTCTCCATGGACGCCGCGGCGTCGTGATCGATGGCGCGCCCCTGGCGCTCGGAGCTGCGGGTGAGCAGCATTTCCTCGATGATGCCCGGCAGATCCGTGGCATCGCTCTCGATGGCGCCGGTGAGCGGGTAACAACCCAGCGTACGGAACCGCACCTTGCGCATCTGCGGCTGCTCCCCGGGCTCGAGCGGCAGACGATCGTCGTCCGCGAGAATGAGCATGCCGTCGCGCTCCACCACCGGGCGCTCCTTGGCGAAGTAAAGGGGCACGATGGACAGATTCTCCTGATAGATGTACTGCCAGATGTCGAGCTCCGTCCAGTTCGAGAGCGGAAAGACCCGGATG
>JBMCWS010000008.1:0-47097 GCA_048621375.1 Pseudomonadota bacterium | reverse complement strand
ATTCCTGGCAGCCGCGGTTTCTCGCCTCGCCGTTGATGCAGCGGCTGCCGCCGGCGGCCTGGCAGCGGGTGCTTCGCGCCATGACCCTGGAGGCGCATGCGGCCGGCGCCAGGATCGTGACGGCCGGCGAGGCAGCCACGTGCTGCTACGTGCTGTGCAGCGGCGCGGCGGAGATTCGCTGCAGCGGCGACGGCGCTCCCGTGGCACTCCTGGAGCCGGGCAATCTGTTCGGTGAAGATGCGCTGGTCACCGGGCGCGGGCGCAATGCCAGCGTGGTCATGACCGGCCCGGGCGCCACGGTGTCGCTGTCGGCGGAGCACTTCCGGCGCTGGTTGCTCGATCCCGTGATTCGGCCGTTGCCGTCCCCCGCCGGGTGCTGCGTGATCGACCTCGATGCGCCGCCGCCGATCCCCCGGCCCGGCCACGTGTATCTGGAGCCGGGCGAGGTGCGGCGCGCAGCGCGGATGTTGTCGGCGGGCGAGACTTACGCCATCGTCGGCGGGCGTCTGAGCGAGCGCTACCTGGCCGCGTTTCTGCTCGCCGAGCGCGACATCGATGCCCGTCCTGTCTGCGAGGGTGCCGCGGGCGGCGGCGCGTGACCCGGCTGGCGCCCGGCACTCACGCCGGGACGGTACGCTCCCGGGCCCACTCGCGCAGCCCCCGAATGCTCTCGGCGCGGGTGACGGAAATGGGAAACGTCCGCGAGATGGCGTCCACGACGTCCTGTTGCGTCAGCGCTGCCGGGGCATCGGCTTCGGCGCGGGCACCGGCCAGATACCGGGCGGCGACGATGGCCTCTTCGATCTCGGCTCCGGTGAAGCCTTCGGCCGCCGCTGCCAGAGCGTCGAGGTCGAAGTGCTCCGCCTCGATGCCCCGTTTGGCCAGATGGATCCGGAAGATCTCCCGGCGTGCCTCCACCTCAGGCAGGTCCACGAAGAACAGCTCGTCGAGCCGCCCCTTGCGCACGAGCTCCGGCGGCAGGGGCGCGATGTCGTTGGCCGTGGCGACGATGAACACGGCGTCCTGGTTCTCGGCCATCCACGTGAGCAGGGTGGAGAGCACGCGCTGGCTGGTGGCGTTGTCCGAGTCGCCGGTGGCGACGCCCTTCTCGATCTCGTCCATCCACAGCACACAGGGCGCCATGAGCGCGGCCTGCCGAAGCGAATTCCGCAGATTGCGCTCGGTCTCGCCGAAGTATTTGTTGTACAGGGTGCCGAAATCCAGGCGCAACAACGGCACGCCCCAGGTACCGGCCACGGCGCGGGCGGCGAGGCTCTTGCCGCCGCCCTGAACGCCCAGCAGCAGCACCCCGCGGGGGCGATCGGCGCTGGCCTCGAGGAACGCGTGCCGGCGCAGAGAGAGCCACGACTTCAGGTTGTCGAGCCCGGCCACGTCGGCCAGCGACTCGGTGTCGTACTCGAAGTGCAGCACGCCTTCGGCATCCATGAGCTCGAACTTCAGCCGGTTGACCTCGGGGATGTCCGAGTCGGTGATGGCGCCGTCGTCGAATACGGCGTGGCGGATCAGCACCTGGGCGTCGGCGTGCGAGACGCCGCGCAGGTTGGCCACCAGCCGATCCAGCGTCTGTTGGTCGGTGCGCACCTTGCGGCCCCCGTTGGCCTCGGACCAGGCTTTGGCCTGGGTGCGGATCAGGGCCACGAGCTCCTGGTCGCTGGGCAGCCGCAGGTCGAACTTGGCGCTGAGTCGGCCGATCTCCTTCGGGATCTCCAGGGCGTGGCTCACCAGCACCAGGGTGTTGCCGAGCCGCTCCTGCTCCAGCGCGATGTCCTTCAGGTACCGGACGATCTTCGGCTCGTTCACCAGGTACGGATGAAAGTCGCACAGGGCGTAGAGCGCGGGCCCCGGGGTGGCGGCGATGTGCGCCAGCAGCGCCTCGGGATCCGCGAGTTCCTCGCCCCGCTCGGGCTCGGAACCGAAACCGCCGCGCTCGAGACCGCGGGTGGTGCGCCACTCGAAGAATGCGAGCTGACGTTCCATGGCCAGCCGCAGGAGCAGCGCCAGAACCCGGCGCTCGTCCGCCGATTCCACCGCGACGATCGGGATCCCGGCGTCCAGGATCATGGCCAGGTCCTTGGTGTCTGCCACCGTGCATCCTCCTCGCTTGATGTGTAATGTCCAGCATGGTCAGTGTGGACCAGGATCACGGCAGCGTGAGTGCGCCGTGTCTCTTGTGGCTGGAGCGATTCATCAGGGAGGTCGAACGCCATGGCTCTCGCCGACGCCATCATCGGTCAGGTGGATCGGGCCCTGCGCGCGCTCGCAGGTGTGCACAGGGCCGAGCGCCCGAACCCGGCGGCGGACACCGCATCGGCGGCGATGGCGCCGGAGCAGGGGCGGCATTCCGCCGGTCTCATGCGGGTCAATCACACCGGCGAGATCTGTGCGCAGGCTCTGTATTACGGGCAGTCTGTGACGGCCCGGAATCCGGAGGTTCGCCACTCGCTGGAGGCGGCGGCAGCGGAGGAGGCGGACCATCTGGCCTGGTGCGAGCAACGCCTGACCGAGCTGGACAGCCGCCCGAGCGTGCTCAACCCGGTGTTCTACGGGTTGTCTTATGCCATGGGCGCCGCCACCGGGCTGCTCGGAGACCGGATCAGCCTCGGCTTCGTCGAAGCCACCGAGGATCAGGTGTGCCGGCACCTCGACCGCCATCTCGAGGCGCTGCCGGAAGACGATCAGCGCAGCCGACGCATCGTCGAGCACATGCGCGAGGACGAGGCGCGCCACGGCACCGACGCGCTGGCCAGGGGAGGCGCGCCGTTCCCGCGGCCCGCCAAGCGCGCCATGAGCCTGCTGTCGCGGGTAATGACCGAGACGACCTACCGCGTATAGACCGCCCTGCGCCCCCGGAACGGGGCGTCAGGCTTCCACGATCTCGAAATCGTGTTCGATGGTCACGCCGGCCCGCTCGAGCATGATCGACGCGGAGCAGTATTTGTCCGCGGACAGGGAGACGGCCCGCGCCACCTTCGTTGGGTCGAGGTCCCGCCCGGTCACACGGAAATGCAGGTGAATGCGGGTGAACACCTGCGGCACGGCTTCGGCGCGCTCGGCGTCGATCTCGGTGACGCAATCGGTGACTGCCTGGCGCGACTTGGAAAGTATGTTGACCACGTCGTAGGAGGCGCAGCCGCCGAGCCCCATGAGCACCAGCTCCATGGGCCGGGCTCCGCGATTGGCGCCGCCGCCTTCCGGCGGGCCATCCAGGGGCACCGGGTGGCCGGAGTCTGCCACAGCGGTGAAGTGGGCGTTATCGTGCCATTGTATTTTTGCGTGCATGGTGAAGCTTTCCCGGAACCAATGGGACAGGACGTGACGATTGACCGGGCTCGGCAGTGAACCAGGACCGTCCATACTGTGAAATAGTGCCATCTGTCGAACGGTTCACATTATTCCTACAAATCTTTGCCATAGTTAATCAGGAAAGGTTACGAAGGAGCGGAACGACCATGCTTGCATCCAAGAACACGCAGACGGCGGCCGTGAGTTCCGGCCGCTCCAGCGCCGGGCGTCCGCTGATGGCGAAGGGGCTGAACTCGGGATCTCCGGAAGCCAGTGGTCATCTGGATGCGTTCCTGGCGGCCGCGCATCGGCGCAAGTACCCCGCGAAAAGCACGCTGATCTACGCCGGCGACAAGAGCGATTCCATCTACTACATCCTCAAGGGATCCGTGACGGTCCTGGTGGAAGACGAGTCCGGCCGGGAGATCATCGTCTCCTACCTGAACAAGGGCGACTTCTTCGGTGAGATGCCGCTGTTCACCGAGGACACCCCGCGTTCCGCGTGGGTGAAGGCGAAATCCGAGTGTGAAGTGGCGGAACTGTCGTACGCCAAGTTCCGCGAGCTCGCTGAGAAGCACACCGAGCTCCTGTACGCGGTGGGTCGGCAGATGGCGGAGCGCCTCACCCGAACCACGCAGAAGGTCAGCGATCTGGCGTTTCTGGACGTCACCGGCCGGGTGGCTCGCACCCTGCTCGAGCTCACCAAGCAGCCGGATGCCATGACCCACCCAGACGGCATGCAGATCAAGATCACCCGCCAGGAGATCGGCCGCATCGTCGGTTGCTCCCGGGAGATGGTGGGCCGCGTGCTGAAGACGCTGGTGGATCAGGGGCTGGTATCGGTGAAGGGCAAGACCATGGTGGTGTTCGGCACCCGCTAGGTGCCGAACAGCGCCGTCAGCGCCGCGCCGGGATCCCCGGCGCGCATGAATGCCTCTCCGACGAGAAACGCGCGCACGCCGGCCGCGTTCATGGCAGCGACGTCGTCGCGCCCGTGAATCCCGCTCTCGGTCACCGCCGAAACGCGCTTCGGCACCCGGGGCAGTAGAGCGTAGGTGGTGTCGAGGCGGGTTTCGAAGGTCTTCAGGTTGCGGTTGTTGATGCCGAGCAGCGCCGGATCGAGAGACAGCGCGCGCTCGAGCTCGTCGTCGTCGTGGACTTCCACCAGCACGTCCAGGCCGAGTCGCCCCGCGAGGTCGTGGAGCTCGCGCAATTCCTCGCGGCCGAGGGCGGCGACGATGAGCAGCATGCAGTCCGCCGGCAGGGCACGGGTCTCGAAGACCTGATACGGGTCCACCACGAAATCCTTGCGGAGCACCGGCAGGGTGACTTCCGAACGTGCCGCGCGCAGGTGGTCGTCGTGCCCCTGGAAGAAGCCCTCGTCGGTCAAGACCGACAAACAGGTTGCGCCCGCCGCCGCGTAGCTGCGGGCGATGGCAGCGGGATCGAAGTCGTCGCGGATGACGCCCTTGCTGGGTGAGGCGCGCTTGATCTCCGCGATCACCGCGTTGCCGCCGGAGCGGGTTCGCTGCCGTATCGCCTTCACGAATCCCCGGGGCGCCGGCGTAGCGCCCGCTGCACGTTCGAGGCTCGCCAGGCTGGTGTGCTCGGCGCGCGCCGCCACCTCGTGGCGTTTGCGGGCGACGATGGTGTCGAGAATCCCGTCGCTCACGAGGCCACCATCACCCGGGTGAAGCGAATCAGCTCCTCGAAACGCTCCAGCGCGCGGCCGGCGGCGATGACTTCCCGCGCGCGCTCGACCCCCTCGCGGAGAGTCGCGGTGACGTCCGCGGCATATATCGCGGCTCCCGCGTTCAACGCGACGATGTCGCTCGCCGCCGATTCCGGCGCCGTGAGCGCGTGCCGGACCAGGGTCAGGCTCGCCTCGGGCGACTCGGCGCGCAGCTCGGAGGCGGGCCGTCGCCGTATTCCGAAGTCCTCCGGGGTGATCTCGTAGCCCTCGATTCGACCGTCCTTCAGCTCTACTACCCGGGTGCTGGTGTCCAGGGCGATCTCGTCCAGACCCTCGGCGTGCACCACCAGAACGTGCTCGGCGCCGAGAAGCGCGAGCACCCGCACCAGCGGCTCCTGCAAGTGGGCGCTGTAGACGCCGACGAGCTGACGGCGGGCGCCGGCTGGGTTGGTCAGCGGGCCGAGCACGTTCATCAACGTACGCACGCCCAGTTCCTGGCGCACAGGGGCTGCGTGCTTCATTGCGCCGTGGTGGGCCTGAGCGAACAGGAAACCGACGCCGACCTCGCGGATGCAGCGGGCGATGCCTTCCGGGCTCAGGGCGAGATTCACCCCGGCCGCCTCCAGCACGTCCGCGCTGCCGCTCATGCTCGACATCTTGCGGTTGCCGTGCTTCGCCACGTGGGCGCCGGCCGCGGCGGCGGCGAAGGCGGAGGCGGTGGAGATGTTGAAGAGCTTGGCCGCGCTGCTGCCGCCCGTGCCGCAGGTGTCCACGAGGTGCGGCACCTCCGCGGTCACCCGGGTGGACAGGTGGCGCATGGTCTGGGCGGCACCGGCGATTTCCTCGACCGTTTCTCCCTTGAGACGCAGCCCCATGAGCAATGCGCCGATTTGCGCAGGCGTCGCCTCACCGGTCATGACTTGGGTGAACACCTGATTGGCCTCCTCCTGGGTGAGGTGCCGGTGTTCAGCCAGTCGTTCCAGTGCGGTCCGTATGTCCATGGTGGTCTCCGGTGAGAAAGTTGCGCAGCAGGTCGTGCCCTACGGTGGTGCGAATGGACTCCGGATGAAACTGCACACCCTCGATGGGCAACTCGCGGTGGCGCAGGCCCATGATCTCGTCCGTGCTCCCGTCCTCGAGCTGGGTCCAGGCGGTGACTTCGAGGCAGTCCGGCAGCGTCTCCCGTTCCACCACCAGGGAATGGTAGCGGGTGGCCTCGAAAGGCTGCGGCAGCCCGCGGAACACCCCGCCGCTACGGTGATGGATCGCGGAGACCTTACCGTGCATGACCTGCCGCGCGCGGACGACGCGGCCTCCGAAAACCTGGCCGAGGCACTGATGGCCCAGACAGATGCCCAGCACCGGGACGCGCCCGCCGAAGGCACGGATGACGTCCATGCTGATGCCGGCGTCGTCGGGTGTGCACGGGCCGGGGGAGATGACGATCTGCTCCGGCCCCAGGCGCTCGATCTCCTCGAGGGTGATCTCGTCGTTGCGGTGCACGGCGACATCGGCGCCGAGCTCCCCGAGGTACTGGACCACGTTGTAGGTGAAGGAATCGTAATTGTCGATCATCAGCAGCATGCGGATCTTCCCGGGTCAGGCGTGGCTGTCAGGGGGCGCCGCGGCGGCGCCCCCGGGCCCATCAGACGGGCGAAACTCGTCCTCGAGCCCGCCAGCCGCTGTGGTGTGCTGCCATGAGTACGCAATGCATGGGGTAGACATCTCCAGAACCCGTCAATGGTACCCGCAGTCACCACACTTGGCATCCCGCAGTGACTCGTTCCCCGGGACCCCGCCCCGGGCTTGCGGCCCGGCAATACCCGCGGGCCTTGCGGCCTCTACCATCGAGCGGCTGACCCGTCACAGCAACGAAGCCTCTCTATGGGCGGAATCTACACCACCGGGCTCCGGGCCGCACGATCGGTCCGGTCGCGGCTGCGAAGGTCCGTGCGCGAGGCGCGCCGCGAGCACCGCAGGGAAGTGGAGCGACTCCGGCAGGGCATGGCGCGCCCGCCCGAGGTCCGCGAGGGCGAGCGCGCGCGGCGGCTACGCGCGACGATCGAGCATGCGCGCAGGCACAGCCCTTACTATCGTCGGCTGCTGGACGGCCTTCCTGCGGATCCGCTGGAGGCCTTTCGCGCCACGCCCGTCACGACCCGGGCCGACCTCGTCGCATCCGCGCTGAGCCGCGCCACCCCCGCCGCAACCGGCGAGCGGCGTGCCGTCTGGCGGACCTCCGGCTCGTCGGGCGAGCCGTACACGTTCGAGATCGACGGCTGGTGTACGGTGCGGCACACCGCGCAACGCGCGCTGGTGTATCTCGAGGCGGGCGTTCCCCGGGGCGCGCGAATTGCCGAGGTCATCGCGGAGGGGGCGTCGGAGGTCTTCGAAGATCGCGGCTACCCCACGTTCCGGCGATTCGTGGTCAACTATCGCCGCGTGTCCGGCCGATTGTGCGAGCGAGTGGCGGACGTCGGGCCGACGCTGGTCTTCGGCAATCGCAGTCACCTGCTGCAGATCGCGGAAGAAGCCCGGAGCGCATCCCGGCGGCTGTCCATCCCGTTCGTCTGCAGTTCATCCGAGACGCTGCTCGAGCGGGACAAAGCGACGCTCGAGGAGGCGTTCGGATGCGCGGTTTGCGAGGTGTACGGCTCCGCCGAGGCCAACAACGTCGCCTTTTATCGTCCCGGGGAGGCCGAATGGACCATCCTGGAGCCCCGGGTGTGGGTGGAGGTGCTCGACGGCCGCGGTCGGCCGGTACGGGCGGGCGACGTCGGCGAGGTCGTCCTGACCACCCTCACCGAGCCGGCGGCGCCACTGATCCGCTACGGCTCCGGCGACCTGGCCCGGGTCGCGGACCGGGACGGCAACGGCCGCGGCGGGATGCGCCTGGCGGCGCTGGAAGGGCGCTCGTGTGATGCCATCGTCGACCAGCGGGGCTGCCGGGTGTCGTTCTGGGCCCTGGCCGCCAACGGGTTCTGGGGGCGCGACGAGGTGGCCTCCCGAGTCCGGCGCTGGCAGATTCATCAACGCCGGGACCGCTCGCTGCGGGTGCGCCTCGAGCTGGTTCCGGGGGCCGAGTGCGCGGCCGTGGCGCCGCTGATCCGGCAGTTTCTGGCGCCCGTGGTGGGAGGGCTCCCGGTGAGGATCGAGTCGGTGGCCCGGGTCCACGATGCCGGCCCCGGCAAGTTCCGGGCAGTGACTTCCGAGGTGGGCTGAGCCCCGGCGCTGTGCCTACTCGTGGCCGCCCGCGCCTGCGCCCGCGTCCGCCTCGGACAACGTAGCGCCAGCGTCGGCGGCAGCGATGCCGCCCCAGCGTTCGCGCATGCGCTCGAACATCGCATCCACGAGCAACTCGGCCCCTGCCGGAGACAGGTGATCGTCGTCGCGATAATAGATGCGCTCCTCGTCGTGGGTGATGCAGCGACCGGGGATCCGGGTGTTGCAGAACAGCCGTTCGGGGTAGACCCGAATCAGGTTCGGGTGATCAGGGACGGCGTCGTAGACCTCGTAGGCGGATGCGTTGCGTTCCTCGAATACCTCGTAGGAGGTCGAGACCATGTTGTCCTCGACCCACCCGTGCATGTTCTTCGGTGCGCCCTTGGGCATGAGCTGCGCCAGCCGCTGGGGCACGTTCCAGCCCACCTCCGGCACCGGGTAGACGATCACCACCCGGATTCCGTCCCGGAGCAGATCCTCGACGGTGCGCCGGAACTGCCGTCGCACGGTGGCGAGCGGCGCTGGCGATTGCGCGTCGCCGTCGGGCTCGACGAAGGCCCAGCGGGCGTCGGTGACCTCCACGCCGCCTTCACGGTTGTCGAACGGGGACGATTCGAGGATCAGCGGCAGCCGGCCGCCGACGATGGCCACGGCCGGCGTGTTCTGCCGCAGCACCGCCATTCGCTGCCGGTTGTATTCCGTGTCGCAGCGGTATGCCTCCCCTGCAGCCAGGCTGATGCGATCGACCCCCAAAATGAGGGGGCAGGCGGCCCGGTTGAGCGGAATCACCGCGGCATCCCGGGCCCTGTGTCGCAGGACGTCGCTCAGAACCCGCATGTGCGAATCCCCCACCGTCGCCAGGGTGACCTCGCCGAGCCCATTGGAGAAAACGCAATAGTCCCCGTCGCCGCCGTAGTCGCCGCACGGCGACCCGGCACCGGCGGGGCTGGGCTGCTCCTCGGCCGCGGCTTCTACGACGTCGAAATAAAATGGTGGAAGTTCATCGAACCGCGAAGGCACGCCGTTGGTCCCGAAGCCGTAGATGCCGGCGGCCAGCACACCGGCCGGACCGACGGCGGCCATGGTCCAGACCAGGCGGCGGGACACCAGGCGTTTGTTACGAAACGGCTTTTCCACCAGCCAGTAAGAGAGGGTGGCCAGCAGCACCGCCAGGACGATCCACCCTGTCTTGTCCGCCACGGTGGGGGCGTCGGTGGCGCGGATGCGCGCGAAGGCGAAGACCGGTTGGTGCCAGAGGTACAGGGAGTAGGAGATCAGCCCCACTGCCACTGCCGCGCGGGATGCGAGCAGCGAGGAGACCGGGTCGCCGCGGCCGGCGAATGCGATGAGCAGCATGGTCCCAGCCACGGGTACCAGCGTGATGAGCCCGGGGTGCCGGGCGAGATCGTCGAGGACGAGCATGGGCACCAGAATCATGAGCACCCCGGCTGTCGGCAGCGCCGCGTTGGCGAGGCGGTGCGTGGGGAATCCCCGGTCCACTTCCAGCTTCGCGAGCAGCGCGCCGGCCAGAAGCTCCCAGGCGCGGGACGGGGCCAGGAAAAAATTGGCGTTGTCGTAGCGCGTGCTCGCCCACTCCGCCAGCAGCAGCGACACCGCCAATCCTCCCAGGAACAGCAGCGTGATGTAGCGCCTGCAGAACTGCCAGCACAGCAGCAGTGCGATGGGGTAGAGCACGTAGAACTGCTCTTCCACGGACAGGCTCCACGTGTGCAGAAACGGCTTCAGCTCGCTGGCTTCGGCCGCGTACTCGTCCTGCTGCCAGAAATAGATGTTGGAGCCGAACAGCGTGGCGGCGGCGAGGCTGCCGGCGTACTCCTTGAACGCGGACGGCAGCATGTACGCCCACGCGAACGGGATCGACACCGCCATCACCACCACAAGCGCCGGCAGGATGCGCCGGGCGCGGCGCTCGTAGAAGCCGAGGAACGTGAAATCCTCGCGGTGGAGGTCCTTGAGCAGGATCAGCGTGATCAGGTAGCCGGAGATCACGAAGAAGATGTCGACGCCCAGATAGCCACCCTGAAACAGCGTCTGCCCGAGCGCCGAGAAGCCGGCGTGATAGAGCACGACCGCCAGCACGGCAATGGCACGCAGGCCGTCGAGTTCGGGTCGGTACGTCATCAACAGCCGTGAGCTCCGCGCACCCGCGTGTCCCGTTCCGCGTCAGTAAGTCCCTCCGAGTGCGCCACGGGCACCCGCATTCCGGCCATAGCGCAAAGCAATATGCGGACCATGGTGCGTCGGCCGCCGTAGCGCGGTGGACGCGACGCGGCACGCCGATTCTGGCACGATGCTTGGATCGCAGGGTGAGCACAACGGCGTACCGGCGTCGGAAAATCATACGGAGGTCAGCGGTATGACGACCACGAACGTGCCCTCCCTGGAGCGAAGCATTCAGAAAACGCAGTCGTGGCTCAAGGACATCTCCACGGAGCTCGGCTGGAACGACCCGGAGCGGGGGTATCTGGCCCTGCGGGCCGTGCTGCACACGCTCCGGGACCGGCTGCCGCCGAACGAAGCCGTGGATCTGGCGGCGCAGCTACCCATGGTGATACGCGGCTTCTATTACGAAGGCTGGCACCCCGCCGACAAGCCGCGGAAGTATCGGCACAAGGACGAGTTCATCGAGCAGGTGCGGCGCATCGCCCCGAGTATCACGCAGGATGAAGCGGAAAAAGTGATCAGCGCGGTGTTCCACCAGCTCTCAAGCGAGCTCGATGGCGGCGAGGTGGACGAGGTGCGCAACGCCATGCCCGAGGAAGTCCGCTCCCTGTGGCCGCGCGCCGGCTTGTGATGCGGCTGACACGCCGCTGGCTCGGTCTGATCGGGGCGTTGCTCCTGCTCCTTGGCGGGTGCGCCAGTGCCCCGTCGTCCGAGGAGCAGGAGGCGCACCGCGAGGCGGTGGAGGACATTCTTAGCGAGCCCCTCGGCGCGGAGGCGTACGCGGAAACCGAGCGCTGCCTGTCGACGCACCAGTATCGCAGCGTCGAGGTGCTGGATGCGCAGCACGTGCTGTTCCGGGGCCCGGGCGACCGGGCGTGGCTGAACACGCTGCGCCGGCGCTGCATCGGCTTGCGGCGGGGCGACACGCTGCAGTTCCGGCTGCGCGACAATCGTGTCTGCAGCCTCGACACCTTCGAGGCGGTAGACGGGTTCTTCTGGTTCTGGGACCGCACCAGCGGCGTTTGCAGCCTCGGCGATTTCGCACCCGTGACGCCGGAGCAGGTGGAGGCCATCCGCGCGGCGCTCGCGGACGCGGACGACGATTGAGCGCTCAGCGCTCGTCGAGCACCGTGCGTACGCCCTCGAGGGCGATGCGCACCGCCTGGGTGCGTACGTCGGCGCGATCTCCCGACAGCTCGTGCCGGGACGCCTGGACGCAGCGCGGGTCCGGGGTCTGGACCGCCCAGCCGAACCACACCGTGCCCACGGGCGCCAGCAGATCGCCGCCATCCGGCCCCGCCACTCCGGTGACGGAGACCGCGATCCGGGCATCGCACCGCGCAAGTGCCCCTTCGGCCATCTCGCGTGCCGTCGGCTCACTCACGGCGCCGTGTTCCTCGAGCGTTTCCCGGCGCACGCCGAGCATGCGCTCCTTGGCGGATAGGCGATAGGTGACGAAGGCACCCTCGAACCAGCTCGAGCTGCCGGGCAGGCTGGTGAGCTCCGCCGCAATCATGCCGCCCGTGCAGGATTCCGCCGTGACCAGGGTGATGTCGTTGGCGGTCAGGCGGGCCGCGACGGATTCGATGAGTTGAACGTCCGGCAACATGTCCGAACAATAACCGACTCAACCGGGCCGGGACATCACCATCTTCAATGAACCGATCAAGCGGCTGGCGGGGGCCTACCTTCGCGCCCTGGACTTTCCGCGTTCGATCCTTGCCGTGCTGGGCGCACTGCTCGCCCTGGCCGGCTACTACGCCACCGGATTCAGTTTCGACGCGTCGTCCGATACCCTGGTGGTTCGCGGCGACCCGGACCTCGCCACCTATCTTCGTGTCGCGGAGACCTTCGGCGGCGACGAGTTCCTGTTGCTGACGTTCACCCCCGACGAGGGCGAGGCCCTCTCCCGGGACAACCTCGACACGCTGGCGGCACTCGAGTCGGACCTGGCCGAGGTGGAGGGCGTCAGCGACGTGTTCTCGGTGCTCGACGCGCCGCTGCTGCAGAGCCCGCCGGTGCCGCTCGGCGAGCTGGCGGATGGCTACCGCACCCTTGCCTCCCCCGGTGTGGATCTGGCGCTCGCGGAGCGCGAGCTCACGCGAAGCCCGATGTTCCGGAACCTCTTGATCACCGAGGACGGCGCCACCACGGCTTTGCGCATCGACCTGGCGCTGGACAGTGAGCTTGCGCAGGTGGACCGCGAGCGGGCGGCGCTGCGCGCCCGGCAACGTGAGCTGCAGGGGCGCGATCAGGCGCTGCCGCCCGCCGAGCGTGCCCGGCTGTCGGAGCTCGAGGAGGCCCACGAGCGGCTGCGCGACCACTACGTGACCCGGCGGGATGCCGTGATCGATTCAGTGCGTGGGATCCGCGACCGGTACCAATCATTCGGCGACCTGCGCCTGGGCGGGGTGCCCATGATCGCCGCCGACATGGTGGCGTTCGTGAAGAGCGATCTGGTGCTGTTCGGCACCACCGTGCTGGTGCTGATGATGGTGGTGTTGTATGGGTTCTTCCGTCGTGTGCGGTGGGTGGTGCTGCCCCTTGTCACCAGCGCCCTCACCCTGCTGGTCACGGTGGGGCTGCTCGGGGCCATAGACAAGCCGGCGACGGTGGTGTCGTCGAACTTCATCTCGCTGCTGGCGATCATCACCATCTCGCTGACCATCCACCTCATCGTGCGCTATCGCGAGCTGCTGGTCCGGGAGCCGGGCCTGTCGGGCCGCGAGCTGGTGCGCGAGACCGTTAGGAGTAAATTCGCGCCTTGTCTGTACAACGCCCTCACCACCATGGCGGCCTTCGGGTCGCTCATGGTTTCACGTATCGTGCCGGTGGAGGACTTCGGGCTGATGATGGTGCTGGGCATCGCCGCCGGGTTCGTCGCCACGTTCTCGTTCTTCCCGGCGGTGCTGATGTTGCTGGGGGTGGCGCATCCCAGCCACACGGCCTCCCGCGAGCTGGCCTTGACCCGGGTCATGGGCGAATGGGCGCGCTGGCGGTACGCGGGCGTGACCGTGGCGGGGCTGGCCTGTGCCGGTGCGGCCGCTTACGGGATCACTCAGGTTTCCCTGGACAACCGCTTCCTGGAGTACTTTCAAGCCGACAGCGAGATCCATCAGGGGCTCGAGTTCATCGACCGCCGCCTGGGGGGAACGGTACCCCTCGACGTGGTGCTGCAGTTCGAGCCCTACGAGCCGGTGTCACAGGAGGACGACTTCTTCGCCATGGGCCAGGACGAGACGTTTCCCGAACGGTACTGGTTCACGCGCACCAAGCTCGACCGGGTGCTGGCCATGCATCGGTATCTGGAGCAGCGGCCGGAGCTCGGCAAAGTGCTCTCGGTCAGCTCCCTGGACCTCGTCAGCCGCCAGCTCACCGACGGCCAGCCCCTCTCGAGCGCCGAGATCGCCGGGGTGCTGGGCGCGTTGCCCGAGAACCTCCGCGACGACGTCATTGCGCCCTATGCCGATCCGTCCTCCGGGCAGCTTCGGCTGAACGCCCGGATCATCGAGTCCGGCGCCGCGTTCGACCGCGCCGAGCTGGTGCGGGACATCCGCACCTTTGCCGTCGCGGAACTGGGCTTCGAGCCGGACGAGGTGGAGGTCACCGGCATGGCGGTGATGTTCGACAACATGCTCAAGCAGCTCTACGACTCCCAGATCGATACCCTGGGATACGTGCTGCTGGCGGCGGCGGTGATGTTCCTCGTCCTGCTGCGCTCGGTGCGCTTTGCGGTCCTGGGCGTGGTGCCGAACGTCATTGCCGCGGCTTCGGTGATTGCCGTTATGGGTTACACGGGGATTCCCCTCGACGTCATGACCATCACCATCGCTGCGATAAGCGTGGGAATCGGCGTGGACAATGCCATCCACTACCTGCACCGTTACTCGCAGGAGCGGCGCCACGGCAAAGACGTGCGCCTCGCCGTGGCGTGGAGTCACGCCACTGTCGGTCGCGCCATGTATTTCACCACCGTCACCGTGGCGGTGGGCTTCTCGGTGCTGGTGCTGTCGAACTTCGTGCCCACCGTGCATTTCGGGGTTCTCACGGCGGCGGCCATGGTGCTGGCGCTGGTGGCGAACCTGCTGCTGTTGCCGTCGCTGCTGGTCTTGTTCCTGGGGCCGCGGCGTGCTCGGGCGCTCAGCCGGTGAAATCCGACTCCGCCAGCGCCGCGGCCCGGAAGATCGCTCGCCCCTTGTTCATGGACTCCTTCCACTCCAGTCGCGGCACCGAGTCGGCCACCACGCCGCCGCCGGCCTCGATGTAGAGCGTGCCGTCGCGCACCACGGCGGTACGGATGGCGATGGCGGTGTCCATGTTGCCGTTCCACGCCAGGTACCCCACGGCGCCGCCGTAGATTCCGCGTTTCACCGGCTCGAGCTCGTCGATGATCTCCATGGCGCGGATCTTCGGGGCACCGGACAGGGTGCCCACGGGGAGGGTGGCGCGGAGGACGTCCATGGCGGTCCTGCCGGCGCGGAGCCGGCCGGTGACGTTGCTGGAGATGTGCATGACGTGGGAATAGCGCTCGATGGTGAACTGCTCGGTCACCGCCACCGAGCCGGTCTCCGCGACACGGCCCACGTCGTTGCGGCCGAGGTCGATTAGCATGAGATGCTCGGCGATTTCCTTGGGGTCGCCGAGGAGGTCCGCCTCCATGGCCGCATCCTCCTCCGGCGTGTGGCCGCGGCGCCGGGTTCCGGCCAGAGGCCGGTTGGTGATCACGCCGTCTTCGAGGCGCGCGAGAATCTCCGGGGAGGAGCTGACGATCTGGAAATCGCCGAGATCCATGAAATACATGTACGGTGACGGATTGAGGCTGCGCAGTGCCCGATAGAGGTTGATCGGGTCGGCGGCGAAGGGCAGGGACATCCGCTGTGCCAGCACCACCTGCATCACGTCGCCGGCGCGAATGTACTCGCGGATCTTTTCCACCGCCTGATGAAAGCGCGCTTCGCCGAACTCGGAGACGAAATCCTCCTCGGAGACCGGCTGATTCGCGCTCGAAGCCGGGATCGGCGGCGCTGCCTCGGCCAGGCGTTTGCCCAGGCCCTGCAGCCGTTCCAGGGTGCGCTGATACACGCCGTTCTCCGACGGGTCCACCAGGCTGATGAGCTGCATGCGGCCTTTGAGGTTGTCGAAGACCACCACGTCCTCGGAAACCATGAGCACCATGTCCGGGGTGCCCAGCGGATCCGGTGGCGTGGTGTCGGCGAGCCGTTTTTCCACGTAGCGGACGCAATCGTAGCCGAAATACCCCACCAGACCGCCGTAGAACCGCGGCAATTCCGGCAGCTCCGGTACCCGGTAGCGCTGCTGGAATGCCTCCACGAACGCCAGCGGGTCCGCCGTCTCCAGCGACTCCACCACGGCACCGTCCGTGCGCACCTCCACCCGGTGGCCGGTGACCACGATCACCGTGCGGCAGGGAAGGCCGATGATGGAATAGCGCCCCCACTTCTCGCCGCCCTGTGCCGATTCCAGCAGATAGGAATGCGGACCGCGTGCGAGCTTCAGATACGTGGACAGCGGCGTCTCGAGGTCCGCCAGGGTTTCCAGCACCACCGGAACGCGGTTGTATCCCTCGGCAGCGAGCTCGGCGAAGCGACGCTCGCTGACCGGCTGACGCGCAGCATCGGTCATGACCGGGACCTCAGATGGCTGATGGAGCGGATGACGGCGTCGGCACCCAGTGCGTCGGGCGCGACGCCGTGGTTGTAACCGTCGGGTACGCACACCACGGGACACCCGGCCGCCCGGGCGCAGGCCACGTCGGTTTCCGAATCTCCCACGAACAGCGCCTCCCCCGGGTCGAGGGCCAGGGCAGCGCAGGCGTGCAGCGCCGGATCGGCGGCGGGCTTGGGGCGTGCCGCCGTATCACCGCAGACGATGACGTCGAAGTTCTCGTGCCAGCCCAGCGCGTCGAACAGGGCGTGCGTCAGCGTGGTACGTTTGTTGGTGACCACCGCCAGGCGCGCGCCGGCCTCGCGCAGCTCGGCCAGGGTCGCCTCCACGTCCGGGTACGGCGTGCTGTGGTCGGCGATGTGCGACTCGTAGTGCTCGATGAACCGATCGAGGAGCCTGTCGACGTCCCCTTCCATGGCGTTCTGGTGGGCGAGGGCCTGCTCGATGAGCACCCGTGCCCCGTGCCCGACCCAGTGCCGGGTCAGCGCGTGGTCCACCGGCGTGAGCCCCGATCGCGTCAGCGCATGGTTCAACGCGGCGCCGATGTCCGGGGCCGTGTCCACCAGGGTCCCGTCGAGGTCGAACAGGTAGCCGGCGAAGCGCTGCACGTCAGGCCAGGGCCTCGCGCATGGCGCGGATGGTGGCGGCGTAGTCAGCGCTGCCGAAGATGGCCGAGCCGGCGACGAAGGTGTCGGCCCCGGCGTCCGCCACCCGGCGGATGTTCGCGGTCTTGATGCCGCCGTCGATCTCGAGGCGGATCTCGCGTCCGGAGGCATCGATGACGGATCGGGCCCGGGCGAGCTTGCGCAGGCTCGACTCGATGAACGATTGGCCGCCGAAGCCGGGATTCACGGACATGATCAGCACCAGGTCGACCTGCTCGATGACTTCTTCGAGGACGGTGATCGGGGTGGCGGGATTGAACACCAGCCCGGCGCGGGCGCCGCCTTCGCGGATCAGGCCGAGGGTCCGGTGCAGGTGTTCCGTGGCCTCGGGGTGCACGCTGACGATGTCCGCGCCGGCGGCCACGAAGTCGCCGATGATCCGGTCCACGGGCTTCACCATCAGATGAACGTCCATGGGACAGGCGATGCCGGCTTTGCGGAGGGACTCCAGCACCAGCGGCCCGATGGTGAGATTCGGGACGTAGTGATTGTCCATGACGTCGAAATGAATGGCGTCCGCGCCGGCCGCGAGCACGTCGCGGACCTCCTCGCCCAGGCGTGCGAAGTCTGCGGAAAGTATCGATGGTGCGATCCAGTTCTGCATGCCGGGCATTCTACCCGGTCTACCCGGTTTTGGCCCCCAGCAGCGTGTCCAGGGCGTCCCGGAGCTCGCGCATGCGGGCTTCCGCCGCCTGCCGGTGGGCGGCTTCTGCGGTCCGGGGCAGCCGGTCCGGATGGCAGCGGGAGACCTGCCGGCGGTAGGCCAGGCGAACCGCGCGCCGATCGGCGTCAGCGTCGATGCCGAGGACACGGCGGGCCCGATCCCGGTCGGTGTCCCCGGCCGGGGCGGTGCCGCCCGCAGCGCCCCGGCGCAGCCGGGCGGCGCAGGCGTCCACTGCCTGCCCCGCAGCCAGTGCGGCGGCGCACCACCACGCGAGCGCGCCGGGGCTCGGCGGTGCGAGCACCAGCGCAGCGCTGACGGCCAGCCCTTTGCCCAGCCAGTTCGCCATGTCTCGAGCCTACGGTGCCCGGGGCCGGGGCACCGTGACCCGGTCGCCGTCACGGGCGTGCGCGGGATCACCCTTCCCGGGGCCGGTGGCCCGCCAGCGACTCGACCAGCGCTTCGAGCTGTGCCGGGGTGCCGACGTCGGTCCAGGCGCCGTGCCACACCTGTGCCCCCAGCCGACCCTGCTCGAGCAACGCGAACAGGACCTCGCGCAGCGAGAAGGGCTCGGCGCGGTAGCCCTCCAGCGCCGCCGGGTCGACGACGCCGATCCCGCAATAGAGGTAATCGCCGTGGCGGCCGGTGATGCGCGCGCCGTCGGTGGCGAAGTCTCCCCGGCACCGGAAGCGCGGCTTCGGGGTCACCACCAGGTGCGCAAGGGTGGCAGCGTCGAGGGTGGCGGGCAGGGTCGTGAAGTCGAAGTCGGTGAAGATGTCGCCGTTCAGCACCACGAACGGCTCGCTGCCCAGCAGCGGCAGCGCCTTGACGACGCCGCCACCGGTCTCCAGAAGCTCGGGCTCCAGGCTGTAGCTGATGCGTACGCCCAGGGCCCGGCCGTCGCCGAAGGTGTCGACAATCTGCTGGCCCAGGTGGTGCAGGTTGATTACCACGTCCCGGATTCCGGCGGCGGCGAGCCAGCCCAGCTGATGCTCGAGCAGGGGCTTGCCGCCGAGCCGCACCAGCGGCTTCGGGGTCGTGTCGGTGAGCGGTCGCAGACGCTCGCCGCGTCCGGCCGCGAGGATCATGGCTTTCACGGGTTCGTCTCCAGCCGACGGCGAGCCAGCGGCAGCATCACGCTCACGTGTCGCGCCAGCGGCGCCAGGCGAGGGTACGCCCCGGCCACCTCGGCGATGCGCGTCAGCACCGGCACGATGTGCGGCAGGTGGGAGTCGCGGCCGTCGCGCAGATGCAGCCGGGCGAAGATTCCGACGGCCTTGAGCTGGCGTTGCAGAGCGGTGAGATCGAGGTCGTGGGCGAAGCGGGCCCGATCCAGGTCGAGCTCGGTGCGGTCGAGGTAAGCGTCTCTCCAGCGTGCCACCTCGGTCTCGGGGAAGGTGTGGTAGCAGTCCCGGAGCAACGATGCCAGGTCGTAGGTGGCCGGCCCCATCAGCGCATCCTGAAAGTCCACCACACCCACCCCGCCTTCCGCCGTGAGCAGCAGGTTGCGGGCATGGAAGTCACGATGGACGCAGCAGGCCGGCTGATGGCACGCGGCGGCGACGAGCGTCGCGAAGGCCTCGTGCACCTCGTCCGGGGCCGGGACGCCGAGCAGCCCCTGCAGGAACCACTGCTCGTAGACCGCGAGCTCGTCCACCAGCCGTTGGCGAGTGTAAGGCGGAATCCGCGGATCGTCGATGCGCTGCAGGCGTATCAGGGTCTCGAGCGCCCCCGACACAGCCGCGTCGGTGCCGCCGTCGCGGTAGGCATCGCTGAAATGGCGTCTTCCGAGATCGGTCAAAAGGAAGAACCCCGCTTCGCGATCGGCGGCCAGGATGCGTGGCACGCCGATGGCGTGATCGGCGAACAGCTCCGCTAGTGCGACGAACTGGTCGTTGTTCTCGAGCTCCGGCGGCGACGCCATGGCGACGAAGCTGCGCCGGCCTCCGGAGCCACTGAACGCCAGCCGGTAGAAGCGGCGATGACTGGCTTCCACCGGCAGGGCCTGCCAGTGGCTGGCCCGATCGGGGGCGGGTGCGCGGTCGAGCGTCCGCGCCCGGTCTTCGGCCCATCTATGCAAAGCCGTGTCCATGGGGCGCGATTGTAGTGCAGTGGTTCGCCGAATTCGGCATGGGGATGCCCCGACTGCTACCGCCGGATGAGTGTTCCGCCAACAAATTGCTTATGATGCGCGCTATGCGGTTGGTGATGAGAAGCGTTGGCCCGCGGACCGGGGCCTGGGTGTTGTGTCTGCTGGGGGGCTGCTACCCGGCAGCGGCGGGCGCAGCGGACGCCGCCGGAGAAACGGGACTGGCCGAGCATTTCTGGACTGAGCGGGAAGCGTTGCCGCCGGTGCAGGCCGCGCGGGTGCCCGAGTATTGCGGTGGCGGCTACGTGGAGCCGGAGGCGAGGTATCCGCTCGACGTCGACACCGCGACCCTGCCGATCCGCGCCCGGGCGTCCGAGGCGGCATACCGGCTCGAAGGCGACATGGCGCTGTTCGGCGAGGTCCACCTCGAGCAGGGCAACCGCACCGTGGAGGCTGCGGAGGCGCGCCTGCAGCGGGAGGCCGGCGTGGCGACGGCGGTCGGGTCCGTGCGGCTGCTGGAGCCGGGCCTGGCGATGCAGGGCGAATCCGCCACCGTCAACCTCGACACCGAAGCGGCCGCCATGGACGACGTCGAATTCCTGCTCTTCGACAGCGCGCTGCGCGGCGAGGCGGGTCATCTCGCCCAGGATGCCCTGGGCAACATGAGCATGAGCCGGGGGGCGTTCACGCGCTGCGAGCCGGGCAACGACAGTTGGCGGGTCAGGGCCTCGTCGGTCGAGGTCGAGGCCGGAGACGTCTTCGCCACGGCGCGCAACGCGGTACTGGAAGTATACGACGTGCCGGTGCTGTATACGCCCTACATCCGCTTTCCGGTCAGCGATGACCGGCAGAGCGGCTGGTTGTTTCCCACGCTCGGGTACTCGGGTGAGGATGGCGTGGAGCTTTCCCTGCCCTACTATCTGAACTTGGCACCGAACTACGACGCCACCTTGATGCCGCGCTACGTCGGTGAGCGCGGCGCCGGCATGGAAGGCGAGTTCCGTCACCTGTCGGCGTGGCACGAGACCGTGGTGTCCGGAGCGTTTCTCTACCAGGACGACCTCTACGACGGCGAGCTCGAGCGCGATGTGTTCGAGGAGCAGCAGCGAGCGGGGCAGGTCGCGGGGGAATTTCAGCCCGAGGACCGGTGGCTGTACGCACTGGATCATAGCGGTGGCTTCGGCAACTTCGGTACCCGCATCGACTACACCGCGGTGAGCGACCGCGACTATTTCCACGACCTGGGGACGGATCTGCAGGTTTCCAGCCAGATCGAGCTCGAGCGCCGGGGGGAGTTGCGCTACGACACCCGGCGCCTCTCCATGCGCTTGTGGGCGCAGCGCTTTCAGCGTCTCGACGAGCGCGACGTGGAGGCGTATCAGCGGCTGCCGGAGCTGGATCTGAGCTATGTCGGTGACCTGCCGGGGCCGTTGGAGTGGTCGATGGGTGCATCGGCGGTCAGCTTCACCCGGGACAACGACGACCTCTCGGGCCTCGCCGCCGCCGTGGGCGATCGTTATCACCTGGAGCCGCGCCTGCGCCTGCCGGTGCGTGCGCCGTGGGGCTTTCTTACCCTGAGCGGCGGCTATCGCTACACCGCGTACGATCTGCGGGATGTGCCGGCGGACGTCGACCCCGACCCGGAGCGGGGCATCGCCCTGGGCTCCGCACACACCGGGCTCGTGTTCGAGCGCGAGCTCGACTGGTTCGACGCAGACCTGGTGCAGACCCTGGAGCCCGAGCTCTTCTATCTCTATCAGGACTACGAGGACCAGGCCGAGTTGCCGCGCTTCGACGCCAGCCGGTTGACCTTCAGCTACGGTCAGCTCTTCCGGAGCAATCGATTCTCCGGGGTCGACCGCATCGGCGACGCCAACCGGCTGTCGGTGGGGGTCACGACCCGGTTCGTCGACGCCGCGGGCGGACGCGAGTATCTGCGCGCCAGCCTCGGGGAGATCGTCTACTTCGACGACCGCCGGGTGACGCTCGGCGGCCCGGCCGGCGAGCAAGAGCAGCAGTCCACCTCTGCCGTGGCCGGTGAGCTGAGCGGGCGACTCGCGGACGACTGGCGGATCACCGGCACCGGCATCTGGGACCCGCACCAGGATCGCTGGGACGAGCTCGGGGGCCGGTTGCAATACCGCCGCGACAACCGCCACATTCTCAATGTGGGTTTCCGCAAGCGTCTGGAGAACGACATCGAGCAGACGGACGTCTCGCTGTACTGGCCGGTTGGCCGGCATCTGGCGGTAATGGGCCGGTGGAACTACGACGTCGACAGCGGTCGAACCATTGAGGGATTCGGCGGCATCGAGTACAACGACTGCTGCTGGCAGATTCGCCTCATGGCTCGACGCTTTCTCGACAGCCCCTCCGGTCGCGTGGTCGATCCGGATACCGTGGATGCCGACGAAGGCATTTTCGTCCAGATCATGTTCAAGGGGCTGGCCGGCTTCGGCGGCAAAATCGATTCGGTGATGGAGCGGGGCATCCGAGGATATCGGAGGGAGAGCACGGTTGATGGATATTGAGAGGGGCACGACGACCCAGGGCAGCGGCGCCGGCCGTGCACCCGGACGCATTCCGGCCATGTGGGCCGTCGTGCTGATGGTGGCCGCGGCGTGCATGATGGCGGCGCCCGCGCAGGCGGAGTACCAGGAGCTCGACGGCATCGTCGCCGTGGTCAACGACGACGTGGTGCTGGCGTCGGAGCTGTTCTCGCGCCTCGACATGGTGAAGCAGCAGATCGCCGAGTCGGACGTGGAGACGCCCTCCGATGACGTATTGGTGAGCCAGATCATGGAGCGGTTGATTCTCGAGCGCTTGCAGCTCCAGGAGGCGGAGCGCCGAGGGGTGCGGGTTGAAGACGAAGCCCTCACCCGCGCGGTGGCCTCCTTCGCCGAGCAGAACGGCATGAACCTGGATCAGTTCCGCACCGCACTGGCGCAGGACGGCGTCGGCTACGCCGAATTCCGCGAGCAGATCCGCCGCGAGATGGTCATGACCCGGCTGCAGCGCGGCCTGGTCTCCCGGCGCATCGCCATCAGTGACAAGGACGTGGACGATCTGCTCGACTCGCCGTATTACCAGCAATTGCTCTCCGACGAGTACCGGGTGGGACACATACTGCTCACCATCGACGACGACGCCAGCGAAGAAGCGGCGGCAGCGGCGCGGGAGCAGGCCGAGACCATCGTCCGTGAGTTGCGCGACGGCGCCGACTTCCGGGAAATGGCGATCGAGCACTCCTCGGCCAACACCGCGCTGGAAGGCGGCGATCTCGGGTTTCGCAAGGCGGGTGAGCTGCCGTCCCTGTTCGCCGAGGAAGTGCTGGAGCTCCGCCCCGGCGAGACCGCCGATCCCATCGCGACCCGCGGCGGTATCCACATCGTCCAGCTTCTCGAGGTGCAGGGCGCCAGCACCCAGAGTGAGCAGCAGGCGCACCTGCGCCACATCCTGGTGCAGCCTTCGCAGATTCGTACCGAGGAGGAGGCGGAAACGCTCATTCGCGACATCCATCAGGAGCTGGAGAACGGCGCGGATTTCGCGGAGCTGGCCCGGGAGCATTCCGAGGATCCCGGCAGCGCGCTCGACGGCGGTGATCTCGGGTGGACCGCCGGGGACGAGTTCGTGCCCGCGTTCCGAGAGGCGGTATCGCAGACCCCGACGGGTGAGCTGTCGGAGCCGTTCCGGAGCGAGTACGGCTGGCACGTGGTCGAGGTGCTCGACCGCCGGGATCAGGACATGAGCGAGGAAGCCCGGCGCAACATGGCCATGCAGATCCTGCACCAGCGTCGCTTCGACGAGGAGTTGCAGGAGTGGCAGAAGGAGCTGCGGGACGAGGCCTACGTCGACGTGCGAATCTGAGGCGGCGATGCTGCCGCTCGCGGTCACCCCGGGAGAGCCGGCGGGAATCGGTCCGGATCTGGTGGTGCGCCTGGCGAGCCGCGGCCGCGACCTGGACTGGGTGGCGTTGGCTGACCCGGATCTGCTGGCCGGGCGCGCCCGGGCGCTGGGCATCGAGCTCGAGCTCGAGTACGACCTCACCGCCCCGGCGCGGACGGCGGGGCGGCTCACGGTGGTGCCGGTGGCGCTGAGCGCCCCGGTGCGGCCGGGGCGGCTGGAAACGGCGAATGCCCACTACGTGCTGCGCACGCTCGAGGACGCGGCGGACGGCTGCCTGGCGGGCCGATATCGCGGCATGGTCACCGGCCCGGTGCAGAAGTCGGTGATCAACGACGCCGGAATCCGCTTCTCCGGGCATACTGAGTTCCTCTGCGAGCGCGCCGGCGCCGCCGACGTGGTGATGCTGCTGGTGGCCGGCAAGCTGCGGGTCGCGCTCGCCACGACCCACCTGCCGTTGCGCGCCGTGCCGGACGCCATCGACCGGCCGCTTCTCGAGCGGCGCCTGAATCTGCTCATCGACGGCCTGCGGGCGCGCTTTCGCATCGACGCGCCCCGAGTGCTGGTGGCCGGGCTCAATCCCCACGCCGGCGAGTCGGGGCATCTCGGTCGCGAAGAGATCGAGGTCATCGAACCGGTGTGCGAAGCGGCCCGGCACGCCGGGCATCGCGTCACCGGGCCCCTGCCGGCGGACACGTTGTTCACGCCGGAGATTCTCGAGGGCGCCGACGCGGTGCTGGCGATGTATCACGATCAGGGGCTGCCGGTGCTGAAGTACGCGGGCTTCGGGGAAGCCGTGAACGTCACCCTCGGGCTCCCGTTCGTCCGCACCTCCGTGGACCACGGCACCGCCCTGGATCTGGCGGGCACCGGCCGCGCCCGTGCGGGCAGCTTCGCCGCGGCCCTGGCGCTGGCGGGACGGCTGGCGTGAAGCATCGCCCGCGCAAGCGTTTCGGCCAGCACTTTCTCGCGGATCCGGGCGTGCTGCGGCAACTGGCCGCGGCGATCGGTCTGCGGCCGGGGGATCGGGTACTGGAGATCGGGCCGGGGGACGGGGCGCTCACCGAGGCACTGTACGGCGGGGCCGGGCGCTACGTGGCGGTGGAGCTCGATCGCGATCTGGTGCCCCTGTTGAAGGCGCGCTTCCCGGGTATGGAGGTGATCAACGACGACGTGCTGCGGCTCGACCTCGCGGCGTTGCTTGCGCACGGAGAAGCCGGCGGGTGGCGGCTCGTGGGCAACCTGCCGTACAACATCTCCACTCCGCTGGTGCTGCACCTGCTGGATCATCTCGACGCCATCGCCGACATGCACTTCATGCTGCAGCGGGAAGTCGCCGCGCGGCTCGCCGCCGAGCCCGGCAGCAAGGCCTGGGGAAGAATCACGGTGCTGGCGCAGTACCACTGCGAGGTAGAGGTGTTGTTCGAAGTGGGGCCGGAGAGCTTCACGCCACCGCCGAAGGTGCATTCGGCGGTGCTGCGGGCGACGCCGCGCAGGCGCAAACTGACGCTGGCGGCGCCCGCCGCGCTGGACCGGGTGCTGCGCCACGCCTTTTCGAGCCGCCGCAAGCAGCTCGGCAACGCGTTGCAGGGGCTCGAGGTCGATTTCGCCGGTGCCGGCGTGGCGCCACAGCGCCGCGCGGACGACGTCTCGGTGGCCGAGTACGTGGCGCTGGCCAACGGTCTCGCCGAGGCCGAGACACAGCGAACGAACGGAGCTTGAGGAACACGTGGCGACTTACGCTGTCGGTGACATCCAGGGGTGCCATGACGAGCTGAGCGCGTTGCTCGATCGGATGCGGTTCGACCCTGCCGCCGACCGGCTCTGGCTGGTGGGCGATCTGGTGAATCGCGGGCCGGATTCGCTGTCCGTGGTCCGCCTCGTGCGCTCGTTGGGAGACGCGGTGCGGTGCGTCCTCGGCAATCATGATCTGCACTTGCTGGCCATCCGCTATGGCGGCCAGAGCCCGAAGCCCGGCGATACCCTGGCCGAGGTGCTCGAGTCGCCGGACTGCGACGAGATCTGCGAATGGTTGAGAATGCTGCCGCTACTAATCCACGACGCCGGTCTCGGATGCGTGATGACCCACGCCGGCGTGCCGCACATCTGGAGCCTCGAAGAGGCCGCCGCCCGTGCCCACGAGGTCGAAACGGTTCTCCGGGGCGGAAATTTCCGGGATTTCATTGCCAACATGTACGGCGACGAGCCGAGCGTGTGGGGTGACGACTTGGCCGGAATAGATCGTCTGCGCGTGATAACGAATTACTTCACGCGAATGCGGCTGGTGGATCGAAACGGGCGCATGGACTTTGCCCACAAGGGGAAACTGAGCGATGCCCCGATTGGGTGGTATCCCTGGTACGAGCTGCGTGCCCGGCATCCGCTGGGCGCCGACATCGTTTTCGGCCACTGGGCCGCGCTGGAAGGCGAGACCGGTTATCGCGACATGATTGCTCTGGACACGGGCTGTGTCTGGGGGCGTACCCTGACGGGTGTATGCCTGGAGACGAGAGAGTTCTTCAGTATACCGGCCCGGCACGGGTTTTTCTGAGATTTTTTTCCTGGCACTTTTCTGGCATAGGTCTAGTCTAACGAGTAGGTGCCGAAAAAGCAGAGACAACAACAAAGCAGGTTTCGAACATGAGGGGGACGCGCAGCACAGGAGGCTGATCAATGGGTGTCTTCGAACACTATCAGGAACGCTACGATGCGGCTCAGGAAGAAGAGCTGACCCTCCAGGAATACCTCGAGCTTTGTAAGAACGACCCCACAGCCTACGCCACCGCCGCCGAGCGACTGCTCATGGCCGTAGGTGAGCCCGAGTTCGTTGACACTTCCCGAGATCCCCGACTGTCCAGAATCTTTTCCAATAAAGTCATCAAGCGTTATCCGGCGTTCGACGAGTTCTACGGGATGGAGGAATCCATCGAGCAGATCGTCTCGTTCTTCCGGCACGCCGCGCAGGGGCTCGAGGAACGCAAGCAGATTCTCTACCTCCTGGGGCCGGTGGGGGGCGGCAAGAGCTCCCTGGCCGAGAAGCTGAAATCCCTGATGCAGAAGATGCCGTTCTACGCGCTGAAGGACTCGCCGGTGAACGAGTCGCCCCTGGGGCTGTTCGACCCTGCCGAGGACGGCCACATTCTCGAGGAAGACTTCGGGATTCCGCGCCGGTACCTTAAGGGGGTCATGTCCCCCTGGGCCGGAAAACGGCTCAAGGAGTTCGGCGGCGACATCACCCGCTTCAAGGTGGTGAAGAAGTTTCCCTCGATCCTCGATCAGGTGGCGGTGGCGAAGACCGAGCCCGGGGACGAGAACAACCAGGACATCTCCGCGCTGGTGGGCAAGGTGGACATCCGCAAGCTCGAGAGCTATGCCCAGAACGATCCGGACGCCTATTCCTATTCCGGCGCCCTGTGCAAGGCCAACCAGGGCCTCATGGAATTCGTGGAGATGTTCAAGGCGCCCATCAAGGTGCTGCACCCGTTGCTGACCGCGACCCAGGAAGGCAACTACAACGGCACCGAGGCCATCGGCGCCATGCCGTTCGACGGTATCGTGCTGGCTCACTCCAATGAATCGGAATGGCAATCGTTCCGGAACAACAAGAACAACGAAGCCTTCATCGACCGGGTATACATCGTCAAGGTGCCTTACTGCCTCCGGGTGTCGGAGGAGGTGAAAATCTACGAGAAGCTCATCGCTGAGAGCTCGCTCGCCCGCTCGCCGTGCGCGCCCGACACGCTGCGCATGCTGGCTCAGTTCTCGGTGCTCTCGCGCATCAAGGAGCCGGAGAACTCGAGCGTCTACTCCAAGATGCGCGTCTACGACGGCGACAATCTGAAGGATACGGATCCCAAAGCGAAGACGCTGCAGGAATACCGCGACGCCGCGGGCGTCGACGAAGGCATGGACGGGCTCTCCACCCGCTTCGCCTTCAAGATCCTCTCGAAGGTGTTCAACTTCGATCCCAGCGAGGTGGCGGCGAACCCCGTCCACCTCATGTACGTGCTCGAGCAGCAGATCGAACGCGAGCATTTCTCCGAGGAGAAACGCGAACAGCTCATCCGCTACATCAAGGAGTATCTGGCGCCGAAATACGTGGATTTCATCGGCAAGGAGATCCAGACGGCGTATCTCGAGTCGTACTCGGAGTACGGGCAGAACATCTTCGACCGCTACGTCACCTTCGCGGATTTCTGGATTCAGGATCAGGAGTACCGGGATCCGGAGACCGGCGACATTCTCGACCGCGGCTCGTTGAACGAGGAGCTCGAGAAGGTCGAGAAACCCGCGGGTATCAGCAATCCCAAAGACTTCCGCCACGAGATCGTCAATTTCGTGCTCCGGGCACGGGCGAACAACAATGGCAAGAATCCGTCCTGGCAGAGCTACGAGAAGTTGCGGTCGGTGATCGAGAAGAAGATGTTCTCGAACACCGAGGATCTGCTGCCGGTGATTTCCTTCAACCCGAAGTCGTCGAGCGACGAGCAGAAGAAGCACGACGATTTCGTAGCACGCATGGTGGCGCGCGGGTACACCGAGAAGCAGGTGCGCCTGCTGGCGGAATGGTTCCTGCGGGTCCGGAAATCGCAATGATCTGCGGGTGGTTCGCGAGCTGCCATCACCGGCTCGCCGAACCGCTGCATTCCCCGAATCAGAGGCCGAGCACGAGAGCTTATGAGTTACATCATCGACCGCCGGCTCAACTCCAAGAACAAGAACGCCGTCAACCGGCAGCGGTTCCTCGACCGCTATCGCTCGCACATCAAGCGCGCGGTGTCCGACGCCGTGGACAAGCGCAGCATCACCGACATGGAACGCGGCGAAGAGGTGACGATTCCGTCGCGGGACATCTCCGAGCCGGTGTTCCAGCACGGTCAGGGCGGCCGCCGCGCGGCCGTGCATCCCGGCAACAAGGAGTTCGTTGCCGGTGACCGGATTCCCCGCCCCGGCGGGGGCGGCGGCGGAGGCGGGGGCGATGCCTCCGACTCCGGCGAGGGCGTGGACGATTTCGTCTTCCAGCTCAGCCGCGACGAGTTCCTCGACTACCTGTTCGACGATCTGGAGCTGCCCAACCTCACCAAGCGTCACCTCAAGGGCAATGCCAGCTACAAGTACGAGCGCGCCGGGTTCTCCACCGACGGCGTGCCGGCGAAGCTGTCGGTGTTTCGCACGCTGCAGCAGGCGAAAGCGCGGCGCATCGCCCTGGGCGGCGAGTCGCGCCAGCGCATCCGCGATCTCGAGGAGGGTATCGCCGAGGCCGCCGGCGTGGGTGACGAGATCGCCGGCAAGCGCCTGCGCAAGGAGCTCGCGTGCCTGGAGCGCCGGGAGCGGCGCCTGCCCTTCCTCGATTCCACCGACCTGCGCTACAACCTGCACGTGAAACGGCCGGTGCCGACGTCCCAGGCGGTGATGTTCTGTCTCATGGACGTTTCCGGGTCCATGGACCAGGCCACCAAGGACATGGCCAAGCGGTTCTATCTGCTGCTGTATCTGTTTCTCAAGCGCCACTACGAGCGTACCGAGGTGGTGTTCATCCGCCACCACACCACTGCCCGCGAGGTGGACGAGCACGATTTCTTCTATTCCCGCGAGACCGGGGGCACCGTGGTCTCCAGCGCGCTCAAGCTGATGAAGAAGATCGTCGACGACCGGTACTCGCCGGACACCTGGAACATCTACGCGGCGCAGGCCTCGGATGGCGACAACTGGAACGACGACTCGCCCCTGTGCGGGCGATACCTGGCGGAGACGCTGCTGCCGCTGGTGCAGTACTACGCGTACATCGAGATCACCCAGCGCAGCCATCAGGCACTGTGGCGCGAATACGAGCGCGTCGCCAACGACTACGCCGACGCCTTCGCCATGCGCCACATCACGTCGCCGGCGGACATCTTTCCGGTATTTCACGAGCTCTTCCAGAAACGGGACGCGGCATGATTGCCGGCGCGATGCCCCCGCCCGAGGACCCCGAGGTTTCCATGACACGCCGGCGACAACCGCTATGGGAGGGCAGCGACTGGACCTTCGATCTCATCTACGAGCTCGACCGCGAGATCGGGCGTCTCGCGGAGGAGTACGGCCTCGATACCTACCCGAACCAGATCGAAGTGATCCGCTCGGATCAGATGATGGACGCCTACGCGTCCGTCGGCATGCCGGTGAGCTACCACCATTGGTCCTACGGCAAGCAGTTCGTGGCCGTGGAGAATCAGTATCAGCACGGCCTGATGGGGCTCGCCTACGAGATCGTCATCAACTCGAGCCCCTGTATCGCCTATCTGATGGAGGAGAACACCTTCACCATGCAGGCGCTGGTGATCGCCCACGCCTGCTACGGTCACAACTCCTTCTTCAAGGGTAATTACCTGTTCCGCACGTGGACGGACCCCGGCTCCATCATCGATTACCTGGTGTTCGCCCGGAACTACATTGCCGAGTGCGAGGAGCGCTACGGGGTCCGTGAGGTGGAGGAGCTGCTCGACGCCTGTCACGCGCTCATGAACCACGGCGTCGACCGCTACAAGCGGCCGCGGCCGATCTCCGCCGAGGAGGAGCAGCGGCGTCAGCGGGAGCGGGCGGAGTGGATCCAGCGGAACCTCAACGACCTGTGGCGGACTCTGCCGGAGCCGCCCCATCGCGACGAGCCCGAGGAGGAGCGGCAGTTTCCCCCCGAGCCCCAGGAGAACCTGCTTTATTTCATCGAGAAGCACGCCCCGTTGCTCGACTCATGGCAACGCGAAATCGTCCGCATCGTCCGCAAGATGGCGCAGTACTTCTATCCCCAGCGCCAGACCCAGGTGATGAACGAAGGCTGGGCCACCTTCTGGCACTACACGCTGATGAACCGGCTCTACGACGAGGGGCTGATCACCGAGGGCGCCATCATGGAGTTCCTCGCGAGCCATACCGCGGTGGTGTACCAGCCGCCGTTCGACCACCCCGGTTATCGGGGCATCAACCCCTATGCCCTCGGTTTTGCCATCTTCAGTGACTTGAAGCGCATGTGCGAGGCGCCCACGGACGAAGACCGCGAGTGGTTTCCGGAGATCGCCGGCGGCGACTGGCTCGAGGTTCTGCACCACGCCATGCGGAACTACAAGGACGAGAGCTTCGTGCTGCAGTTCCTGTCCCCGAAGGTCATGCGCGACCAGCGGCTGTTCGGCATCGTGGACGACGACACCGACGACGCCATCGAGGTGAACGCCATACACGACTACGAGGGCTACCGGCGGGTGAGAGAGCAGCTCGCCAGCCAGTACAACCTCGGCGACCGCGAGCCGAACATCCAGGTGACCCGCGTGGATCTCCGCGGCGATCGCGGCCTGACCCTGCGCCACGCACAGCATCAGCGGCGACCGCTCGGCGAAGACACGCAGGAGGTGCTCAGACACCTGCATCGGTTGTGGGGCTTTCCGGTGCGGCTGGAATCCGTGCGCAATGGCGAGGTGATCGCCCGGACGTCGTGTCCGCCGGAGGCGGGCGAATGATTGCGGAATTTCAGTAGCCGGCCGACGATTGGCGGTCAGCGGTGGTCACCGGTGTTATCGTGCCGTCATGGAGATATATCTTGTCGGCGGCGCCGTCCGCGACGAGCTGCTCGGCCGGCCGGTCCGCGAGCGGGACTGGGTGGTGGTCGGCGCCACCCCGGATGAGATGACTGCCCTGGGCTATCGTCAGGTGGGCCGGGATTTTCCGGTGTTCCTGCATCCGGACACGGGGGAGGAGCATGCCCTGGCGCGCACCGAGCGCAAGACCGGGCCGGGACACACCGGCTTCGTCTGCCATGCCGGGCCGGACGTAACCCTGGAAGACGATCTGGCGCGGCGCGATCTCACCGTGAACGCCATGGCGCGGGATGCGTCGGGCGCGCTGGTGGATCCGTTCGACGGCAAGCGCGATCTCGAGAACCGGGTGCTGCGACACGTCTCCGATGCCTTCGTCGAGGATCCTCTCCGGGTGTTCCGGGTGGCGCGGTTCGCGGCGCAGTTGCCGGGCTTCTCGGTGGCGCCGGAGACGGCGTCGCTGATGACCCGCATGGCCCGGCGCGGCGAGCTGGCGGAGCTGGCGGCGGAGCGTGTGTGGCAGGAACTCCATAAGGCCCTGGCGGCCGAGGCGCCGCGCCGCTTCTTCGAGGTGCTCGCCGGGACCGACGCCATGGCACCCTGGCTGGTGGAGCTCGCTCAGGGGCCCTGGGAACTTCCCGCGGCGCTCGAGAGCCCGGAGCAGCGGTTCGCAGCCCTGACGTGGAACCTCGAGCCCCGCGCGGTATCCGAGTTGTGCGAGCGCTTGAAGGTGCCCAACCGGTTCCGCAATCTGGCGGAGCAGGTGGCGGAGCACGGTACGGTGCTGGGCGACTGGTCCCGGCGCCCGCCGGAACGGGTTCTGGCGGGGCTTGCCGCCATCGGCGCGCTGGATCGGCATCGGGACCCGGAGCCCGCATTGCGCGTGGTGGCGGCTCGCGGCGGCGTCCGTCTGGAGCGGTTGCGGCGCGTCGCCGCCGAGCTCGAAGGGCTGCGAGCGGACCCGTTGCGCGAGCAGGGTTATACCGGCAAGGCGCTGGGCGAGGCGATTCGTCGCGCGCGTCTGGAGTTGATCGCCGCGGTGCAGGGCGGCGAGAATGCCGCCGATCCAGGAGGACACGAAAGATGATGCCAAGAACCCTTGCCGCGGTGATCGCGGCGCTGCTGACCATGACGGTGCTGGCCGGATGCAGCGGCGAGGCCTCGACGCCGGACCCGCAGGATGCCATTGCCGAGCTGGTGGTGCACAAGACGCCGACGTGTGGTTGCTGCAGCGACTGGGTGGAGTACATGCGCGAGGCGGGCTTCGCGGTGGAAGTCCGGGAGCAGGCCGACCTGACGACGGTGAAGGAGCGGGTCGGAGTGCCGTACGGGCTCGGCTCGTGCCACACCGCCGAGGTGGCAGGGTATTTCATCGAGGGGCACGTGCCGGCCGAAGACGTGGCGCGGCTGCTCACCGAGAATCCCGATGCCCGAGGGCTTTCCGTCCCCGGGATGCCGCTGGGCTCTCCGGGCATGGAGGTGCCGAGTGGTGAGGTGGAGCCCTATGAGGTCCTTCTTGTGGGGACGGACGGGCAGACCAGCGTCTTCGCCCGCCACGGCTCGTGAGCCGCCGCTGATGCATTTACCTTCGGCCCGGGTGGCCCTATGATTCGCCGCTTTCGGCTTTAGCAGCAGGGGGTTCCATGCGGTGGGTCATGCGCTCGAAGATTCACAAGGCGACGGTCACGCAGGCCGATCTGGATTACGTGGGCAGCATCACCATCGATCAGGACCTGCTGGACGCCACCGGGCTGTGGCCGGGCGAGAAGGTGCTGGTGGTCAGCAACACCAGCGGTGCCCGGCTGGAAACCTATACCATCGCGGGCCCCCGCGGCGGGGGCGATATCTGCGTCAACGGCGCAGCCGCCCACCTGGTGGGCGAGGGCGAGGAAGTCATTATCATGGGCTTCGAGCTGGCGTCAGAACCCGTGCAGCCGCACGTGGTGCTCGTCACCTCGAAGGACAACCGCCGCTTCGAGCCGCTCGAGGAAGCGGCGGGCATGAAGGTCTGAGGCGATCCGCTCACAGCTCGGCGTTACGCAGCCGCAGGGCGTTGCCGATCACCGAAACCGAGCTCAGGCTCATGGCGGCGGCGGCGATCATGGGGCTGAGCAGGATCCCGAACCAGGGATAGAGAATGCCGGCGGCAACGGGTACTCCGAGACTGTTGTAGACGAACGCCAGGAAGAGGTTCTGACGGATGTTGCGCATGGTGCCGCGGCTGAGCGCGCGGGCCTGGGCGACGCCTCGCAGGTCACCGCGCATGAGGGTGATTCCGGCGCTCTCCATGGCCACGTCGGTTCCCGTGCCCATGGCGATTCCCACATCGGCCTGGGCCAGCGCCGGCGCGTCGTTGATGCCGTCACCGGCCATGGCCACCACGGCACCACGACCCTGCAGCTCCCCGACGATGCGGTGTTTGTCCTCGGGGGAGACGTCCGCGTGCACTTCGTCGATGCCCACCTGCTGCGCCACCGCGCGGGCGGTGGCCTCGCTGTCCCCGGTGAGCATCACCACGCGCACGTCCAGATCGTGGAGGCGGTCGATGGCTTCGCGGGTGGTGGCCTTGAGCGGATCAGCGACGCCCACCAGTCCTGCGGCGGCGCCGTCCACGGCGACGAAAACGATGGTCTCGCCGAGCCGGCGGTACGCCTCGGCGCGCGCGAACAGCTCGTCGTCCCCGGCGCCCAGGCGTTCCATGAACTTGCGGTTGCCCACTGCGACACGGCGCGTGCCGACGGTGGCTGCTACGCCTTCGCCGGTGGCGGAGTCGAAGTCCCCGGGGCGGCCGGGCTCGACCTCGCGCTCCCGGGCGCCAGCGACGATGGCCTCGGCCAGTGGATGCTCGCTCACCGCTTCCACGGCGGCAGCCAGCGCCAGCAGCTCGCCCTCGTCGCCGCCGGCGGTCGGCTCCACCCGCACCAGCCGAGGCTTGCCTTCGGTGAGCGTGCCGGTCTTGTCCACGACCACCACGTCCACCTTCTCGAGGGTCTCCAGGGATTCGGCGTCGCGGATCAGCACGCCGTTCTGGGCGCCCTTGCCGGTACCCACCATGATGGACATCGGGGTGGCGAGGCCGAGGGCGCAGGGACAGGCGATGATCAGCACCGCCACGGCATTGACGATCGCGTAGGCCATGGCGGGCTCGGGGCCCCACACGCTCCAGACCACGAAAGCGATCACGGCCACGGCGATCACCGACGGCACGAACCAGGCCGCCACCACGTCGGCCAGGCGCTGAATGGGCGCGCGGCTGCGCTGCGCCTGCGCCACCATGGTCACGATCTGCGAGAGCACCGTATCCTCGCCCACGCGCGTGGCCACCATGGCGAAGCTGCCGGTGCCGTTGACGGTGCCGCCGGTAACCGCATCGCCCTCGCCCTTGGTCACCGGAAGTGGCTCGCCCGTGATCATGGATTCGTCCACCGAGCTGTGGCCCTCGGCGACGGTGCCGTCCACCGGAACACGCTCGCCGGGCCGAACCCGGAGCCGGTCGCCGGTCTGCACCTGATCGAGGTTCACGTCCTCCTCGCTGCCGTCGTCGCGGATACGGCGCGCGGTAGCGGGCGCGAGCTCGAGCAGCGAGCGGATGGCACCGGACGTCTTCTGGCGGGCCCGCAGCTCGAGGACCTGACCGAGGAGCACCAGCGTGACGATGACCGCGGCGGCTTCGAAATACACCCCGACGTGGCCGGCTTCCGTGCGGAAGGCGTCGGGAAACACCTGTGGGGCCACGACCGCCACGATGGAGTAGACGTACGCCACCGAGACCCCCAGGCCGATCAGGGTGAACATGTTGAGGTTCCGGGTGCGCACCGACTGCACGCCCCGCTCGAGAAACGGCCAGCCGCCCCAGAGCACCACCGGGGTCGCCAGCACCAGTTGCACCCAGCCGGCGACGCGCGGGTCGACCAGATCGCGCAGGCCCGGGATCATGTCGCCCATGGCGTAGGCGGCCAGGGGCACGGTGAGCAGGGCGCTGATCCAGAAGCGGCGGGTCATGGTGTCGAGCTCGGTCGTGTCTTCCTCGCCCACCACGACGCCTTCGGGCTCCAGCGCCATGCCGCACAGGGGACAACTGCTCGCGCGGGTGTCCCGCACCTCGGGGTGCATGGGACAGGTGTACACCATGCCGGAGTAGTCCGTCGGCACTTTGTCGTAGCGCCCGCCTGCCGCCGCGCCGGAGGCCGCGTTCGAAGCGCAGTGCGCATGATCGCCTGGCCCGGATGACTGGTGATGGCACTGGCTCATGGTCGTTGCCCTCTCGCGCCCGGGTGTCTAGGATGGCTCGTACACTATACCCCCAGGGAGTATGCGAGCAAATGGTCGCGGCGAATCAGGAATCCGCCATCCGGCGGCTGAAGCGGATCGAGGGCCAGGTGCGCGGCGTGGCGCGCATGCTCGAGGAGGATCGCTACTGCATCGACGTGCTGCAGCAGCTCAAGGCAATCAAAGCGGCGCTGGCAAAGGCGGAAAGCGAGATCCTCAGGTCGCACGCCGCGAGCTGTGTGGAAGATGCCATCGCGAGCGGCGACGTCGACGATCAGCGGCGCAAGTTCCGTGAGCTGGTGACCCTGTTCGAGGGGGTGCGAACGTAGCGGCTAGACGTTTGACGCAGCGCGCCGTTCGATGGTGACGCCCACGCCGTCCGCCTCCGTTATGGCCTCCGGCTTTTCCACCTCCACCCGCACCCGCTGGATCGGGAACTCGCGCAGCAGCAGTTGCGCAACGTGCTCGGCCAGGGTCTCGACCAGCTGGAACCGGCCTTCGCGGGTGAGGGCGGCCACGCGCTCGCAGGCCGCGGCGTAGTCGAGCGTCTGTCGCAGATCGTCGGCCACGGCCGCGCCGCGGGTATCGGTGGCCATGGCGAAGCTGACCTTCACCGGCTGGGGCGACGCCCGCTCGGCGGGGTTCACGCCGATGATGGCGTCGATGGTCAGCGAGCGGACGAATATCGTATCCAGGTCAACCTCCAGGAGCGGTCAGGTCGGTGAGGGGCCACCGGGCGCGGGTTTCGATGGCCAGTGGGGCGGACTCGCCGACGCACAGCCGCCGGCAGCCGGCGTATGCGATCATCGCGCCATTGTCGGTGCATAGCCGCGGCTCTGCGTAGTAGACCCGGGCATCCAGATGCTGCTCGAGACGTTCGCGCAGGCGCACGTTGGCGCTGACGCCGCCCGCGACCACCAGGTGCGGCACCCGGGTCTGCTGCACCGCGCGCCGGCACTTGATGGTGAGGGTGTCCACCACCGCTTCCTCGAACGCCCGGGCGATGTCCGCCCGATCCTGCTCGCTGAGCGGCTGATGCTCGCGCACCGTGTTCCGAGTGTAGGTCTTCAGCCCGCTGAAGCTGAAATCGAGGCCCGGGCGGTCGGTCATGGGGCGCGGAAACCGGAAGCGCTGCGGATCGCCGGACTCGGCGCAACGCGCCAGATGGGGGCCGCCCGGATAACCCAGCTCGAGCATTTTGGCGGCTTTGTCGAATGCTTCTCCGGCGGCGTCGTCCACCGATTCCCCCAGCAGCGCATAGTCGCCGAGCCCGGCGACCCGGACGAGCTGCGTATGGCCGCCCGAGACCAGCAGCGCGACGAAGGGCAACGGCGGGCGCTGGTCACCGAGCAGGGGCGCGAGCAGGTGTGCCTCCATGTGGTGAACGGCGACGGCGGGCACGCCCAGGCTCCAGGCCAGGGAGCGGCCCAGGGTGGCCCCCACCAGCAGTGCCCCCAGCAGCCCGGGGCCGGCGGTGTAGGCGACGGCGTCGAGATCCGACGTCGTCGCGCCTGCCTCGTCCAGGATCTGCTCGATGAGGGGGACCAGCTTGCGGATGTGGTCGCGCGACGCCAGCTCGGGGACCACGCCGCCGTAGTCGGCGTGCAAAGCCACCTGGCTGTGGAGCGCGTCGGCCAGCAGCCCGCGCTCCGAGTCGTAGAGCGCGACGCCGGTCTCGTCGCAGGATGTTTCGATACCCAGCACCAGCATGGCGTGCATGGTACCCGCTCTGGGGATTTTGCAAAGGGCCCGGCTTGGCAGTAAAATGCCCGCCCTTCGACGATCCGAGAAGGATCGGAGGTAGCCTATGCTCAAGTCACCAGACCGGATCAGCGAATGCCGAGTGTGAAAGTCAAGGAAAACGAACCTTTCGACGTGGCCCTGCGGCGCTTCAAGCGCTCCTGCGAGAAAGCCGGCGTGCTTTCCGAGGTCCGCCGCCGCGAGTTCTACGAGAAGCCCACGGCGGTACGCAAGCGCAAGGCGGCCGCGGCGGTCAAGCGTCACGCGAAGAAGCTGCAGCGAGAGGCGCGGCGGTTCGAACGCAACTACTGACGCCCAGGCACGTGGTAGAGAGTTAGAATGACGGCAACGGCTCCTGCTCGGGGCCGTTGCCATCCGGCCCCGGAGCCGGCCCGTCACCCTCGGAGCAACGTCATGCCCGAGTCCGCGATCAGAAACAGAATCACCGAGGCCACCACCTCGGCCATGCGCGCGCGCGCCAGGGATCGGCTGGCGGTGCTGCGTCTCCTCAACGCCGAGCTCAAGCGCGTGGAAGTCGACGAGCGCCGCGAGCTCGATGATCAGGACGTTCTCGTGGTCCTGAACCGCATGCTGAAGCAGCGCCAGGACGCCCTGGCGCAATACGAGGCCGCGGCGCGCGGCGACCTCGCCGAGGCCGAGCGGTTCGAGATCGAGGTGCTCGAGGAGTTCATGCCCGAGCCGCTCGACGAGGCGGAGCTCGACGGTCTGATCGCCGGCGCCATCAAGGCGGTGGGGGCGGCATCGCCGCGCGACATGGGCAAGGTCATGGGCATATTGAAGCCCAAGGTCCAGGGCCGTGCCGACATGAGCGTGGTGAGTGCCAAGGTCAAGTCGAAGCTGGGGTGAGGGCGCGGCCGCCCCCGGCGGCCGCCGCCGGGCGGCGTGGGCATCGTCACCGCAGAAGGGGAGAGAATCAACAATGCAGCCCATGATCCCCGTGATCCTCGCCGGCGGCAGCGGCAGCCGCCTGTGGCCCCTGTCCCGTGAGCTGTTTCCCAAGCAATTCCACGCCCTGTTCGGCGATGACTCGCTGCTGCAGAGCACGCTGCGTCGCGCCCGCTGCACCACGGAGCAGCCGCCCGTGATCGTCTGCAACGAGGAGCACCGCTTCCTGGTGGCGGAGCAGGCGCGCCAGATCGGGCAGCCCTGGCAGCGCATCCTGCTGGAGCCGGAGGGGCGCAACACCGCACCCGCCATCGCGCTGGCGGCGCTCGAGGTGTGTCAGGCCCACGGCGACGGGCTACTGCTGGTGTTGCCGTCGGACCATCTGGTGGTGGATACCGAGGCCTTCGTGGCCGCGGCCCGCCTGGCCGCGGAAGCGGCGTCGGACGGCGGGTTGGTGACGTTCGGAATCCAGCCCACGGCCGCAGAGACCGGCTACGGCTACATCGAAGCGCCGGGTGCGCGCGCCGGAGACCCGGCAGTTCCCGTCCGCTCGTTCGTGGAAAAGCCCGACGCGGCGACGGCGGCCCGGCTGGTGGCCGGGGGCGGGCATTTCTGGAACAGCGGCATGTTCGTGTTCGGCGCCAAGGCCTACCTCGAAGAGCTCGGCCGCTGGCAGGGCGACATGCTGGCCAAGGTGCAGGCCGCCTACGCTGCGGGCGAGGAGGATCTGGAGTTTCTGCGGCCGGGGCCTGCGTTCCTCGAGAGCCCGGCGGATTCCATCGACTACGCGGTCATGGAACACACCGACCGGGCCATGGTGGTGCCGGCGGCGTTCGGCTGGAGCGACATCGGCTCCTGGTCCGCCATCTGGCAGGCGTCGCCCCGGGACGGCGACGGCAACCACCTCGCCGGGGACGTGGTGGCGGTGGGAACTCGCGACTCCTACGTGCTCGCCCAGGATCGCCTGGTGGGCACCATCGGCGTGGACAATCTGGTTGTGGTCGAGACGGCGGACGCGGTGCTGGTGGCGACGAAGGATCGGGTTCAGGACGTGAAGGCGGTGGTGAGCCGCCTGAAGCACCGCGCCCGCTCGGAATATCTGAACCACCGGGAAGTGTTCCGACCCTGGGGCAGCTACGAAGGCGTGGAGCAGGGCGAGCGCTATCAGGTCAAGCGCATCACCGTGAAGCCCGGCGAGCGGCTGTCGCTGCAGATGCACCACCACCGCAGCGAGCACTGGATCGTGGTGCGGGGCACCGCCGAGGTGACCCGCGGCGAAGAGTTGTTCACGCTCACCGAGAACGAGAGCACCTACATACCGCTCGGTGTCACCCACAGGCTCGCGAACCCGGGCAAATTGACCCTGGAGCTGATCGAGGTGCAGGTGGGCGCGTATCTGGGTGAAGACGATATCGTGCGGTTCGAGGATCAGTATGGGCGATGAAGCGGTCGTTGTATCCACCAGCGTGGTAGATTGAGGGCGTCATGGGCCGGATTCCCCAGTCCTTCATCAACGACCTGCTCGACCGCGTGGACGTGGTGGACGTGGTGGACGCCCGGCTGACGCTCAAGAAGGCGGGCAAGGAGTACCGCGCCCTGTGCCCCTTCCACAATGAGAAGACGCCGTCGTTCTGGGTGAGCCCGGCCAAGCAGTTCTATCACTGCTTCGGCTGCGGTGCCAGCGGCACGGCCCTCACGTTTCTGATGGAATTCGACCGCCTGGAGTTCGTCGAGGCGGTGGAGACACTGGCGGCCCTGGTGGGGCTCGAGGTGCCCCGGGAGGGGGGCGGCCGGCCGCAGCCCGACCGCTCCGGTCTGTACGAGGTTCTGGCCGAGGCCGAGCGCTTTTTCCGCCGCAGCCTTCGGGCGTCGCCGGAGGCGGTGGCGTATCTCAAGTCCCGGGGGCTTTCCGGCGAGGTGGCGCGGGATTTCGGAATCGGGTTCGCGCCGGCGTCGTGGGATGCCCTGCGCCGGGCGCTGGGCTCGGTGCCCGAGTCGCAGCTGCTCGAAGCCGGGCTGCTCACGCGCAACGACGCCGGGCGCACCTATGACCGCTTCCGCGGCCGGGTGATGTTTCCCATCCGCGATACCCGCGGGCGGATCATCGGCTTCGGCGGCCGGATCATCGGCGCCGCCGAGACGGGGCCGAAGTACCTGAACTCTCCGGAGACGCCGGTATTTCACAAGGGACGCGAGCTCTACGGGCTGTACGAGGCGCGTCGTGCGTTGCGCAAGCTCGAGTCCCTCGTGGTGGTGGAGGGGTACATGGACGTCGTGGCCCTGGCGCAGGCCGGGGTCGCCAACGCCGTGGCGACGCTCGGGACTTCGGCCAGCACCGAGCAGTTCCAGAAGCTGTTCCGCTACACCCAGGAGGTGGTTTGCTGCTTCGACGGCGACAATGCCGGCCGTCAGGCCGCCTGGCGGGCGCTGGAGTCGGCGCTGCCGGTGCTCGGCGAGGGCCGGCAGTTGCGTTTCATGTTTCTGCCGGAAGGCGAGGATCCGGATACCCTGGTGCGAAGTCGGGGCAGAGCCGCGTTTCTCGAGCTGGCAGGCGCGGCCGATTCGGCGGCGGAGTACCTGTTCAAGCGCCTGGCTCTGGGGCTCGACCTGAACAACCTCGATCACCGGGCACGACTGGCGAGCCTCGCCGTTCCGATGATCGAAAAGGTCCCTGACGGAATTCTCAAGCAACTCATGAGCCGCCGCCTGCAGGAGCTCACGCAATTCAGCGCCAGTGCGCCGCCGCGCTCGACCGGCGAGGCGAGTCCCGCCGATCCCGGTACGCGCCGCCGGCCCTCACAGCTCTCGGCGCTGTCACGGCGGCTGCTCGGCCGTCTGCTGCAGCACCCGCGGGTGCTCATGAGTCTTACCGCCGCCGATCGCCAGGCATTGCTCGACGACGACCAGGACGACCTGTTCCAGGAGGTCGTAAGGTATCTTGCAGAAAATCCCGAGGCCGATACTGCCGCGTTGCTCGGCCGCTGGTCGGGAACGCCGGCGCACGGGGCGCTTCTCGGCGTGCTGCACGAAGCGCCCAGGCTTTCGGAGTCGGCGGTTCAGGGGGAGTTCGCCGAAGGTGTCACGCAGTACCTCGAGCAGCGCCGGCGGGCCGAGCGCCAGCGCAAGCTCGCCGGCATGCACCAGGAGCCGTCGAAGGCGCAGTTTCAGGAGTGGTGGGCACTGCGTCGCAGTGCTACGGAACCAAAGGAGGGGTGAGGCAACCAATGGAGTCCGATTCGGTCTAATTGATCAGTTGCAATTTCCTGGTCGGCCCTCACATACCCGGCTATAATGACCGGTTTGTTCGGGGCCAGGGCCCGCTCCGCGCGTCCCGGCCGCGCGTCGCGGGGCAACACGGCGGCCACGATCCAATACTCTACCGAGGTGATATGAGTACGCAAATCGAACAGCAGCAATCGCGCCTGAAGGAACTCATTGCCAAGGGGAAGGAGCAGGGGTTCATCACCTACGCCGAGGTGAACGACCACCTTCCCGACGACATCTCCGACCCCGATCAGATCGAAGACATCATCCGCATGATCAACGACATGGGGATCACGGTCTATGAGACGGCGCCGGATGCCGATGAGCTTCTGACGTCGGAGGAGAACACGGCGGACGAGCTGGCGGCCGAGGAAGCTGCCGCGGCGCTGGCCGCCGTGGAGACGGAGGCCGGGCGGACCACCGACCCGGTGCGCATGTACATGCGTGAGATGGGCACGGTAGAGCTGCTGACCCGCGAAGGCGAGATCGCCATCGCCAAACGCATCGAGGAAGGCATCCGCGACATGCTGCACGCGGCCGCCTTCTACCCCGGAACCGTCGAGTACCTGCTCGACGTGTACGCCGAAGCTGCCAAGGAAGATCGCCTTTCGGACGTGCTGGTGGGCTACCTCGACCCTACCGACGACGTGCCGGAGGCCGCCCAGGTCCAGCCCGGTGCAGCGGCGGCCAAGTCGGGCGACAACGGCGACGACGTCGACGGCGAGGAAGAGACCAAGGGCCCGGACCCGGCGGAGGCGAAGCGTCGCTTCACGGCGCTCAAGCGCCAGTACAACAAGGCACAGAAGGTCATCAAGGAGAGCGGGCGTCACAGCAAGGAGGCCCAGGCCCAGCTCGAGAAACTCGGCGACCTGTTCTCGCCGTTCAAGCTGGTGCCGCGTCACTTCGACGAGATCATGGACATGCCGCGGGAAGGTCTCGACCGGATCCGTAAGCACGAGCGCTCCATCATGGTGGCGGCGGTGCGCCGCGCGCGCATGCCGCGCAGCGTCTTCCGTAAGGAATACCTCGGTCACGAGACCTCCGTCGCCTGGGTCAACAAGCACATCAAGGCGAAGAAGGAGTACTCCGCCGGCCTCGAGGCGCAGAAGGACGACATCGTCCGCGCCCAGAAGAAGCTGAAGGCGGTCACCGGCGACACCGGCCTCACCGTCGCCGACATCAAAGAGATCAACCGCCGCATCTCGCTCGGCGAAGCCAAGGCACGCCGGGCCAAGAAGGACATGGTGGAGGCCAACCTGCGCCTGGTGATCTCCATCGCCAAGAAGTACACCAACCGCGGCCTGCAGTTCCTGGACCTGATTCAGGAAGGCAACATCGGCCTGATGAAGGCGGTCGACAAGTTCGAATACCGCCGCGGTTACAAGTTCTCGACCTATGCCACCTGGTGGATCCGGCAGGCCATCACCCGCTCGATCGCCGACCAGGCCCGCACCATCCGCATTCCGGTGCACATGATCGAGACCATCAACAAGCTGAACCGGGTCTCCCGGCAGATGCTCCAGGAGATGGGCCGCGAGCCGACACCGGAAGAGCTCGGCGAGCGCATGGAGATGCCCGAGGACAAGGTGCGCCGGGTGCTGAAGATCGCCAAGGAGCCCATCTCCATGGAGACGCCCATCGGCGACGACGAGGACTCCCATCTCGGCGACTTCATCGAGGACATCACCATTGGCTCCCCGGTGGATCTCGCCACCGGCGAGGGGCTGCGCGAGGCCACCCGCGAGGTGCTCGCCGGACTCACCGCCCGGGAAGCCAAGGTGTTGCGCATGCGCTTCGGCATCGACATGAACACCGACCACACCCTGGAAGAGGTGGGCAAGCAGTTCGATGTCACCCGCGAGCGAATCCGGCAGATCGAGGCCAAGGCACTACGCAAGCTGCGGCACCCGAGCCGGTCGGAGCACCTGCGGAGCTTCCTCGACGAGTGGTTGGACAGCGGGGTGCGATAACGTCCTGCCGCACCGTCGACGCCGGCGAGGAGCAAGGGCTCCGCGTGGGGCCATGCTTCTTCGTGCATCGCTTCCATCCCTTCCTCGCCGCAATCGCGCTAGAATTCGCATCCACCGGGCCTATAGCTCAGTCGGTTAGAGCAGTGGACTCATAATCCATTGGTCCCAGGTTCGAGTCCTGGTGGGCCCACCAGGCATTTGGCGAGCAGCCGGTCTGCAACCTGCTATCGTTGGCGTACTGATTTGCGGGGTGGAGTAGCGGGGGCTACGCTGCAATTCCCGGGTGCTCATACAATGGCGCCGCTGCGTGATGGAAGCAGGTCTTGCCAGAATCAATCGGCTCGCAGGCGGATACCAAGGCGCTACGCCGAGATGACCGTGGGAACGCGGGCTGCGCCGACGTTCGGCGCAGTGAGACGTGAGCGGCCACGTTCTACAGGTGCTGGCTACTCCCAGTGGCGGTGGCGCCGAGCTTCTGGTCCGTGAGCTGAACGACCGCCTCACGTTATACGGGTTCTCGAGCGACGCCGTCGGTTTTTCGGGGTCACCGCTCCCCTCGTGCGCATCGCTCGGGTCGCTGTCGCCCCGGAGCCCCGTCGTCATAAGGCGGTTGAGACGATTTCTGCTTCGACTCAAGGCGCAGCACGATCAACTGATCGTGCATGCGCACCTGATCTGGCCGTTGCTCTACGTCCCGTTGGCGGCGCGGGGGCTGGACATCCCGCTCGTTTTCACCGAGCACAACACGTGGAACGGCCTGCGGCGGGCGCCCTGGACGAGCCTGATCGAGCGCCTCGCCTACGGCAGATATTGCCGCGTGATCTGTATTTCCGAAGGGGTCCGGGACGCGTTGCAGCCCCGCCTGGGACGCCCGCCGTCCCCCTCTCTCAGCGTGATACACAACGGGGGCCGCCGGTTCGATCTGGTGGAGCGAGCCGGTCGCGAGGGTGGGTTGCGGCTGGTTTCCGTGGGTTCCCTGACCCGACAGAAGGGGTTCGACGTCGCGATCGATGCCGTTGCGCGATGTGGTGAACTCGTCAGTGAGTACCGCATTCTGGGCGAGGGCCCGTTGCGTGATGATCTTCGCGGGCAGATCACCGCGCGGGGCGTGGCCGACAAGGTGCGGCTGGTCGGCTGGTCGGAACACGTCGAACCCCACTATGCGTGGGCTGACGTGATGCTGGTGCCGTCCCGCTGGGAGGGGTTCGGCTTGAGCGCGGCGGAGGCCATGTCCACGGGGCTGCCCATCATCGCGTCCGACGTCCCCGGCCTGCGGGAGGTCGTTGGTAGCGGGAACATCGGGGCGCAACTGGTGCATCCCGGCAATGCTTCGGCGTGGGCCGCTGCAATTCGTCGCTGGGCGGTCGATCGTCGACAGCTGCCCGCTCTGGGAAGAATCTGCCACGCCCGGGCCGGGGCATTCTCGTTGGACCGAATGACCCAATCGTACGCGGAACTGTATCGTCAGGTGATGGAAGAATGCGGCGTCGGCTAGGTAGTTCAGGCCCCGAGAACGGCATCACATTAGCCGCGGGGGAGCGCGGACTACTATGACTTCAGCGCTATGAAACTTCTCTATTTGGTAACCGAGGACTGGTATTTCTGCTCGCATCGCATGGGCCTTGCGATGGCGGCGCAGAATGCCGGCTTCGACGTCGTCGTCGTCACGCGCGTGAGCGACCAGGGCGAACGCATCCGGCAGGCGGGCTTCCGGCTGGTCGATCTGCCTGCGTCGCGCCGCAGCCTGAATCCCTTGGCCGAGCTGCGAGTGTTGTGGCGACTGCGTTCGATCTACCGCGACGAGCGCCCCGATATCGTGCATCACATCGCGTTGAAGCCGGTGATCTACGGCTCCCTGGCGACGAGGCTGGTTGGGCCCCGGCGCGTGGTCAACACGTTCGCCGGGATGGGTTGGATCTACTCCTCGCGGCGCGTGGTGCCAACCCTTCTGCGGTATCTCGTTCAGGTTGCGCTGCGCCGCCTGCTACGGCAAGGACAGGTCGTTGTTCAGAACCGGGACGATGCGGATCTGGTGCGCGCATTGGGAGGGCGGTGCGTGCACCTGATTCCGGGGAGTGGCGTCCCGGTGGAGCGGTTCCGCCCCGTGGCTCGGCGTCGTCGGGTGCCCGTCGTAGTGCTCGTGGCACGGTTGATCTGGGAGAAGGGGGTCCGGGAGTTCGTCGAAGCCAGCCGCATTCTGTATGCGCGTGGAGTACAGGCCCGCTTCGTCCTCGTGGGTTCCATCGACCGGGAGAGCCGTGGAGGGATCCCGGAGGAAGCGTTGTGTGCCTGGCAGCGGCAAGGCGTGATCGAGTGGTGGGGGCAGCGTGAGGACATGCCGGAAGTCCTGGCTCAGGCCGACATCGCCTGCTTGCCATCCTATTATCGAGAAGGAATACCGATGACGCTGCTCGAGGCCGCGGCCAGTGGTCTCGCCATCGTCACCACGGATACGCCCGGATGCCGGGAAGTGGTTTCAGAGGGTGATAATGGCAGGCTCGTACCCGCCCGTGCCGTCGCCGAGCTAGCCGATGCATTGCACGAATTGATCGGTAACGAATGTCTGCGCCGGAGAATGGGAGAACGGAGTCGGGCCATGGCGGTGGAGCGCTTCGCGGAAGAGCAGGTCGTGGCAGCCAGCCTTGCCGTGTACCAGGCTGCGATCCAGGAAGAGTCCGAGCTGTCGCAGGGACTGGGGCGGCCCAGAGGGGTGGCGTGACCCGGGATTGACCCAGTGGGCGGCTGCATCCCCTCTCCGGATCGGGATACAATTTCCAACGTCGGCCGATGGGTTTCGGCCCGCCGGCCGATGGCGACCCCGACGACCGGTGACATACCGCTGAAGGTCCAGAGACTACCCGATGGATGCGCGGATCGGCGTCGAGCGCCTCGCGTCTCGGGTGGCCCACCAACTTCGAATAGCGCGTGAATCTCTCTTGAACGAGGCGCCGATAGACATACCCGGACCGGGGCGCGATTCGCCACCGGTTTGCTCTGCCAGTGTGGTGACTTACCGGTCCGACCTGAGCCGCTTCCAGCGTCTGATCAAGGGTCTGATCCCGGCGTTGTCCGATGTGGCGGCACGGTACGGCGGTCACGCGATCTTGTATCTGGTGAGCAACGATGGCGACCCGACCTTCGAGCGCGCGGTGGTCGCCGAGCTCGATGAGGCGACGGCACGGGCACGCGAGCGAGTTCGTCTCCGCACCTTCAACGGGCACGGCAACATCGGGTACGGCGCGGCCCACAATCTGGCGATCCGTGCCACTCGGTCGAGGTATCATCTGATCCTGAATCCGGACGTCGAGCTCGAGCCGGAAGCTGTTCTCGCCGGTGTGCGCTACCTCGAGTCGGACGCCGATTGCGTGCTCGCAGCGCCGCACGGGCTGGATCGATCCGGTCGATACCTCAGGCTGGCGAAGAGATCCCCGGGGGTGCTGACGTTGGCGCTGCGCGCCGCCCACGTGGCAGCGGGCCCCGCCGGGCCCCGGCGGATGATCTCGAATTACACCTACTGCGACCTGCTACCGGCCGATTCTCCGCAACGCATCGAGCTCGCCAGCGGCTGCTGCATGCTGTGCCGGACCGAGGCCATCAAGCGCGTCCACGGCTTTGATGAACGCTACTTTCTGTTTTTCGAGGACTTCGACTTGTCGAAGCGGCTCTCCCGGCTCGGCGACCTCGTGGAGGTGCCCGACTTCACGATCAGGCACTTCGGCGGAGATGCATCACGACGTGGAATCGTAACCATCGTCCGGTTCGTCAGTTCAGCGCTGCGCTACTTTCGGTTACATGGGGCACGTCGAGGCGTGGCGGGCCGAATTCCGCTCGAATGAGCTCACGGACGCGTCGGACGCCGAAGTGGCTCTCCAGGTAGCGCTGGTATCTCCCCAGTTTTTCTTCGACAGAGGGACCTTTTTCGGCTACCTCGATGATCTTCCCGGCGAGATTGGTCTCGTCCTCGGCGATGTGGAAGAC
>JBMCWS010000007.1:0-52660 GCA_048621375.1 Pseudomonadota bacterium | reverse complement strand
TCGCCCGACGGAAAGGCGTCACGGTACGGGTCGTCGCCGACAGCAAATCTCTCGCCACCGACGACTCCGCGCTCGAGATGCTCATGAACGGGAACGACGAGCTCCCGCCGCTCGGGGGCTGCGACGGCGGCTGCGTCAGCGTGTGCCGGGCCGGCTGTCACGGCTTCCACATCAATCACAACAAGTTCCTGCTGCTCTCGGAGCTCGAAGACGGAAGTCGCTGGGTGGTGGCGCAGAGCTCCGCCAACTTCACCGCCGGGCAGCACCGCAACTACAACGACCTGCTGGTGTTCCACAACGACCGCGAGCTGTACGCAACTTTCGAGGCGTATTTCGACGACCTCGACCGCCGACTCTGGTCGCCCCGCTACTATCGTGAGGAGGAGACGACCTCCGGCATCGCCGTGCACTTCTTTCCGCGCCTGTTCGGGCCGGATCCCATCGTCGACATTCTGGATTCCGTGCAGTGCGACCCGGGGTCGACCATACGGGTAGCGCACTCGCGCTTCGAGAGCTTCCGTCTGGACGTGGCACGCAAGCTGCGCGAGCTCTCCGATCAGGGCTGCGACGTGCACGCCATCCTGCGCCGGGAGCCACGGCGATTCAGTCCCGGCCGCGCCGTTCTCGGCGAGCTGGACGAGTTGGCCACGGTCCTGCCCTACAAGGGCCACGACATCGACGGCAAGCGCAATGCGATACACACCAAGCTGATGCTCATCAAGGCGCCCCACGGCGGCTCCGAGGAGCCGCGTCACCTGGTGCTGACCGGCTCCCACAACCTCTCGGTGACGTCGCTGCACCTGAATGACGAGGTACTGCTACGGGTGGACAACGCAGCGCTGTTCGCCGCCTACGAGAAATTCTGGGACGAGATCCTCCAGGCGCACGAGCAGCGCTGATCGCCGCGACGCTCAGTCCCGCTCGAGCGCCCGCGCCTGGGCCACGTAGCCGCGGTTCCACGTGGGGCTGACGGTGAGCTCGTTGATGCAGACGTGCGCCGGCAGACGCGCCAGGAACGCCACGATCTCGCCGCAGTCTTCCGGTTGCACCATGCGGGCCCGGTCTTTTTCGCTCACCGGTACCGGCCGGCTGTCCAGAATCGGGGTGGCCACCTCGCCGGGGCAGATGGCGCAGGCGCGCACCCCGTGGATTCCCGCCTCGATGTTGATGCTCTCGTTCATGGCGTTCATGGCGTGCTTGGCCGCGGAGTACGCAGGCCCGGTCACCACCGACACCTGCTTGCCGGCCCACGAGGAGATGTTGACGATCAGGCCGTCGCCCTGCTCGATCATGGTGGGCAGTACCGACCGGGCGCAGTAGAAGGCGCCGTCGAGGTCCACGCGGATCACCTTGTCCCAGTCCTCCGGCGTCAGGTTGTGCCAGTTGCGCTCGGGCACGTTCAGTCCGGCGCTGGAGACCAGCACGTCCAGGCGGCCATGGCGCGCGACGATACCTTCCGCCGCCGCCGCCACGGCAGCTTTGTCGGCCACGTCCAGCGGCACCACCTCGGCGCTGGCGCCGATCCGTCCCGCCACCTCCGCCAGCTTGTCCTCCCGGCGCCCGGAGAGCACCACCGTCATACCTTCCGCGGCGAGAGCGACGGCCGCTGCTTCGCCGATGCCCGTGCCCGCGCCGGTCACCCAGGCGATCCGGCCCGTGAGTCTGCGCATGTCCGCCTCCTGCTGATGCATGTCCCACCCGTTGTACCGGGGATGACGCCACAACGCGAGGAGTGGTTAGATGCGCGCGTCATCAGCAGGACCCGGCGTACCCCATGACGGAAGTCATCGAAGCCCATCTCTTCTACGAGATCGCAGCATTGCTGGTGCTCGCAGCCGGCGTCGGCTTCGTGGGGCTGCTGCTGCGCCAGCCGCTCATCGTCAGCTTCATCGTCGTGGGCGTCCTCGCCGGCCCGGCGGGCCTCGACATCGCCCGCTCCGAGGAGCACATCGACCTGCTGGCCCAGCTCGGCGTAGCGGTGCTGCTGTTTCTGGTGGGGCTCAAGCTCGACCTTAGCCTGGTTCGCTCCATGGGCCCGGTGGCGCTCACCACCGGGCTCGGGCAGGTGGCCTTCACCGCCGGGTTCGGCTTCCTCATCGGGATCGCCCTCGGACTGGACGCGGTCACCAGTGGCTACGTGGCGGTCGCACTCACGTTCTCGTCCACGATCATCATCGTCAAGCTGCTCTCGGACAAACGCGAGATCGACTCCCTGCACGGCCAGATCGCCCTGGGCTTTCTCATCGTCCAGGACCTGGTCGTGGTACTCGCCATGATCGTGCTGTCGGCGTTCGGCGCCGGCAGCACCGGCCCGGAATCCACCACCGTGGACGCGCTGAAGGTGTTCGCCTGGGGCGGGCTGATGCTCGCCGGGGTGGGGCTGTTCATCCGTTACCTGGCCGATCCGTTGCTGAACCGCCTGGCGCGAACACCGGAGCTTCTGGTGTCGTTCGCCGTGGGCTGGGCGGCACTGTTGGCCGCGGTGGGCGATTATCTCGGCTTCGGTAAGGAGCTGGGCGGGCTGCTCGCGGGGGTAGCGCTCGCCTCCACCCGCTACCGCGACGCGCTGGCGGCGCGCCTCGCCTCGCTGCGCGATTTTCTGCTGCTGTTCTTCTTCATTGCCCTCGGCGTCTCGCTGGATCTCTCCGTCCTCGGCGCCAGCGTCGCCCCGGCGATCGTGCTGTCGGTATTCGTGCTGGTGGGCAACCCCCTCATCGTGCTGGTGATCATGCGCGCCATGGGCTACGACCAGCGAACCGGCTTCCTCGCCGGTCTGACGGTGGCCCAGATCAGCGAGTTCTCCCTCATCTTCATCGCCATGGGCGCGACGCTCGGCCACGTCTCCAGCGAGGCGGTAGGGTTGGTGACCCTGGTGGGCCTGGTCACCATCGCCGCGTCCACCTACATGATCACCTACTCGCATCAGCTCTACCGCTGGGTGGACCCGGTGCTGCGGCTGCTCCAGCGCGGCGCCGGAGCCGGCTGGCGGGGCGCCGGCGACGACGCCACCGAGCACTACGACGTCATCGTCTTCGGGCTGGGGCGCTACGGCTCCGCCATCGCCGCCTCGCTCGAGCGCGACGGCTACCGGGTGCTCGGGGTCGACTTCGATCCTGTGGCGGTACGACGCGGGCGCGAGCGGGGGCTGAAGGTGCGCTTCGGTGACGCCACCGACCCGGAGTTCCTCACCCAGCTTCCGCTCGCCGGCGCGGCCTGGGCTGTCTCGGCACTGCAGGAGCACGCCCGCGGGCTGACGCACATCGACCCGCGTCGCTCCATCCTCCACACCCTGCACGACCTCGGTTTCAGCGGCCGCATCGCCGTGGCCGCCCACACCGACGAGAGCGCGGAGGCGCTGCGCGAGGCCGGCGCGCATCTGGTGCTCATGCCCTACCGCGACGCGGCGACCCAGGCCGCCACCCTCATCGTCACCAGCTCCGAGCCGCCGAGCAGCGAGCTCGTGGATCCGCACGGGCAGAAGGAGCTGGCACGGTGAGCGTAGACGACGATTCCTTCGCCACCGCTCCGACCCGTAGAATCGCACGAAGCTTCAGCGCGAACGAAAGGGACCGGCATGCTCGACAAACTCGACGACTTCCCCATCCACCAGACCCCGGAGCCCGTGGCGCATCCGGCCACCAGTGACCGCAACGCCTACGACCGCACCTGGTTCAACGGCTACGCCCCGGACGGCTCCTACTTCTTCGGTATCGGCATGGCGGTGTATCCCCACCGCGGCATCCTCGACTGCGCCTTCAGCGTGGTACAGGCCGGGGGGCGCCAGCACTGCTTCTACGGCTCGCGCCGCGCGCCGGCGGAGCGCAGCGAAATGAGCGTCGGGCCCTTTCGCATCGAGATCATCGAGCCCATGGGCCGGGCGCGGGTCGTGCTGGAGGACAACGACAGCGGCATCACCTGCGATCTCACGTTCTCGCCGCGCACCGCGGCGATCCAGGAGGCCCGCCAGGTGCTGTGGAGCGGAACCCGGCGGACCATGGACGCCACCCGGTTCGATCAGTTCGGCCGCTGGTCCGGGCACATCACCCACCCGGACGGCCGGATCACCGTGGAGGAAACGGTCTGTCGCGGCACCAAGGACCGATCCTGGGGGGTCCGGGGCATCGGCGAACCCGAGACGGGCGGCGCACCGCCCCTCGAGCCCCGTGGCGCCTTCTTTCTCTGGGCGCCCTTGATCTGGGACGACCACATCTCCCACGCGATCTTCTTCGATGGCCAGCGGGGCGAGCCCCTGGTGCGGGAGGGTCTGGTGGCGCCGCTGTATGCGACCCGCGAGGACATCCCCGGCACCCAGGACGGCCGGGACGAGCGCATGGCCACCGCCCGGCATCGGGTCTCCTACCACCCCGGTACCCGTCTCGCCCGCGCCGCCGAGATCGACCTGGTGCCCCTGGAGGGCGACATCCGCACCATCACCCTCGAGCCCATCCTCAAGTTCCAGATGAAGGGGCTCGGATACGCGCATCCGCAATGGGGTCAGGGGAGGTGGCAGGGCGAGCTGGCCACGGGCTCCGAGGCGTTCGACCCTCTGCAAGTGGACCCGCTGGCCGCGGAGAACCTGCACGTGCAGCAGGTGGTGAAAGCCAGTGACGGCAGCCGTACCGGCATCGGCGTGCTGGAGCAGATCGTCATCGGCCCCTATGCGCCGGCCGGGTTCACCGACGCCCTCGACGGCGCCCCCGGTTAACGACCGCGCCGCGCGTCATCGAGCAGCGCCGGGTCGCCCTCCACCCATTTCACCCGGGTGCCCGCCGGAATCGTCGCGTCGGCGTCTTCGAGCTGGTTGATGATGGCCAGCTCGTTTAGCGGGACCGGCGCCGGCCGGCGGGCCTCGAGCTCCCGGAGCGTCCGCTCGGCATCCGTGGTGATGATCCGTATCACCGGGGCCTGCACCTCGAGAATCTCCGGATCCTCCAACGGCGCGAAACTGGTGACGATGTCCTCGAACAAGGGCCGGTACTGCTCGAACGCCTCGCTTCCGGTGTAGGTGACGAACTGATAGACGTCGTCCTGGTGCGCCACGAAGGTCACCAGTCCCATGACCGTCGCTTGCTGGGTTCGCCCCTGGAACGCACCGCTGACGGCCGCCAGACCGTTGATCGTGCGTTCCCTGGCCGGTCCGCCTTCCACCCCCTGTTGGGCGAGGAACTCGCGCATGGCCGCCGCCGGACTGTCGCCGGGCGCCAGCGTGAGCTGCATGGCGGCATCGCCTTGGGGGCTGGCCGCCATCACCGCGCGCGCCAGGTTCCGTGTCTGCCACTCCCCTGGCACCTCGAAGCGAAACGCCAGCTCGGGGTGGTAGAACACACCGTCGCGAAAGAACCCGTTACGCGGGTTGGGCCCGTAGGCGAGGCCATCGATGTGATCGAGGTAGACGTCGCGTCCGACACGGGCTCCCGGCTCGGAGTCACTGCGGCCGGCGAGCCGCGCTTCCACGGCTTCCACCCGCTCCTGCGGCGCCGGATGGGTGGCGAGCCAGCTCGGCAGAGCGCTCTGTCCGCCCGAATCCGACATCCGTTCCAGTGCCGCGAACACGTCCGCCATCTCGGCGACGTCGTAGCCGCGTGCCCGCGCGTAGCGATATCCCAGCTCGTCCGCCTGCCGCTCGGCGTCGCGGCTGTACTTCAGCATGAGAAGATTCAACCCCAGCCCCGCCAGATCCGCCAGCGGGCGCATCTCCGGAACGAAGATCATGCCGAGCCCCATGCCCACTTGCGCCAACTGCGCGCGGCTGATCTGCGACACCGAGTGCCGGGCGGTCACGTGACCGATCTCGTGGCCGAGCACCGAGACCAGCTCCGCTTCGTTCTCCATGAGATTGAGCATGCCGCGGGTGACGTATATGAAGCCGCCGGGCAGCGCGAACGCGTTCGGCGTGGGGTCGTCCACCACCTGGAACGACCACGGCAGGTCCGGGCGCTCCGAGTCCACCGCCAGCGTCTGCCCGAGATCGGCGACGTACGTCTGCAACGCCTCGTCCTCGACCATGGTCATGGACTGGCCGATCTGCTCCGCCGCCTCGCGGCCGATGCTCACTTCCTGGCTTTCCGAAACCAGGGAAAGCTGGCGCTCGCCGGTGGCGGGATTGACCGCGCACGCCGTCAGCAACACGGCGAGCGCCGCTGCCGGAATGCCCCACGCGACCGCCCCGGAGCTCGTACGCGCGCACCTCATACCCGCCCTCATACTCGATCGAAACGGCCCTAGCAAGAATCGTGCGCGACCCACTCGGGGGCACGGAACGTGCAGCGTTTGCGTACACCAAGCCCCGGGCCGAGGCGGAGCCGATCGCATGAAAGATTCACGCGACGTCATTCACCAGGTGCTCGAGAACGTGCTCGGCATTCCGTTCACCGAAGGCAACCGGGTGGACGTGCTGCGCAACGGCGATCGAATCTTTCCCGCGATGCTCGAGGCCATCGACGCCGCCCAGTCCCGCATCGAGTTCCTGACCTTCGTCTACTGGACCGGAGACATTGCCGACCGCTTCGCCCATGCGCTCGCCGCCCGCGCGCGCGCTGGCGTGGACGTTCGCGTCATCCTCGACGCAATCGGCGCCAGCGAAATGTCCGACGCCCTGCTCGAGGTGATGCGCGACGCCGGGGTGGACGTGCAATGGTTCCGGCCCCTGACCCGCTGGCGCCCCTGGGAAGCCGACAACCGCACCCACCGCAAGGTGCTGGTGGTGGACGGACTGGTGGGCTTCACCGGCGGCGTGGGCGTGGCGAAAGAATGGGAAGGCGACGCCCGCAACGAGCAGGAGTGGCGCGATACCCACTTCCGCATCGTCGGACCGGCCGTACAGGGCCTGCAAGGCGCGTTCTACGGCAACTGGGCCGAGACCGGCAAGCGCCTGTACGAGCCTCCCGAACGCATGCTCTGGCCGGAGCGGCGTTACATGGGCGACGCCGTGGTTCAGGTGATCCGAACCACGGCGTCGACGGGCTGGAGTGACATCGCCAGTCTGGTGGAACTGCTCATCGGCCTCTCCCGCCGGCGCCTGCGTATCGCCAGCGCCTACTTCGTGCCGGACCAGCACACCATCGACAACCTCTGCCACGGCGTCGAGCGGGGCGTGGAGATCGACATCATGATGCCCGGCGAGCACACCGACTCACGGGTCTCGCAATTGGCCGGCGAGGCGCAATTCGAGCTTCTGCTGGAGAAAGGCGTGCGCCTGTGGAAGTACCAGAAGACCATGCTCCACACCAAGATTTTCACGGTGGACGGCGTGGCCGCCTGCATCGGCTCCGCAAACTTCAACCAGCGCTCCATGCGCAAGGACGACGAGCTCGCGCTCGTGGTTCTTCACGACGACATCGTGCGCCGGCTCGACGACGACTTCGAGGCCGACCTCGAGCACTGCGATCAGCTCAAGCCCGGCGAGTGGAAGCGTCGCGGAGCGGTGCAGCGGGTCCTGGAGGTGGTGAGCGCTCCCGTGCGTCCGCAAACGTGATGCCCGGACGTGACGAGGCCGGGGATGAGCCTCGCCCACCCCCGGCCCCGGCGTCGCGTCGTGTCAGCGGTCAGAAGTCCTGCTCGGTCTGCTCCTGTTCCCAGTCACCCTCCTGTTGCTGGGAGTCACTCTCGGTCTCCCACTCGGACTCTTCGTCCATCGGGGATTCCTGGTTCATTTCGTCCATCGGCTGTTCGCCGGTTTCGCCGGTTTCATAGGCCGCGAACTCGCTGCGGTCGACCTGCTGGTCCGCATTCTGATCCATTTCCTGGAACTGCTCGGACATGCCGGCTTGCTCGGCCTCGGACTGGCTGATGTAGCCGTCACCGTCCTGATCCAGGGACGCGAAGTCCTGCTCCTGTTGCTCCGTACCCGCCTGCTCACCCGAAGCACCCGCGGCGGCCACCGTCGGCTGCTGCGGCCAGTTGTCCTCGGGCAGCTCCTGAGCCTGCTCGAGCTCCTGCTGGGACACGCTGGCGATGAATTCCTCGGTCTGCGGATCGGACTGCAGGGCCGAAGCCGGTATTCCCACCAGCTTCTCCTGGAACATGCCGCCGGTGGACAGCACCACGTAGGCGAGCTTGCCCTGCTCCATGTCCAGGGCGAAATCGTCGATCTCACCAAGCTCCTCACCCTGGTCGTCCCGCACCGTCTTTCCCATCAGCTCCGACGCCTTCTTCACCCCGGCCTGGCGCATTTCGGCCTGGCCCATCTGCTCCTGGGACTGCTGTGTCTGCGTCGTCGCTTCGCCTTCGTGCTGCTCGGCCCCGGACTGCTCCATGCCGGATTGCTCCATTCCGGGCTGGTCGGTGGCCGACTCGGTGCCGGATTGCGCGAATGCGGCTGCGCTCGCGCAACTGACGACCATGGCCGTCAGCAGCTTGCCATTCAGCTTCACCATGCTAGATCCTCCTGTTCAATCTCGATCATCCGCGTTACTCCGCGGGTGCCGGATGGGGAGCAATTAAGATGCCAAGTCGCGCGTCGTTCAGCTCGTTTGCGCATCACCCAGGGCGTCCGCTGCTTCGGCACCCCGCTCACCGGCGGGCTGCTGCTCACCCCGGGTGGTGTCGCGCCGGGTCTGACGCTCGAGCTCGGCGTTCAGCTCGGCGCCGAGAACGACCACGTACCCCGAGAGGTACAACCACAGCAGCAGCACGATCACACCGCCGAGGGAGCCGTAGGCGGCACCGTAGCTGCCAAAGTTACGCACGTAGACCGCAAACGCTACGCTCGCCACGATCCACAGCGTCGCCGCCACCGCCGCTCCCGGGGTGACCCAGCGCCAGCGGGCGGGTTCGCGGTCCGGCGCGTAACGATAGACGACCGCTAGACCGAGGACCACCAATCCCCACAGCAGCACCCAGCGCGCCACGGTGACCAGCACCTGCAGCGGGCCGCCGATACCCAGGATCTGGCCGACGATCGGCACGGCTACCGCCACCAGCAGAATCACGAGGAAGCCCACCACGGCGCCGAACGTGAGCGCGAGGGAGACCAGCGCCATGCGCACCATCCCCCGCTGCTCCTCTTCGTTGTAGGCGATGTTGCAGGCAGCCATGATCGCCGTCATACCCTTGCGTGCGCTCCACAACGCGATGAGTATCCCGAGTACCGCTCCGAACCCCAGTGCTCCGCCTTGTGATGCCAGACTCTGCATCTGGTCGGAAAGGATGCTCGCCGCCTGCTCCGGAAGCATCCCGGAGAAACTCTGTATCTGACCGGCAATCCGTTCCGGAGACGCGAACAGGCCATAGAGCGAGATGGTGGCGGTCAGGGCGGGAAACACCGCCAGCAGCGCATACAGCGCGAGCCCCGCCGCCACCAGCGACGCGTTGTCCTTGCTGGCGGCGGCCTTGACACGCAACGCGACGTCCACCCACCCGCGCACCGGAACGTCTCGCGGGCGTTCGGCATCGCGGCCGCGCTCATGGCCTGCGGCGTCCCGGGCCGGTGCTTGCGTTGCCATCCGTGCCTCCGTGCATATCCATCCCCGGGCCTTCCTCTTTTTTTGCACTATCGGTGCCACTCCTCGCGGGTTCGTACCGCACCCCGACCCGGTACGGCTGTTGCACGGCATTCCGCCCACATTCAGCGATGCACACTCCACGGAGGAAACGACATGAAGGGATTACAACCTTCTCGAACCCTGCTCGCGGCGGCGGTTCTCGCCTGCAGCGGCACTGCTGCGGCGCAGACGCCGTGTGATGCCGACATCAATCGCATCGAGCAGCAGTTGCGCCAGGGGCAGATTCCGCAGGAGCGGCAGGACGAGGTGCGGGAGCTGCTGCGCGCCGCGAGCGATGCACGGGGGCAGGAATGTCAGGCGTTCGTCACCCGGGCACAGGAAGTGATCGCCGGCGAAGGCATGGAGCAGCAGACGGCCCAGCAGGAACAGGCCCAGCAGGAACAGGCCCAGCAGGAACAAGCCCAGCAGGAGCCTCAGCAGGTCCAGCAGCGCTCGAGCGGCCGCGTGCTCATCAACCAGGGCGCGCCGGACGTCAACGTCCAGGCCCCGCCCCCGCAGATCAGGGTGCAGCAACGGCCGCCGCTGGTCACGGTGGAGATGCAGCCGCCGATCGTGGAGATCAGCCAGGGCGACCCGGAGGTGAGCGTCAACCAGCCGGAACCGGAGGTTCAGGTCGAACAGGGCGAGCCGCAGGTTCAGGTGAGCCAGTCGCAGCCGAACGTGGAGTTCGAGCAAGCCGAGCCGAACGTGCAGCTCGATCAGGCCGAGCCGGACGTGCAGTTCACGGCCGCGGAGCCGGAGGTGCGGGTCATCCAGTCCGACGAGGAACCGCAGGTGCGGATGGTCGAGGCCGGCAGTCAGCAGGAGCAACAGCAGCAGACATCGCAGCAGAGTCAGCAAACGCCGCAGTTCACGGAGCTCGACCAGAATCAGGACGGCTACATCTCCCAGAGCGAGGCCCAGCAGGCGGACCGGCTGGCACAACAGTTCGATCAGGTGGACGACAACGCCGACGACCGGATCGACCGCAGTGAGTTCGCGGCGTTCGAGCAGCAGAGCCCGCAGCAACAGCAATAACGCACCCCACCCCCGAAGCGCCGCCGGTACCACACCCGAGACGGCGCTGCGATCGCGGGGTGCAGTTCTGGTTCCACGACCGTTTGGTCATTCACGACCGGCCGGAGCATACTCTCTCATGGAATGGTGGGATCGCAGGAGAGGCACCATGATCGCTCGCCCCACGTTGATACTCGCGCTCGTTCTCACCGTTACGGCTCCCGCGGCCGCGGCGGCACCGGAGCCTCACGAGTTCGCGGAGCCCGAAGACGTCACCGCCGCCCGTGAGCTGGTGGGCACGACCGTAATCACGCGCGAGGGCGCGCACCTGGGCACCGTGCACGACTACGCCATCGATCTGGACTCCGGCCGGGTTGCGTACGTGGTGCTGTCCGTGGGCAGCTTTCTCATCGACGACAACCTGATCGCGGTGGATCCCCGCGCCCTGCGGCCTTCGGGGAACGAGGCCCTGGTTCTGGCGGCCCGGCAGCAGGACGTGAAGACCGCGCAGCGCTTCGCCGCAGACCGGTGGCCGCTGCGGGCCGACGTGCCCGCGGCGCCCGGACGCGGCGCTGTCGCGGCAGCGGGCGAGGACGCTGCGCAGGATCAGAACGGAGCGACCGACGCCGACGCGACGCCCGGCGGCTCCGCCACCATCAGCGACGGCACCCGCACCGCTACCCTGTCAGCCGGCGAGCGCAGCCTTCGCATCGAGTCCCCAGAGCCGTCGGAGCCTCCGCCCGCCGCGGAGCGCGCCGAGGCCGATCCCGAGCCCTTCGACCGACTCGACGAGAACGGGGACGGCCACCTCGACCGGGCGGAGATCGCCCACGAGCTCGGCCGGGACGACCGCTATTCGGCCATCGACCGGGACAGGGACGGCACGGTGAGTCCGGAGGAATTCGCCGCGTGGCGCGGCAACGGATAGCACGCCGTCATCGCCCCAGCGCCCGCGGCCCCAACGGCGGCAGCGCGTCGGGCGGCGGTCCGCCCGGCGATTTCGGACCACGGCCGGTTAGCATCAGGGCCGGCGGAAGGTTGCGCAGCACCGGCGCGCTGACCCGGTAGTCCTCGAACCAATGGCTCATGAGCTCCCGCAGCTCACCGGCGCTTCGCAGCGGATACGAGTGAAGATAGCTGAAGGTCCGGAACACCCCGTCGGGCCGCAGGCAGGCGTCCGTGGCCTCGAAGACCGGCTCCACCGTGCGGCGATCCATGAAGCACAACGGGAGCCCGGAAATCACCGCCCGCGCCGGGGGCAACCGACTCGCACGCCAGAGCGCCACCGCATCGACGGCGTCTCCGAGCACGAAGTCCAGATCGGGAAAACGCCGCACCAGAAACCGGTGCATACCCGGGTCGTTCTCGAGACCGAGATAGGAGAGCGCGACCCCCTGAGCCCGCAGGCGTTCCAGTTCCATGGTGAACGCGCCCGTGCCCGGCCCGTACTCCAGCACCACGTCGCCGCTCTCGAGATCGAGATCCCGGAACATCTGCGCCGCCAGGTGCCGTGAGCTGGGCCAGATGGACGCCACGTGGCGTGGCCGCCGCAGGAATCTGCGCAGAAAGTAGAGAGCGTCGTCCAATGACCGTCTGTGGTGCGCCACGCTCCGGTCCGCGCCCGGGCCACGATCACTCTAGCAGCTCACTGCGGGCCGAGCTTTGCGAAGCGCCAAGGCCTGGACGCCGGGCGGGATCGCTCAGGCGGGCGTCACTCCTCGAGCAGGGCGCCGAGACGCTCGGCGGCGGCCGCGAAGTCCTCCATGAACTCGGCCACCACGGAGCGCGTGGATTGTGCCGTGCTCATCAGCCCGACCCCCTGCCCCACCCAATAGGTGGCGAGGTTGCGCGCCCCGGGGTCGCCGGCTTCGGCCAGCTTGTCGATCTTCCGCAGCGCCGGCTCCGCCACCAGACTCTGCAGGGGCATGGGCAGCGGCTCCGGAGCATCCGGGGCCTGCCAGGCATCGGTCCACGCCGAACGAAGCTGACGCGTGTACTTGCCGGTACGGCTGCGGGAGCGCACCGTCTGTCGGGAGTTGGCCTCGAGCATCTTCTCCTTCACCGCGGGATTCGTCTCGGCCTCGGCCGTGGTCAGCCACACCGAGCCCGTCCACGCGCCGGCCGCGCCCATGGCCATGCATGCGGCCATCTGCCGTCCGGTGACGATGCCGCCCGCGGCCAGCACGGGCACGTCGCCGTAGGGTCGCAGCGCCTCGATGACCTCCGGCACCAGGACCATGGTGGAAACCTCGCCGCAGTGACCGCCGGCCTCGGTGCCGGAAACCACCAGAATGTCCACACCAGCCTCGGCGTGCTTCACCGCATGCTCCCGCGCGCCGGTGAGCGCGCCCACCGCGACCCCTTCCTTGCGGGCGCGCTCCATCATCACCCCGGGCGGCACCCCGAGGGCGTTGACGATCAGCTTGATGGGGTGGGCGAACGCGACGTCGAGAATGTCCGCTGCGCCGCGCTCGCGCATGCTGCTGGCGAAGCTGCCGCCGATGCCGCCCCACAGGTCGTCGGTGGCGATGCCGTGCTCGGCGAGCAGGTTGTTCACGTACGCCTTGTGCTCGGGGGGAATGCGGGCGGCCACCTCTTCCGGCGACAGGTTCCCTTCCTTGTCTTCCATGCTCGTGGGCACGATCAGATCGACGCCGTAGGGCGCGCCATCGACGTGCTCGTCGATCCACGCGAGCTCCCGCTCCAGGGTTTCCGGCGTGTGTCCGGCCGCACCGAGCACGCCGAACCCGCCGGCCCGGCTCACCTCCGCCACCACGTCGCGGCAATGGCTGAAAGCGAACAGCGGGAACTCGATACCGAGCATGTCGCAGACCTTGGATTTCACGTTGAACCTCCTGAATGTGTGTCGGCCGTGCGTGACGGCGAATGCGGAAATCTCGAGGGGGCCGACTATAGCGACGCGCCCGGCTCGAGGCCAATCGATCACGTTTCGGCGGCACGCGGTTTGCGTCGTGCGGCGCAATTGCACACTATGGTCGGATGTCCAGATTGTTTACTCTCGCGCCTTCCGGCGCGCGCAGGTCGGGCGTCGCTGCGTTGCTGATGCTCGTGCTCGCCGGATGCGGCGGCGGCGCGCCCGAGGCAACCGAGGAGCCGGCCGTGCGTGTGCACGCCAGCGAAGTCACCGAGCGCACGCTGACGGAAACCGTGCAGGGGATCGGCACCCTGCGAGCGCTGCAGACCGTCGAGCTGAGACCGGAGATCGCCGGCCGGATCACGCGCATTGCCTACGACGAGGGCGGCCGGGTGGCTCAGGACGACCTGCTGTTCGAGCTCGACATCCGCAAGCTCACCCAGGAGCTCGAGGCAAGCCGAGCGGCCCTGGAAGCGGCCGACGCGCGCCAGGAGAACGCCGAGCGGGAGCTGGCCCGGGTCGAGCGACTGTACGAGCAGCAGGTTTCCACCGAAGACGCCCGGGATCAGGCGGCGACGAACTTGCGCGCGGCCCGCGCCGAGGTGAACCGGCTGCGCTCGGAGGTGAGCCTGATCCGGGAGCGATTGGCGGACGCCCGGATTCTCGCGCCGTTCGACGGGCGGATCTCGGAGGCTGCCGTGGACGAAGGCGATTTCGTGCAGTCGGGGGCACTGCTCGCGACCCTCTACCGGACCGACGCACTGGAGATCGAGTTCACCCTGCCCGAGCGGCACACCGGCCGGATCGAGCGGGGACAGCGGGTGGAGCTCACCGTGAGCGCGTTCCCCGAGCGCACGTTCACCGCGGTCACCACCTACGTCAGCCCCAGCGTCAGTGACCGCTCCCGGGACTTTCTGGTCAAGGCACGGCTCGACAACCCCGAGGGACTGCTCAAGCCCGGCACGTTCGCCACCGCCCGGGTCACGGTGAACGAGCGGCAGGCGCTGGTGATCCCGGAGGAAGCGCTCATCGCCACCCGCGAGGGCTACATGGTGTTCGTGATCGATGCCGAGGGCCGCGCCGAACGCCACAACGTCACCACGGGCCTGCGCAACCCGGGTGTGGTGCAGATAACCGAGGGCCTCGAAGCCGGTGACCGGGTCGTGCGCACCGGGCACATGCGGCTGGCCGACGGCGTCCCGGTCGAGGTGCTGGCGGAGTCCGCACCCACATGATCTGGAATTTCTGCATCGGCCGCCCCGTGCTGACGTCGGTGATCTGGATCAGCATCGCCATCTTCGGCATCTACGGCTTCAATCAGCTACCGATCCGCGAGCAGCCCGACGTCGAGCCCCCCATCGTCAGCGTCAACGTGGTGCTCATGGGCGCGGAGCCGGAGGTGCTGGAAACCGAGGTGATCGAGCCCCTCGAGGAGGAAATCAACACCATCGAAGGGCTCAAGGAGCTGACGTCCACCGCCCGTGAGCAGGTGGCCACGGTCACCGCCGAGTTCGAGCTCTGGCGCGACATGGACGTGGCTGCCCAGGATGTCCGCGATCGCGTGACCCGGGCGCGGCGGCAGTTGCCGGACGACATCGAGGAGCCCGTGGTCCGCAAGCTCGACCCGGATGCCCAGGCCATCATGTGGATCTCGCTGCTCGGCGACGACCGCTGGGATCCGGTCAGCATGTCGGATTACGCCGACAACGAGATCCAGGAACGCCTTGCCGGAATCCGCGGTGTGGGCCAGGTGTTGATCGGCGGCGAACGCGCGTACGCAGTGCGGGTGCGGATCGACCCCGCGCGCTTGGCCGCCCACCACCTCACCGTACAGGACGTGGTGCAGACCATCCGCAACAACAACCTCGACATCCCCTCAGGGCGCATCGAGAGCGTATCGCGCGAGTTTCTGGTGAAGACCCAGGGCCAGTTCTCTTCCGCCGCGCCTTTGAACGACCTGATCATCACCCAGACAGAGGAAGGGCCCGTGCGCCTGCGCGACGTCGGCGAGGCGGTGGACAGCGTCCTGAACGACCGCCAGCTCGCGCGCTTCACCGGGGAACCCACCGTGGGCCTCGGCATCGTCAAGCAGAGCGATGCCAACGCGGTGGCGCTCTCCAGCCAGATCGAGGCGCGGATGAAGGTGCTCGCGGAGAGCTTTCCGCCCGGGCTCTCCTACCAGATCGCCACCGACGACACCACGTTCGTCGAAGAGAACATCACCGACCTGCAGATGACGATCATCCTCGCCACGGTGCTCGTGGTGCTGGTGGTGCTGCTGTTCCTGCGCAGTCCGAGTGCGACGATCACCGTGGCGCTGGCCATTCCCACCTCGCTCGCCGCCGGCTTCGCCGTGATCCACGCCCTGGGCTTCAGCCTCAACGTGCTCACCATGCTGGCGCTGATCCTGGTGATCGGCATCGTCATCGACGACGGCATCGTGGTGCTGGAATCCAGCTACCGGCACATGGAGAACGGCGCGGAGCCGAAACCCGCTGCCCGCACCGGCACCACGGAGGTGGCGTTTCCCGCCATTGCCAACAGTCTTTCCCTGGCCGCCGTGTTCATTCCGGTGGCCTTCACCGGCGGCATGGTGGGCCGCTACTTCTACGAGTTCGGCGTCACCGTCACCGTCACCGTGCTCGCCTCCACCGCGACCGCGCTGACCCTGACGCCCATGCTGTGCTCGAAGTTTCTGCGCGTGCCCCAACAGCGGGGCCGCTTTTTCCACGCTTCGGAGCGGGCGTTCGTGGGCCTCGAGCGAGGCTACGAGCGGCTGCTCGGCGCCGCTTTCCGCCACCGGGTGATCACGGTGCTCATCGGCCTCGGTGCGCTGGGGCTGGGGGTGGCGGCATTCCTGAATCTCTCCACCGAGTTCGCGCCCGAGGACGACCGGGCGGAGCTGGTGGTGAACTTCGAGGTCCCCCAGGGGGCGACGCTGCGTCAGACGGACACCTATGCGCGGGAGATCGAGCAGGTCCTGGCCGACATGCCCGAGGTCCGGCACTGGTTCCAGGCCATCGCCCTGGCTCGCAGCGGCCCCGGAGAGGTGAACAAGGGCGTGGTCTTCACCAAGCTCACCCCGCGCCAGGAGCGGGAACGCCACCAGCAGGAGATCATGCAGGATCTGCGCGAGCGCCTCGAAGCCATCCCCATGGGCCGCGCCTTCGTGAACAGCCCCGGCATGGGGCCCGGCGGCGGCGGCGCGCCGTTGCAGATCGTGCTGCAGCACCGCGACCTCGACGCGCTCGCCCGCCACCAGGATCGGGTGATGCGCTGGATGAAGAGCCGCCCGGAGTTCGTGGACGTGAACACGGACCTCGAGGTCAACGCGCCCCGGGCCGAGATCCACATCAATCGCGACAAGGCCTCGGAGAACGGGATCACCATCGCCGACGTATCCAACACGCTGCGCTACATGCTGGGCGAGCCGGAAATCTCCCAGATCGAGCGCAGCAGCGAGCGCTACGAGGTCATCACCGAGGTCGCCGGCCGCGGCAACATGGTCCCGAGCATGCTCTCGGATCTGTACGTGCGCTCCACCGCCGGCGAGCTGGTGGCGCTGGGCAACCTGGTGGACGTCCGCGAGGGCATCGGCCCCAGCGCCGTGCACCACTTCAATCGCCAGCGGGCCGCGACCATCTCCGCCTCTACCCCGCCCGGGACCGCCCTCGGCGACGCCTTGAGCCTCGTGGACCAGTTCATCGAAGAGCAGATGCCACCGGAGCTCGACTACGAGGTGGCCGGCATGGCGCAGAATTTCCAGGAGTCGTTCTACTATCTGACCATCGCCCTGGTCATGTCCGTGATCTTCATCTATCTGGTGCTGGCGGCACAGTTCGAGTCCCTGCTGCATCCGCTGACCATCCTCATGTCGCTGCCACTGGCCACGGTGGGCGCCTTCGGCTCCCTGTGGCTTCTGAACATGAATTTCAGCGTCTTCGCCTTCATCGGCCTCATCATGCTCATGGGCCTCGTCACCAAGAACGCCATTCTTCTGGTGGACTACACCCTGGTCCTCGAGGCCCGTGGCCGCGGCATCATCGAAGCGGCCAAGGAGGCTGCCCGGGTGCGCTTCCGCCCGGTGCTGATGACCGCCTGCTCCACCATCCTCGGCATGATGCCCATCGCACTCGGCTACGGCGCCGGCGGGGAGTCGCGGTCGCCGCTCGGCGTTTCCGTCGCCGTCGGCGTCGGCACCTCCACCCTCCTCACACTGGTGGTGATCCCGGTGGTGTTCACGCTGTTCGACGCCCTGCGGCGCCGGCTCGCCGCCGCCCGCGCGCGTGCCGTGGCGAGGCTCTCCAGCCCCGGAGGCTCGGCACCGTGAAGCTCGTCGTCGTCAGCGTGCATTTCGAGTACACCGATGTCATCGAGGACATCATCGACCGCCACAGCGTGCCCCACTACCTGGTGTACCCGCGCATCGAGGGGCGCGACAGCGAAGGCTTCCACGAGGGGAGCCAGGTCCATCCCGGGAACCTGGCCGCCCTCCACCTTCGCGTCGACGACGACGGCGTCAGACCGCTCCTCGACGACCTCGAGGTCTTCCGGCTGGAAAAGCGGGCGCACAACCACCTCGAAGCAATCGTGCTCCCCATCGAAGACCGGATGGGGCCATGATGGTGGAGCTGTCAGCTATCAGCCGTCGGCCGTCAGCCGCGCTCTGGCTGAATGCCGACGGCTGAACGCTGACAGCTCGATAGCTGCTATCCTTCGTGCCGCGACTGCCGCCGGAGTAACCATGTTCGATCGACTCGCGAATTCGCTGAACCTGAACGCCATCCCGCAGGTATTTTTCGTTTCCGCGGCGCTGGCGTGTCTGTTCGTGGCGTTCGCCATTCCCTTCAACGAGGAAGTCGCGGCGATTTTCGGGACGATCACCGGATTCACCGTCACCAATTTCGGTTGGTTCTACATCCTCAGCGTGACCGGGTTGCTGGGATTTCTCATCTGGGTGGCGCTGTCGCGCTACGGGCAGATCCGCCTGAGCGGCGACCACGAGGAACCGGAGTACGGCACCTGGACCTGGTTCGCCATGCTGTTCGCCGCGGGCATCGGCACCATTTTGATGTTCTGGGGCGTGGCCGAGCCGATGTCGCATTTCGCCAACCCGCCGCTGGTGGAGATCGAGGGCGGCAGCCCGGAAGCGGCCGAGCTGGCCATGATCATCGCCCTGTACCACTTCGGTCTGCACACCTGGACGATCTTCACGCTGCCCGCGCTGGCCATTGGTTACTTCGCCTACCGCCAGGGGCTCCCCATGCGCATCAGCAGTATCTTCTACACCGTGCTCGGCTCGAAGATCTACGGGCCCTGGGGCTGGACCATCGACGTCATCGCCGTGCTGGGCACTCTGTTCGGGGTGGCGGTCTCGGTCGGACTCGGGACCCTGCAGCTCAACAGCGGCTTGCACTACTTGGTGGGTCTCCCCACCGGCGCGGCGCAGCAGATCGTCATCGTCGGCGTCATCACCGCCATCGCCACCGTCTCGGTGGCGCTGGGACTCGACCGGGGCATCAAGCGCCTTTCGGAGATCAACATCGTGACGGCGGTAGCCATCATGCTGTTCGTGTGGATCGCGGGCCCGACGCTGTTCATCACCGCGGGCACGGTGCAGAACTTCGGCGACTACCTGCAGAACCTGCCGTGGCTGGCGTTCTGGACCGAGACCTACCAGGGCACGGACTGGCAGCGAAGCTGGACGGTGTTCTACTGGGCCTGGACCATCTCCTGGGCGCCGTACGTGGGCATCTTCATCGCCCGCATTTCCAAGGGCCGGACCATCCGGCAATTCGTCGGCGGCGCCCTGGGGGCGCCGCTGCTGTTCACGGTGATCTGGTTCTCGGTGTTCGGGCTGTCGGCCATCGACCTGGAGCTGAATCAGGGCGTGGCCCTGGCGAGTCAGGTCCAGGACGACGTCTCGGTGGCCTTGTTCTCGTTCCTCGAGAGCTATCCCCTGGCGACACTGACGTCGCTGTTCAGCGTGCTCGTCATCGTCATCTTTCTCACCACCTCGGCGGATTCGGCCGCCCTGGTCATCGACCTGCTGTCCCGGGACGCGCACCGGCCGTCACGCACCGCGCAGCGGGTGTTCTGGACCCTGCTGCTCGGCGCCATCGCCGCCACGCTGCTGCTGGCCGGTGGGCTCGAAGCGCTGCAGAACGTCATCACCACCCTCGGCTTTCCGTTCTGTGTGCTGCTGGTGTTCATGGCGGTGGCCCTCACCCGCGCGCTCCACGCGGATTACCTGGGGTACTCCCTGGACGATCTGGCAGCCGGCCGCACGCCCGCCATCGATCCGATGGGGGGCGACACCGCGGACGGGGAGCGGGCCCGGTCCGGGCAGGACCGCGGCCCGGACCGTTGACGCCGGCGGGCGCTCAGGTGCCGGACGAGGAGTACTTCTCGATCGTCTTCTGCGCGGCCTGCATGGCGGCGCCCATGAACTCGCCCGAGTTCTCGGTGGCCCAGGCGAGCGAGTCGGCGCGGGCGCGATTGGCGCCCTGGAAATGCGGCTTCACGTGCCGCGCGAACAACTCGTAGGAGCGCTTGGTCTTCTCGAAGTTGGCCCAGTTGTGCCCCAGGAACAGAAAGCACCCGAAGTCGGGGATCTTCTGTTCCAGGCGCTCGAGCTGGGCGATCGCGTCGTCCGGTGTGCCGACCACTGCCGCGCCGCTCTCGATCATGGCGTCGAGCGGGTCTTCCTCTTCGGCGCCGGGCGCTCCCATCGGATTGATGGCGTTGAAATAGCTGCGCCACTTCTCGAACCCGTACGCCACGTCCCGGCGCGCCTCTTCCCGGGTCTCGGCCAGATGCATGGGACCCACCAGCCGCAGGCACGACGGGTCCATGGTGCGGCCATGCTCCGCGGCCACCGTGTTGGCGACTTCCCAATTGATGCCCAGGGCGTCGTAGCCGGCGGTATTCGTGGCAGCCACGCACAGCATCCCGAAGCCGTGGCGGCCGGCCAGGCGGCCGCCCGAGGGCGTCACCGAGCTCGCCACCGCCATCTCCGGATACGGCTTCGAGTACGGCAGCAGCTGACAGCGGGCGTCGGTGAGGGAGAACCACTCGGAGTGCTCGGTGACCACCTCGCCCTGGAACAGCCGCAGGATCACCTCCACGGCCTCGACCATGCGATCGCGTTGCTCGTCCACGGGAACCCCGAGCATCTTGGCATCCGAAGGCAGCAGCCCGGGGCCGACGCCGAACATCACCCGCCCGCGGGTTTGATGATCGAGCTGAATGATGCGGTTCGCGGTCGTGAGCGGATGGTGGTAGGGCAACGACACCACGCCGGTGCCGAGACGAATCCGGCTGGTGCGCTCGGCCACGCCGGCGAGGAACAACTCCGGCGACGCCACGATCTCGTAGCCTGCGGAGTGATGCTCGCCGACCCAGGCTTCCTCGTAGCCGAGCTCATCGAGCCACTCGATCAGCTCCATGTCACGCCGCAGCGCCAGGGTCGGATCCTCGTCCACGGGATGAAACGGCGCCAGAAAGATTCCGGCCCGCAGGTTTCTCGGTGCGCTCATGCCCCCTCCAGCAACTTATTTGAAACGCATTCTAACAACTATCACCCGGTTGTGGAGCGTCATCGCGTCGGCCGCCGGCTTCGGTTACGGTAGCGCCGTTTTCGACCAGGATCCGTCCATGAACAGTGCCAATTGGCAATTCTTCCAGGCCTTCCTCAGAGCGCCACGCGTCGTGGCTTCCATGGTGCCGAGCTCGCAGTTTCTCGAGCGCCGGGTGGTCGCATCGGCCCGCCTGGACCGCGCCGGCGCGGTGGTGGAGCTCGGCGCCGGCACCGGTGGCACTACTCGGGCACTGCTCGAGTCTCTCGGCGGCCACGGCCGCCTGCTCGCCATCGAGCGCACGGAGGATTTCGTTCCCGTGCTGCAATCCATCGGCGATCCCCGGCTCACGGTGGTGCACGGGTGCGCCAGCCGGATCTGCGAGGAGCTGACCGCACACGGGCTCGATGGGGCGGATGCGGTGATCTCCGGCATTCCCTTCTCGAGTCTCGCACCGGAGCTGGCGCGCCGCATCGCCAGCGAGGTGCACGATGCGCTGCTCCCGGGGGGCCGCTTCGTGGCCTATCAGTTCACCGACCGGGTGGCGGACTACGCCACGCCGGTGTTCGGGGCGCCCCGGGTCGAGCACGAGTTCCGCAACCTGCCGCCCGTGCGCGTGTACACCTGGGAACGTCGCGGCTGACCAGCGGGGCGGCCCGCATTTTGCACACCTCGTTGTCACACGAGCCGCGGAGCGTGCCGCGGCGTGGAGCGAGGACCTTTCATGACCAATCGACGCGCGAACGTGTTCGTGCTGGGGCTCGACGACTTCCACCGCGCCAGCCTGGAAGCCATGCCCCGCGCGGCCGAGTACGAGTTCCACGAGCTGCTGAATTTCGACGAGGCAACCCGAACGGACGTCTATCCCGTCGAAGAGATGCTGGAAAAGGCTCAGAGCAAGCTCGACGCTTTCGACGGCCCCGTGGACGCGATCATCTCTTACTGGGATTTCCCGAGCAGCGTGATGACGCACATCCTGCGGCGGCGCTACTCCCACCCCGGCCCGACCCTCGAGTCCGTACTCCGCTGCGAGCACAAGTACTGGTCGCGCCTGGAGCAGAAGCGCGCGACGCCGGACGTCGTCCCCGAATTCGCCGCTGTTAACCCGTTCTCCGACGATCCCTTGCAGTACGTGGATTTCGACTATCCGTTCTGGCTCAAACCGGTGAAATCGCACTCGTCGACCCTCGGCTTTCGCATCGACTCGCGCGCCGACATCGACACCGCCATTCCCCTGATCCGGGAAGGAATCGGCCGCTTCGGCGACCCCTTCAACCATCTGGCCGGATTCGCCGATCTGCCCCCGGAGATACGCCGGGTGGACGGCAACCACTGCATCGCCGAGGAGATCATCTCCGAGGGCCGCCAGTGCACGCTCGAGGGCTTCCGCTACCACGGCGATTTCGAGGTCTACGGCGTGATCGACACCATCCGGGACGAGCATGTCCACAGCTGTCTGTCGCGCTATCAGTATCCGTCATCCCTGCCCGAGGCGGTCCAGAAGCGCATGATCGACACGACCCGGAAAGTGCTCACGGGGTTCGACTACGACAACGCGCCGTTCAACGTGGAGTTCTACTGGGACGACCGCACCGACCGGATCTACCTGCTGGAAATCAACTCGCGTATTTCCCAGTCGCACAGCCCGCTGTTCGATCTGGTCGACGGCTCATCCCACCAGCAGATCATCATCGACCTCGCCCTGGATCAGCGCCCGGAACCGCCGAGCCGCAATGGTAAATACCAAGTGGCGGCGAAGTTCATGATGCGGGTGTTCGAGGACGGCATCGTCACCCACGCACCCACCGAGGGCGACGAGACCCTGCTCCACCAGGCCCTGCCGGATGCGCGGTTCCATTCGCACGTCAGCGACGGCGACCGCCTGGCGGATCTGCCGTTCCAGGACAGCTACAGCTTCAACTTCGCCGACGTCTACCTCGGCGCCAGCGATGACGAGGAGCTCACGGAAAACTACGAGCACGTGAAGCGGCTGATGCCGTTCGAAATCCTGCGGCGCCCCGAGGTCGTATGAAGACCCTCCGACGCTTTCCCCACCGGGTGACCCGACGCGACGACGTCGTGATCGAGATGCCGGACGGCACCCTGCTGGCGGCCCGGGTCTGGCTCCCCGACATCGCTCGCACCGAGGCCGTGCCGGCGGTACTCGAGTACATTCCATACCGGCGCCGCGACGGCACCGCGCGTCGTGACTCGATCAACCACCCGTGGTTCGCCGGTCACGGCTACGCCTCCATCCGCGTCGACGTCCGCGGCAGCGGTGACTCGGGCGGCATCCTCGAGGACGAGTATCTGCCGGAGGAGCTCGAGGACTGCGTCACCGTGCTTCGCTGGCTCGGGGAGCAGACCTGGTGCAACGGGCGGGTGGGGATGATCGGCATATCCTGGGGGGGCTTCAATGGTCTGCAGGTGGCCGCGCTGCAGCCGCCGGAGCTGCAGGCGGTCATCACGGCCTCCTCCACCGACGATCGCTACTCCGACGACGTCCACCACATGGGCGGGTGCCTGCTGGGCGACAACCTTTCCTGGGCGTCGATCATGTTCGCCTACAACAGCCTGCCACCCGACCCAGCCTCGGTGGGCGACAACTGGCGCGACATGTGGATGGAGCGCCTCGACAAGTGCCAGCCGTGGCTGGTGAACTGGCTGGAGCACCAGCGGCGAGACGAGTTCTGGCACCACGGCTCCATCTGCGAGGACTACGCCGCCGTTCGGGCCCCCGTTTTCGCGGTCAGCGGCTGGGCCGACGGCTACTCGAACGCGGTGTTCCGGCTGCTGGCGGGGCTCGAGGTGCCGCGACGCGGACTGATCGGCCCCTGGGGTCACCTGTACCCGCACGAAGGGCAGCCGGGGCCGGCCATCGGCTTCCTGCAGGAATGCCTGCGCTGGTGGGACCGTTGGCTGAAGGACGCGGACAACGGCATCGACCGCGAGCCGGCTCTGCGGGTGTGGATGCAGGAAAGCGTGCCGCCCACCACCAGCTACCGCCATCGACCCGGCCGCTGGGTGGCCGAAGAGCACTGGCCCACGGACCGCACCCGGACCCGCTCGTTCGCGTTGCACCAGGGCGTGCTCGTGGACGCCCCAGCGCCGGAGACGGGCCTCGAGCAGACCGTGCAATCCCCCCTCACCCTGGGATTGTTCGCCGGTAAGTGGTGCTCGTACGCTGCGGGCCCGGATCTGGCCCACGATCAACGCCAGGAGGACGGCGGCGCCCTGACGTTCGACAGCGAGCCCCTCTCCGAGCCGGTGGAGATACTCGGCCAGCCGACGCTCACCCTCAGGCTCTCCGCCAGTCGCCCCCAGGCGATGGTGGCCGTCCGCCTGTCCGATGTGGCGCCGGACGACAAGGCCACCCGGGTGACCTACGGGCTCCTCAACCTGGCTCAGCGGGACGGGCCCGCCGATCCGCAACCGCTGGAACCGGGCCACCACTACACGGTCACGGTGCCACTCAATCACATCGCCCAGGCGTTCCCCGCCGGCAACCGGCTGCGGATCTCGGTTTCCTCGTCGTACTGGCCCCTGGCCTGGCCGCCGCCGGAGCCGGTGCGACTGTGCCTCGACCTCGATGGCTGCCGATTCGACCTGCCGGTGCGCCCGGAGCGAGCCGCGGACGCCGAGCTGCGGGAGTTCGATGCGCCCCAGGGTGCCCAGCCGATCACCATCACCACGGTGCGCGGTGAAGAGCACAACTGGCGCGTCGTACGGGATCTGGCGACGGACGTCTCCACGCTGGAGGTGGTGGACGACCGGGGCGTCAATCACCTGGAGGACATCGACCTCACCACCGCCATTCGCGGCCTGGAACGCTACTCCACCCGCGACGGCGAGTTCGATTCGGCGCGGGGCGAGACCCGGTGGGTGTGGCGGCTCGAGCGCGGCGACTGGCGCATCCGTACGGAAACCCGCACCGTCCTCACCTCGGATGCGGAGAACTTCTACGTTCAGGCGGATCTCGACGCCTTCGAGAACGACTACCGGGTGTTCTGCCGGACCTTCGACGCCACCATCCCGCGGGACAACGTATGACCGGCGGTCCGGATTCATGAGCGCCTGCGTCGTGTGGTACCGTGAACCACCGCCAGTCACGGGCCGGCATCCATCACATGTGGCTCCACGCTAGCTGCTCGCTGTCGTTCGAAGCGGCCTTTCCGACACCGATGATCTTCATGCTGCGGCCCCGCAGCCGGCCCGGGCAGTGGGTCGGCAGCGAGGAGTACCGGCTGACCCCCACGATCCGGGTGAGCGAATTCACCGACGGCTTCGGCAACCTGGCGCAACGGCTGATCGCGCCACCGGGCGATTTTCGGGTCCAGGCGAGCGCCCGGGTCATGGTGGAGGCGCCGCCGGCCCCGCCACTCCACGCCCCCTTCGTCGAGGTAGCGAGCCTGCCCGACGAAGCGCTCGTGTATCTGCTGCCCAGCCGCTACTGCGAGGCGGATCGCCTCGGCAACCGCGCCCACGAGATCGTCGGCGACGCCGCCCCCGGCTACGCTCAGGTGACGCGCATCGTCGACTGGGTGATGAGCGCCATCCGCTACACCCCGGGGAGCAGCACCTCACCGGTCTCGGCGCTGGAGGTGATCGAGCGCGGCGAAGGCGTGTGCCGGGATCTCACCCACGTGACCATCGCCCTGTGCCGGGCTCTGTGCATTCCCGCCCGGATGGTGGTGGGGTACGTGCGCGAGCTCGACCCCATGGACGTGCACGCGTGGCTCGAGGTCTACGTCGGCCATGCCTGGCACGTGTTCGACCCCCTGGGCGCCCGCGCGCGCGGGCCGCGCATCGTCATCGGTCACGGCCGCGACGCCACCGACGTCGCCCTCTACAACCAGTACGGCCCGTTGCTGCTGCCCTACGACATGAAAGTGGCCGTTTCCGAGCTGCCCGCGGGACCATAGGCACCTCTGCGGCCCATGGAATCGCTCATCACCAAGCTCGCCCTGATCGGCGTCCTGGGTGCAGCCGCGCAGTGGGTGGCCTGGCGCCTGCGCATGCCGGCCATCGTGATCCTGCTCGCCGCCGGCTTCATAGCCGGCCCCGTCACCGGCGTCCTGGACCCGCAAGCGGATTTCGGGCAACTGCTGCGCCCGCTGGTGGCACTGGCCGTTGCCCTGATCCTGTTCGAAGGGGGCCTGTCGCTCAACTTCGCCGAGATCGGCGAGACCAGCACGGCCGTGCGCCGGCTGGTGACGCTGGGCGCCGCAATCACGTTCACCCTGGGGGCCACGGCCGCGCACTTCATCGCCGGGCTGACCTGGCCGACGGCCCTCATTCTGGGCGCCATCCTGGTGGTTACGGGCCCGACCGTGGTGATCCCGCTGCTGCGCAACGCCCGGCTGGAGCCGCGCGCCGCGGCGCTGCTACGCTGGGAAGCCATTCTCGCCGATCCGGTGGGCGCCCTGCTGGCGGTGCTGGTGTTCGAGACGGTTCTGGTCATGAACGCCGAGCTCGGCGCCGGCGAGCTGCTGGTGAAGGCCGGGGGCGCCGCCGTCTGGGCCGTGCTCGGCGGCTACGTTCTGGGGCGCGCGCTGATGCGGGCGTTCGTTCAAGGGCACGTTCCCGAATACCTCAAGGCACCCATGGTGGTGACCGCCGTGCTCGGCACGTACGCCGTTTCCGACCTGATGCTGGAAGAGAGCGGCCTGCTCACCGTCACCGTCCTCGGGATGACCATCGGGAACGCCCGGAACGCCAGCCTGGCGGAGCTGCGGCGCTTCAAGGAGCTGGTCAGCATCCTCCTGGTGTCGGGGGTTTTCGTGATCCTCACCGCCACCCTGGACATCTCGACCCTCGCGGCCCTCGCCCCGCACGACGCCCTGTTCCTCGTCGCCGTGCTGTTCGTCGTGCGTCCCGCCGCAGTCCTGCTCTCCACCCCCTTCAGCGGCGTGCCGTGGCGCGAACGGCTGCTCGCAGCATGGATTGCGCCCCGCGGCGTGGTCGCCGTGGCCGTCTCCGGCCTGTTCGCCGTCACCCTGACCACCCAGGGGATCCCCGACGGCCAACGCCTGGTGGCACTCACCTTCGCAGTGGTGGTGGTGACCGTGGTCCTGCACGGTTTCACCCTGGCGCCGCTGGCCCGGTTGCTGCGCCTGGGCGCCTCCGGCCCGGAGGGTGTGCTCATCGTCGGCGGCTCGCCCTGGACCACCGCGCTGGCCGAGCAGTTGCAGGCCATGGAGCTGCCGGTGACCATCATCGACCGCAACTGGAGTCACCTGCGCGACGCCCGCTACCAGGGCATCGACGTGTTCTACGGCGAAATCCTCTCCGAGCTCGCCACCCACCACCTCAACTGGAGCCGCTTCGGCTACCTGATCGCCGCCACCGACAATGACGCCTACAACGCGCTGGTCTGCACGGACATGGGCAGCGAGCTCGGCCGCGGCAACGTCTTCGAGATCGGCCGGGGCGAGGACGACGGCGAAGACATGCACACGCTGGCGGTAACCCTGGGCGGGGCTCCGTTGCTGAACGGTATCGGCGGTTACCGCTCGTTGAACCAGCGACTGGCTTCCGGCTGGACGTTCCGCAGGACGACCCTGACCAGCGACTACGGCGAGGAGCGCCTGCGCCGGGAGGTGACCGGGGAGGGTCGCCTGTTGCTCGCCCGCCGCGGCGACGCGGTGATCTGGCTCACCGGCCCCGAGCCGCCCGCGCTGGAGGAAGGGGACGTGGTTCTGAGTTTCGCCCCGGCGCGCGGGGAAACGTGAGTAGCCGGACGTCGACGGCCACGGGCCGGGCTCCCACCTGCTATAGTTCCGCCTTTTCCATCTCGAGGAAGCGCATGAAAGGCACCGTGCACTACGAGAAACGAAGCGACGTGGCATTGCTGACGGTGGACAACCCACCGGTCAACCCACTCTCGGGCGGCGTGCGTCAGGGGCTCCACGACGGCGTGACCCGCGCGCTGGCCGACGACGCGATCACGGCGGTGGTGCTCACCGGCGCCGGTCGCGCATTCATCGCCGGCGCGGACATCTCCGAGTTCGGGGGCGCCAGCCAGGGGCCGAGCCTGCACGAGGTGCTCGCGGCGATGGAGGGCAGCACCAAACCCATCATCGCCGCCATCAACGGCACCGCATTCGGCGGTGGCCTCGAGGTCGCGCTGTGCTGCGACTACCGGGTGGCTGCCCCCGGCGCTCCGGTGGGCTTGCCGGAGGTGAAGCTCGGGCTTCTGCCGGGTGCCGGCGGTACCCAGCGGCTGCCGCGGCTGGTAGGCGCCCGCAAAGCGCTCGACGTAATGCTCTCCGGAGACCCGGTCCCGGCCCCCGAGGCCCGGGAGCTGGGCATCGTCGACGAGCTGATCGAGGGCGACATCGTCGACGGCGCCATCGACTTCGCCCGTCGGACGGTCGCAGCGGGATCGCCGCTGCGCAAGGTGCGCGACGAAAGCGCGGCCGCCGACCGCGACGACCCGGAGATCTTCGCCGAGGCGCGGAAGTACGCCGCGCGCCGCATGCGCGGGCGCTTTGCGCCGGAGATGATCATTCAATGCGTCGAGGCGGCGGTGAATCTCGACGACTTCGATCTCGGCCTGGAGGTCGAGCAGGAGAACTTCCGCAAGTGTCTGGAGCACCCGCAGCGCCAGGCGTTGATCCACGTGTTCTTCAGCGAGCGCGAGGTAGCGAAGATCCCGGACGTGCCGAAGGACACCCCGGCCAAGGAGATCCGGGCCGGCGGCGTGGTCGGCTGCGGCACCATGGGCGGCGGTATCACCATGTGCTTCGCCAACGCCGGCATCCCGGTGACCGTGCTCGAGATGAGCCAGGAGGCGCTCGACAAGGGCCTGGGCGTCATCCGCCGCAACTACGAGATTCAGGTGCAGCGCGGCCGCATGCGCCCCGACGATCTCGAAGCGCGCATGAAGCTCATCACCGGCACCACCGATTACGCCGAGCTCGGCAACGCGGACGTGGTGGTGGAGGCCGTCTACGAGAACCTCGACGTCAAGGTCGAGGTGTTCGGCAAGCTCGAGGCGGCAGCGAAGCCGGGCGCCATCATCGCCAGCAATACCTCCGGGCTCGACATCGACGCCATGGCGAACGCCACCTCGCGCCCGGAGGACGTGATCGGCCTGCACTTTTTCAGCCCCGCCAACGTCATGCGTCTGCTGGAAGTGGTGCGCGGCGCCGCCACCAGCGCCACCACCATCGCCACCGCCATGAAGCTCGGCCGGACCCTCGGCAAGGTCGCGGTGCTGGCGGGCAACGCCCCGGGCTTCATCGGCAACCGAATGCTGGCCGGATACACGCGCCAGGCCGGCGAGATCATCCTCGAGGGCGCGACCCCGTATCAGGTGGATCGGGTGATCCAGGAGTTCGGCATGCCCATGGGGCCCTTCCAGATGAACGACCTGGTGGGGCTGGACCTCGGCTGGCGGGCGCGCAAGCTGGCGGGCACGAAGCCGGAGGACGTGCCGGTGACCGCGCGGGTGCCGGACAAGCTCTGCGAGCTCGAGCGCTTCGGCCAGAAAACCGGCCGCGGTTTCTACATCTATCCGGAAGGAAGCCGGGCGGGCCAGCCGGACCCCGAAGTGGTGAAGCTCGTCGAGGAGACTTCCGCCGAGCTCGGCATCGAACGCCGGGAGATCAGCGACGAGGAGGTGAAAAAGCGCTGCCTGTATCCGCTGGTGAACGAAGGCGCCCGCATCCTGGAGGAAGGCATCGCGCTGCGGCCCTGCGACATCGACATCGTCTACATCAACGGCTACGGCTTCCCCGAAGTCGAGGGCGGCCCCATGTTCTGGGCGGATCAGCAGGGCCTCGACGCCATACTCCGCGACATCGAGACATTCCACCGCGCCCACGGTGACGCCTGGAAACCGGCGCCGCTGCTGGAGCGGCTGGCACGGGAAGGCGGGACGTTCGCCGGCCTGCAACAACGAAATCAGGAGGAACGATGAACGGCGACGGGAGCCTCGCCCTATTCTGTGATTTCGAGAACATCGCCCTGGGCGTGCGCGATGCCAAGTACGACCGCTTCGACATCCGTCCGGTGCTCGAGCGGCTGCTGGTGAAGGGCTCGATCGTGGTCAAGAAGGCGTACTGCGACTGGGACCGCTACAAGGAATTCAAGCCGGCCATGCACGAGGCCGCGTTCGAGCTGATCGAGATACCCCACCTGCGTCAGTCCGGCAAGAACTCAGCGGACATCCGCATGGTGGTGGATGCCCTGGACCTCTGCTATACGAAGGAACACTTGGACACGTTCGTGATCATCTCCGGCGATTCCGATTTCTCGCCGCTGGTGAGCAAGCTCCGGGAGAACAACAAGATCGTGATCGGGGTCGGGGTCAAGAACTCCACGTCCGACCTGCTCATGAGCAACTGCGACGAGTTCATTTTCTACGATGACCTGGTGCGCGCGCGGAAGCCGGCGCGCAAGCGCGGCCGCGGCAAGACGAAGGCCAAGGCCAAGACGGAGAAACCGGCCAAGGTCGACGCGGAGGACACCAAAGCGGCAGAGGATGCCAAAGCCGGTGACGAAGCCAAGTCGGCGGAGGATCTCATGCAGGAGGGCATCGACGTGGTGCTCGAGACCGCCGAAGCGCTCTACGAGGAGCGCGGCGAGCGCGGCAACCTGTGGGGTTCCATGGTGAAGCAGACCCTCAAGCGCCGCCGGCCCGGATTCAACGAGTCGTTCTACGGATTCAGCTCGTTCAGTGATCTGCTCGAGGAAGCGGAATCCCGCAACGAGCTCGAGCTGGAGCTCGACGAGAAATCCGGCGGCTACATCATTCGCGCCATCACCGGTAACGAGTGACCCGCATGCCCCGCCACCACCCGGAGCGCCATCACGTCCACCGATCACCGTGGCTGCGCGCCGCGGTGCTGGGTGCCAACGACGGCATCGTCTCCACTGCCAGTTTGCTGGTAGGCGTGGCGGCGGCGGAGGTGAGCCATGCCAATGTGATGGTGGCCGGCGTCGCCGGCCTGGTGGCCGGGGCCATGTCCATGGCCGCCGGAGAGTATGTCTCCGTCAGCTCCCAGGCCGACACCGAACGCGCGGACCTGGCCCGGGAGGCGCGGGAACAGCACGAATTCCCCGAGTACGAGCTGAACGAGCTGGCCGCCGTCTACGAGAACCGTGGGCTCACCCCCGAGCTGGCGCGGCAGGTAGCCGCCTCGCTCATGCGCCACGATGCCCTCGACGCCCACGCCCGCGACGAGCTCGGTATCTCGCGCAATCTGCGCGCGCGACCGTGGCTGGCCGCCGGCACGTCGGCCCTCACCTTCACCGTCGGCGCCGCGCTGCCGCTGCTGGTGGCCTGGCTCAGCATCGTGAGCCGGATTCCCCTCAACGTCGCCGGCACGTCGCTGGTGTTCCTCGCGGGGCTCGGCGCGCTGGCGGCGCGCACCGGTGGGGCGCGTGTGACCATCGGGGCGCTACGGGTGACGTTCTGGGGGGCCCTGGCCATGGCGCTCACTGCCTGGATCGGCACCCTGGTGGGGCCGGCGGTATGAGGCGCAACGGCGCCGCGGTCAGACCGGTATCTCGGTGGTGTATTTCACCTGCTCCATGGCAAAGCTCGACGAGACATCGTAGAGCGGCGCAATGCGAATGAGCTTCTTGTAGAAGCGATCGTACTCGGCGATGTCCGCCACCAGCACTTTCAGCAGATAGTCGGTGTCGCCGCTCAAGCGGTAGAACTCCATCACTTCCGGCAACGCGGCCACCCCGGTGGCGAAACGCTCGAGCCAGTCCTCCGTGTGGTGACTGGTGCGCACCGTCACGAACACGGTCACGCCGTAACCCACCTGCTTCGGATCCACCAGAGCCACCCGTTTGCGAATGATCCCCGCCTCCTCGAGGCGTTTGATCCGCCGCCAGCAGGCGTTGTGGCTCAAACCCACCCGGTCGCCGACCCCCTGGACCGAGACGGTGGCATCGGCCTGCAGCACCTGCAGGATGTGGCGATCGATGCGATCCATTTCCATGAAAGAAAAGTATCGCAGACGCGCGCCGGTTTCAGTAACCGGCTGCGCCGCCGTCGGGAACCCGACGGTCCACGCCGGCTTCGAGCACGCCCGTCTCGGGATTGACGACGATCACCTCCGCCGCGCCCTGGCGGTCGCGCTCCTCGAGCGTGTGCCCCATGGCCCGCAGCCGGTCCAGGGAATCGCGGGAGAAACCGTGGCGCTCGTAGCGGAGCACGTCCGGCAACCACTGATGATGGATGCGCCCCGCGTCCACCGCCGTCTGCGCGTTCATGTCGTGGTCGACGACGTTGAGCACGGTCTGCAAGACGGTGTTGATGATGGTGCGCCCTCCGGGAGTGCCCGTCACCATGAACAGCTCGTCGTCCCTGGCCAGAATCGTCGGCGACATGCTGGACAGCGGCCGTTTGCCGGGCTCGGTCAGATTCGGCTCGGTGCCGATGAGGCCGCGCTCGTCGGTGAGGCCCGGTACCGGGTTGAAGTCCCCGAGCTCGTTGTTCAGCAGGAAGCCGCCGCCGGGCACGACGATACCGGAGCCGTAGCTCCACTCCAGCGTGTACGTGAGCGATACGGCGTTGCGGTCCGCGTCGACGATGGAGAAGTGGGTGGTCTCGTCGCTCTCCACCGGCCAGGTGAACGCGCCCGGCACGGACTCCGACGCATGCTGCAGGTCGATGCTCTCGCGCCGCTTGCGGGCATGGGCCTCGGAGATGAGCCGCGCCACCGGCATGTCCGGGTTGAAGTCCGGATCGCCCAGGTGCCGGGCCCGGTCGGCGTAGGCCCGGCGCATGGCCTCGGCCATGCGGTGCAGGGTCGCCGGGGTTCCGAATCCCAGCTCGCCGAGGTCGAAGCCTTCCAGAATGTTCAGCATCTCCACCAAAACCACGCCGCCGGAGCTCGGCGGCGGCATCCCCAGCACCTCGTAGCCCCGGTACGAGCCCCGGATCGGCTCGCGCCGCCGAGGCTCGTACTCCGCCAGATCCTGCAGGGTGATCAGGCCCCCGCCACGCTCCATCTCGTCGACGATGAGCTGCGCGGTGCGACCGCGATAGAAGCCGTCCGGCCCGTGCTCGGCGATGCGCTCCAGGGTGTCCGCCAGGTCCTCTTGGACCAGTACGTCCCCGGGCCGGTACGGTTCGCCGTCGCGGCTGAACTGAGCCAGCGACGCCGGGTAGGCCTCCATGCGGGGCAGCGCCCCCGCCAGCGATTCCGCGAGCCCGTGAGAGACGGTGATACCCTCCCGGGCCAGCCGCACCGCCGGCCGTACCAATCGCGCCCACGGCAGGCGGCCCTCGTCCCGCCACGCCATGTACAGGCCCGCCACCGTCCCGGGCACGCCCACGGCGGCGTGGCTCATGTGGTGGCGCTCGAAGCTGTACTCGCCGTCCTCGAGCCACATCTCCTCGTCCGCCCCGGCGGGCGCCTTCTCCCGGAAGTCGTAGGCCACCGGCTCGCCCTCGTCCGGCCGGTACACCAGGAATCCGCCGCCACCGATGTTGCCGGCCGCCGGGTGCGTCACCACCAGCGCGAACGCCGTGGCCACCGCGGCGTCCACCGCGCTGCCGCCTGCCTCGAGCACGTCGGCCCCGATCCGCGAAGCCATGTGGTTCTGCGACACCACCATTCCCTGATCGGCGCGAATGGGCGCATTGGCGGCACGCACGGCCACCGGCGCGCAGATGAGCAGTGCCACGCTCAGCGTGGCGGCAACGATTCGACCCACGGCTACCTCTCGACATTGTTGCAGGGGAACATGCTCCGGCGCCATCCTCTTCAAGCGTCCGGCCGTTTGCAAGCCGCAGCGGCTGCAGCCGGGACACCGCACGGTGCATGTGCGATGCTTCGTGCTGGCTCGGTGGAGGCTCGCCCATGAAGGTTCGCTCGCTGATCGTGGTGATCATGGCGCTTGCCACTGCGGCGGTCGCGGGGGCGGTCGAGGCTCGCGAGCGCGCCCGCGACCTGGGGATCGCGGTGGGGGTGTTCCCCACCGGCGAGCACAACGCCATTACCGACGTGGCCGGCGTGAAGGTGGGGCATTCCACCATCATCGAGGGTGACGACATCCGCACCGGCGTCACCGCGGTGATTCCGGCACCGGGTAATCTCTACGATCGGCCGGTGCCGGGATGGGTGCACGCCGCCAACGGCCACGGCAAGCTCATCGGCGCCACCCAGGTCCGCGAGCTCGGACAGATCGAGACCCCCATACTGCTCACCTGCACCATGTGCGTCTGGCGCGCCGCCCAGGGGCTGGTTTCCTGGATCTACGATCAGCCGGGAACCGGCGAGCACACGGTGAACCCGCTGGTGGCCGAGACCAACGACGGCCGCATCAACGACATGTGGGCGGAGCCCGTGGGGCTCGAGCACGTGTACGAGGCGCTCGGCAACGCGGCGGACGGCCGCGTGCTCGAAGGCACCATCGGCGCTGGCACGGGCACCCAGGCCTTCGGCTGGAAAGGCGGCATCGGCACCAGCTCACGGCACATTCCCCGGGAACTCGGCGGCTGGAACGTGGGCGTGCTGATTCAGACGAATTTCGGCGGCAACCTCACCATCAACGGCGCTCCCGTGGGCCGCGAGCTGGGGCGCTTTCACTATCACCACGCCCTGACCGGCCGCAGACCGCGAGACGACACCACGGATGGCTCCGTGGTGGTCGTGCTGGCGACGGATGCGCCGATCCGGGCGCGCAATCTCGAGCGCCTCGCCCGCCGCGCCGTCATGGGTCTGGCCCGGACCGGCTCGTTCGCCCACAACGCCTCCGGCGACTACGTCATCGCCTTCTCCACCCATCCGGAGCTGCGTCACCCGCGCTTCTCCGAGGACCCGGTGGGGGCGCCCGCGCTGGTGAACGCCGCCATGTCCCCGCTATTCGCCGCCACCGCCGAGGCCACCGAAGAAGCGGTCTACAACGCCATGTTCGCCGCCACCGCGGTCTCGAGCAGCCGCGGCACCCTGGAAGCCATTCCCACCGACGAGGTGCTGCGCATCCTGCGGAAGTACAACGCCCTGTTCTGGGGCTCGCATCTGCCGCCGGGAAGACCTCGGTAGGTGGCAGACAGCGGCTACGACGGCCGCGTTCCGGGGAGCAGCGTCCGCGCCAGGGCGGCCACGCTCATGAGCAATCCGGCGAGATGGGCCTCGGGTGCCACGTTGGCGTCGCGAAAGCGAAAAAGCAGCCGAGTACGGGCCATGACGGTGATGGTGAGCGTCCCGAGGGCGCCGATGGTCACGGCATGGACGCCCACCAGCACCGGCACCACGGCGAATCGCGCCGCGCCCAGCAGCGCCAGCCCGGCGGCCAGCCAGCCGTAACCCAGCGCAAGAATCAGGAGATCGGGACGGCGCGCGCGACGCCACACCCGCCAGCAAGCCAGACGGATCACCGTGCCCACGCCAGCAACGAGCAACGCGGCCCCGGCAACATCCACGGGCACGCAAAGGGCTCGCCCCTAGATCTGGGCAAAGGACGCCAGAGCACGGGACCTCGAGTGCCGCTCCCGGTCCTCGATGTCGAGCAGATCCCGGAACAGCGCCCTGGCGTTATCGGTCTCGGCCCGGTCGCGCAGATGATGCAGCAGACGGTCCATGAATCCGTCGATCTCGGTCACCAGACTCTCGACGGAAGCGTCGTCCCCCCGGGACCCGAGCGCGTCGATCAGGTCCCCGGGCTCCTCGGGAAACGGGATCTGGAGCCACTGTTTGAGCAGCGTCGGGTCGGCGTCCCGACGGTAGTCGGCGAGCGCGGCCGCGCGCCCCGACTGATGCTCGGCGAGGTAGCGGAGCGCCATGCGGTCACGTTCGCCGCCGGCCCGGCCGGCAAGCTCGCCGATCACCTCGCCGAGACGCTCATGCATCTCCACAAGCACGCCGAGCACGTGGTCCACGTTCTCATACCCCCGCAATCGGTCCACAGCGCTTCTCCTCGAGCCATTGCTCCGTATTCCCGCATTGTACAGAAGGGCGCCCTCCGGCTGACCGCTGACCGCTGACCACTGCCCGCCGCAAAGCTGACGCCGCCCAACCGCTGCGTTATGGTTGAACATCGCATCGGAAGACCCGGAGGAAGCGGTGCCGCTCGACCCTGATACCAAGAAGATCCTCGACGCGCTCGAGAGCCTGGAGGTGCCCGACCTGGCCGACCTCACGCCCGACGAAGCGCGCAACCTTCAGCTTTCGCCGCCGCCCCCGGTGCCCACGCCGGTGGCGGAGGTGGCCGACCGCCGCATTCCCGGCCCCGACGAGGACATAAAGCTGCGCATCTACACCCCCGAAGCACCCGCGCTCCCCGGCGTGCTGGTGTACTTTCACGGCGGCGGCTGGGTCATCGGCGACCTCGACAGCCACGACGAGACCTGCCGGCGCTTATGTCGTGAAGCCCGGCTCAAGGTGGTATCGGTGGACTATCGACGCGCCCCGGAGACGACCTATCCCGGCGCTGCCGAGGACGCCTACGCGGCCACACGGTGGGTCGCCAGCCACGCCCCCGAGCTCGGCATCGACCCCGGCCGCGTGGCCGTGGGCGGTGACAGTGCCGGCGGCAACCTGGCAGCCGCCGTAGCGCTGATGGCGCGGGACCGCGGCGCGCCCGCGCTGCGCTTTCAGCTTCTCATCTACCCGGTGACGTCCGCCGACTTCGATACCGGCTCGTACCACGAGAACGCGGAAGGCTACCTGCTCAGCCGGCGCGCCATGCAGTGGTTCTGGGATCAGTACGTGCCCGATCTCGAGCAGCGCCACGAAGCCTACGCCGCGCCCCTGGCGGCATCGTCGCTTGCGGGGTTGCCGCCGGCGCTGGTGCAGACCGCGGAGTTCGACCCCCTCCGGGACGAGGGCGAAGCCTACGCCGCGGCGCTCGCGCGCGCCGGCGTGGCGGTGACCGCCACGCGCTACGACGGCCTGATACACGGCTTCTTCGGCATGCAGGACGCCGTCGCCGCGGCACGGCCGGCCCTCGATCAGGCCGTGGCCGCTCTGCGCGAGCACCTCGGCTAGCGCCGGCATCATCCCATCACTGGAGCATCGACATGATCTACGACAACATCCTGCAGACCATCGGCGATACCCCCATCGTGCGGCTCAACCGCATGGGCCCCGAGCACGTGGCGCTGTACGCCAAGATCGAATCCTTCAATCCCCTGGGCTCGGTCAAGGACAGGCTGGCCTACGCCATCATCAAGGACGCCGAGGACTCGGGCGCGCTCGAGCCGGGCCAGACGGTGGTGGAGGCCACCTCCGGCAACACGGGGATCGCGCTGGCGATGGTGTGCGCGGCCACGGGGCACCCGTTCGTGGCCACCATGGCGGAATCCTTTTCCGTGGAGCGCCGCAAGATCATGCGCGCCCTGGGGGCGAAAGTGATCCTCACCCCGGCGGCGGAACGCGGCACCGGGATGGTGCGCAAGGCCGAGGAGCTGGCCGAGAAGCACGGCTGGTTTCTGGCGCGGCAGTTCGAGAATCCGGCGAATCCGGCCTATCACGCCTCCACCACCGGGCCGGAAATCCTCGAGGATTTCGCCGGTCGGCGACTCGACGTCTGGGTGACCGGCTGGGGCACCGGCGGCACCTTGAGCGGCGCCGGCAAGGTGCTCAAGGCGGCGCGCCCCGACCTCGAGATCGTGGCGGCCGAGCCCGAGCAAGCGTCGCTGCTCGCCGGGCAGGAATGGAATCCGCACATGATTCAGGGGTGGACGCCGGATTTCGTCCCCGAGGTGCTCGACCGCAGCGTCGCCGACCGGATCGTTCCCGTTAACCAGGATGTGGCCCGGGACACGGCGCTGGCGCTCGGTCGCAAGGAAGGTATTTTCGTCGGCGTCTCCGCCGGCGCCACCCTCGCGGCCGCGCTCGCGGAAGCGGAGCGGGCACCGGCGGGCACCGTGTACTGTGTCATGCTGCCCGATACCGGCGAACGTTACCTGTCGACGTTTCTGTTCGAGGATATCGGCGAAGGTTCGGACGACGACTGGCTCGCCACGCAGTAGGCCGTCACTGACCGGTAGGCGGGCGGCGCGTTCCCACACGCATCCGGGAACGCGCCTACGACCCGATCCGCCGGGATCCGCTGCCGGCAGCGCGCCGGGGGCGCATGCTGGGCCTCATGAAGCCCTCCGCCCACCAACGCCGCACGCTGCTCGCCTGTCTCGTGCCGCTGGCCCTGGTCGCCCCGGTCGACGCGGCAACCATCCACCGCTGCCACGCCGAGGGGGAACCGCCCGCATTCCGACAGTTCCCCTGCCGCAGCCGCACGGGAGCCGGGCGTTACGAGATGCCGCCGTTGCAGATCGTGGAATATCCGAGCCTCACCCAGGCCGAGAAAGCGCGCCTGGAAGCCCTGGAACGGCGCCGCCGGGCCCGTCGGGCGGAGGCCCGGCAACGGCGCCTGCACGAGCGCCGCGAAGCCCGACGCCGGGAAGCGCGGCAGACCGCGCTGTGCCGGGAGGCCCGCGCTGCGCTTCGCGCGCTCGACCGGCAGCGGCGCAAGGGCTACAGCCTCGCCGAGGCCCGCAGCCTCGACCGGGAGGAAGCCCGGCTCGAGGCGCAGGAACGGGAGAACTGCTGAGCCTCAGCCGAAACCCGCGGAGGCCGGCTCAGGCGCCGCCACCGCCGACTCCTGCTCCACCGCGCGCTTGTGCAGCGCCACCGTCGCCCGCTTCAGATCCTGCTCGTGAACGACGAACTTGATGTCCACCGCGCGCATGGACTGGTGCACCGCGAGCACGTTGATGTCGTCCTCCGCCAACGCGGAGACACACTTCGACAACAACCCCGAGACATCGAGGTTGCTGCCCACCGCCGCGACGATCGCCACCCGGCGCACCGTCACCGTGGCGTTGGGAAACGCCTCTTCGAGGTCCTGCTCGATGCGTTTGACGTTCTTCAGGCTGGTGGCCAGGTAATAGGTAATGGAGTTGGCGTTGCTCTCGCGGGTGACGGTGCGCAGCTTGTAGCGGTCCAGAATCTTCTGAATGCCGAAGGCGTGCCCGGCCTGATCGACGATGTCGTGGCTGAAGAACTCCACCGCATACACCCCGCGGCGCCCGGCGATGATCTCGACCCGGGGCTCTTCCGAGGCGTAGTCCGCCTCGATCAGGGTACCGGCGTGGTGCGGCTCGAAGCTATGGCGCACCCGCAGCGGGATCGCCGCCCGGCGCAGCCCCTGGGCGGCACCGGGATGAATCGCCTCCATGCCCAGCACCGACAACTGATCCGCCACGTCGTAATTGGTGCGGCCGATGGCGACGGCGTTGTCCACGCCGACGATCTTCGGATCGGCGCTGCACAGGTGGTATTCCTTGTGGATGATGGCTTCCCGGGCACCCGTCACCACCGCCATGCGGCTGAAGGTGATCTCGCTGTAGCCCCGGTCGTAGGACTTCATGAGCCCTTCCGAGCACTTGGCGTAGCCGGTGCAGATGGGCAACTCGCGGGTGAGGTCCACCTCGCCGATCTTGCGCTGCAGATACTCCGCCAACGGCACCTTGTCCATCTCACCCCACCCGGAAAGATCCACGAAGCGGGCGTTGACGCCGTGGCGCTGAAGCAGCAAGGCGGTATTGTGGGCGCTGTGCACCTCACCGAGCGCCGCCAGCATTTCCCGCACCGTACCCAGGTGCGCGTCGAGCTGAAAGTGGCCGGACGAGCACAGGCTCTGCAGGTCCTCGAGGCTCTGGCGTACTTCCTGAACCCGCTGCTGTATGAATGCGTCGGCTTCGCCGCGATCATCCTCGCGCTCGAAGATCTCGGCGTTGTGGCGGCACATCTGCGCCAGCGTGCGTTCGAGCGCCTGCTCCCACAGGCCTTCTTCTTCACTCTCGTTGAACAGCGCATATACGCCCGGGTCGCCGGAATGCTTGTGCTCGAGGAGCATGTCCGTGATCCCGGCGTAGGCCGAGACCACGAAAATGCGCTGATACAGCTCGTCGCCGCGCAAATTGCCGATCAGCACCGAGCTCAGCAGTTCCTCCACCCGCGACATCGAGGTGCCGCCGATCTTCTCCACCGTGTGTTGCCGCGGCGCCCCGTTGTGGTTTTGATTCGACATGTGGCCCCTCAGTCGGTGACGTCGTCCGCATTGAGGACGTAAGCGCCATCCTCGTCATGAACCTCGTTGCCGCGTACCGGGGGGTTGAATACGCAGGCCACCACGAAGTCTTCCTGTACCCGCACCGCATGCTGATCGTGCTCGTTGAGCGCGTACATGGTGCCGGGCTCGATCACGTGCTTCTCCCCCGTCGCCTTGTTCTCCACCTCGGCGCGCCCGGAAATGCAGTACACCGACTCCAGGTGGTGCTTGTACCACATGTGCGTTTCCGTACCTGCATACAACGTCGTGATGTGGAACGAAAAGCCCATGCCGTCGCTGGCGAGCAGCATGCGCACGCTGTCCCAGTTGTCCGCTTTCGTATGCCGTGCGGTGTCCCGCACCTCGCTGAGTTTTCTTACGATCATTTCAGGATACCTGCTTGAGATTGTCTCGTGTGGTGGTGGCGACCGCCGCTTCGATGACGTCGAGCCCCTGCTCGAGCTCTTCGGGGGCAATGGTCAGGGGACAGAACAGTTTCACCACCTCGTCCTCGGGACCGGCGGTCTCGACGATGACGCCCCGGGACAAGGCGTGCGCGCATACTCTGGCCGCGGCGTCGCCGTCCGGCATCACCACACCCTGCATGAGCCCGCGGCCGCGGTGCGTGAGCTTGTGCCGCCGCGCGATCCGGCTCAGGCGCTCGTGCACCACCTCGGCTTTCCCGCGCACGCTCTGCGCGAACGCGTCGTCCTGCCAGAAGTGCTCGAGCGCTGCCGCGGCGGTCACGAACGCGTGATTGTTGCCCCGGAAGGTGCCGTTGTGCTCGCCCGGCAGCCAGTCGTCGAGCTCCGGCCGGATCAACGTCACCGCCAGCGGCAAGCCCATGCCGGAGAGGGATTTCGACAGCGTGACGATGTCCGGCTCGATGCCCGCGGGCTCGAAGCTGAAGAACGTGCCCGTGCGCCCGCACCCCGCCTGGATGTCGTCGACGATGAGCAGGATCTCCCACGCCCGGCAGATGCGCTCGAGGCGCTCGAGCCAGCCATCGCTGGCGACGTTGAGTCCGCCTTCACCCTGCACCGTCTCGACGATGACCGCCGCCGGCTGCCCGAGCCCGCTGCTGTTGTCCTCGAGCAGCTTCTCGAAGTAGTCGAGCGTGTCCATGGCGTCGCCGAGGTAGCCGGCGTAGGGCACCCGGAACGTCCCCGCCATGGAGACACCCGCCGCGCCCCGATGATGCGCGTTTCCGGTCACCGAGAGCGCGCCGAGAGAAACGCCGTGAAAGCCGTTGGTGAAGCTGACCACGGTCTCGCGGCCGGTCACCTTGCGGGCGATCTTCAGCGCCGCCTCGACGGCGTTGGTGCCGGTGGGCCCGGGAAACTGCACCCGATACCGGAGCTCGCGCGGCTCGAGGATGCAGCGCTCGAGGGCGTCGAGGAAATCGGCCTTGGCCCGGGTGTGCAGATCGAGGGAATGGGTGATGCCGTCGTCGGCGATGTAGTCGATGAGGCGCTGTTTCAGGACGGGGTGATTGTGCCCGTAGTTCAGTGAGCCGGCGCCGCTCAGGAAATCGAGGTAGGCCTTGCCGTTTGCATCGTAGACGTAGGAGCCGCTCGCCTTGGTGAACAGGTTGGGAATCGACCGCGCATAGCTCTGCACCGCGGATTCCATTTCGTCGAATACGCTCATGTCTCGTGTCTCGCTTGGCTTTCGCTCATCCGGTTTGCAGGGAAACGGTCAGCTATCAGAACGGGCCGATGCGCAGCAGAACCTCGTCGCCGTGAACGCCGGCGAAGTGGCGCTCGCGAGAGAACATCAGCGACTGCTCCGTGGCGGCGCCCCGCGCATCGGCGAACTTCCGGAACGCGCTCCAGGAGGCCGCATTGTCCGGGTCGATGGTCGTCTCCATCCACTGCACCCCGCGACAGAAATCCCGGTCGACGATCTCGTCCATCATGCGCGTCGCCAGGCGCTGGCCGCGGGCCCGCTCGTGCACCGCCACCTGCCAGATGAACAGGGTGGTCGGATCCTCCGGCTTCAGATACCCGGTGATGGAGCCCACCAGGTCACCGTCGAGCTCCGCCACGACGGCGGTGCGGGCGAAGTGGGTGACCTGCAGCAGGTTGCAATAGCGGGAGTTCTGATCGAGCGGAGGACAGGCTTTGATGAGATCGAACAGCGCCGGACCGTCGTCGGCGTTCGGCACCCGGAGGTGAATTTCCCCGGGGGATTCAGAAGGTTGCGTTGGTGAGCTCATACTTTGTCGTTAGCTGTTAGGGTTGTATATTTTAGAGGTCTAATCAAAAATATCAATTGACGCCGATCATCAGGAACGTTCGCATCGCCAGGGAGACGCCTTGAGCACGGACAACTTTTCAGCAGGCAAGCGGTGCGCCAGGGCAACGGCCAAGGACGACGTCCTCATCGCCATCCGCAGGATCATTCGCGCGACGGACATCCATTCGCGCCGCTTGACCAAGACGGTGGGGCTGACGGCACCGCAGCTTCTGGTGCTTCAGGCCATTCGCGACCTGGGCGCCGTGGCCATCACCCGGCTCTCCAGCGAGGTGAATCTATCCCAGGCCACGGTGACGACCATACTCGATCGCCTCGAGAAGCGGGGCTACGTGGCGCGCAGCCGGAGCGACCGCGACAAGCGGGTCGTGCATGCATTGCTGACGGATGCCGGCCGCGAGGCCACGGAGAACGCCCCGACGCCGCTCCAGGAAGCCTTCAGCGTGCGCTTCGAGCAACTGCACGACCACGAGCAGTCCGCCATCCTCGAGGCGTTGCAGCGGGTGGCGGCGATGATGGACGCGGACGGTCTGGACGCCTCACCGTTCCTCGAGCTGGGGGATCTGGCCCGTCACAACGGGTAGCGCGACGGCGCGCGGGGTCAGGCGCCCTCGTGAATGCGCCGGAGCAGGGTGTCCGCGGTGAAATGGCCGGGCGCCAGTCCTTCGCTCGCCACCCGCCGGGCCAGGGTCTGGCAGACTGCATTGGCCGGCGTGGGCACCCCGTGCAGACGCCCGAGCAGCACGATCTCGCCATTGAGGTAGTCAGTCTCGATGTTGCCGGTTCCACGAGCCAGGCTCTGCCACGACGACCCGCCCTGCCGGGGCCGGCCGGGCACCTCGGCGAGCCGGTAGGTGCCCTCGTGGCGGGCGCGGACTTCCTCGACGCCGGCACAGTCGATGCCGGCGGCGCGATAGCACGCCAGCGCCTCGTGCTTGAGCAGGCGCGACACCTCCCGCGGCACCTCGCCGGTGATGACCTGCACGGCATTGTTGAGGTTCTCGAGCAGCTTGGCGTACTTGAAGCGCATCACCGTGGGGTCGGGCCGCGCGCTGAAACCCGCGGTCTCCAGGGCCGCGGTCACCGCCGCGCACGTCTCGTCGACTCCGGTGGGATAGCAGCCGGTGTCGAGGATGCCGCCCCGGCCGGTGGCGTCCGTGACCACTTCGCCGGGCTCGAGATGCATGGCCGGCAGATGCACGAGCATCGCGTACACCCGGGCGAAGCGCCGCAGCGCCATGCGCTCGTTGGCCACCCCGTTCTGGGCGCACACCAGCGCCACGTCGCCCGGCGACTGCGCCAGCAGATCCTCGAGCGCGGCCACCGTGTGCTGGGTTTTCATCCCCAGCAGCACCACGTCGTCGTCGCGCCAGGCGACCTCCCGGGGGTGCCCCGCCACCGGAATCTGAAGGGTGGTCTCGCCTTCCGGCGTCACGAACCGCATGCCTCGGCGGCGCATCACCTCGCCGTGCTCACCCCTGGCGAGCAGCACGACCTCGAACCCCTGCTGAAACAGCCGGGCGCCGATGGTGCCGCCGATTCCGCCCGCGCCGTAGATGACGAACCGCATGCTCAAACGATCAGCAATAAACCGACGATCGTCAACACCACCAGGCCGCGACATAGCCACGGGCTGAGATAGGCGATTAACATGAAAAGCGTGAACTGCATCACAGCGTTTGTACGCTCCCCAACCGACCGCCACAAGCGGATCTCGTGGCAAGCTTGTGCGGACATGTAACGATCCACAGGAGGTCCGAGCGATGCGACGCCTGGCTGCTTCCGTTGCGCTGACCCTGCTCTTCGCCACGGCCGCGATCGAGGCCGCAGCGGAGCCGCAGGAGGAAGCCGAGCCGCGGCGGTACACGTTCTCGTGGCCGTTTCAGCCGGACGACCGGATGCAGCCACGCGGCGGTACCACCCGGGGGCCGGACGTGGAGCTGGCACAGGGGTCGGGGGAGCGCTGGCGGGCGCTCAACGAACCGGGGCTGTCGAAGCTCGAGCGGGACCGCCGCGCCATCCTGGCGATGGCCGGCGGCTGGCGCACCACGTTCGACTTCATCGAGACCATCGGCTTCACCCCGGACTACCAGCCCGCGCCCCCCTATCAGTCCTGGGCCACGGAGTACGTCTACGTCATCGCCGACGAGCCCGAGTTCATCAGCCTGCAGCACGTGCTGGCGATGCGGTTCGTCGACGACGACGGCAACCTTTCCGAGCCGATGGTGGTCAAGCACTGGCGCCAGGACTGGCGCTACGAGGACGCGACGCTGCACGTCTACGCCGGCCACGACCGCTGGGAAGAAAAACGCCTGCCGCCGGAGCAGGTGGCAGGCACCTGGTCGCAGTCGGTGTTCCAGGTGGACGACTCGCCCCGCTACCAGGCCGTGGGCCGATGGCGGCACCGCGGCAGCCACGCCACCTGGACCAGCGATCGCACCTGGCGCCCCCTGCCCCGCCGCGAGTTCAGCGTCCGCGACGACTACGACGCCCTGGCAGGCACCAACCGGGTGACCATCACCCCCGACGGCTGGGTCCACGAAGAGGACAATCTCAAGGTGGTCCTGGATGCGCAGGGCCGCCCCGATGCGCAGACCCCCTACCTGGCGCGGGAGGCGGGACTGAACCGCTACCAACGCATCAGCGGCTACGACTTCTCGCCTGCCGATGCGTACTGGCAGCGCACGGCGCCGTTCTGGCGCGAGGTACGCCGCGCCTGGCAGCAGGTATTCGACCGGCGCGAGGCCTTCACCCTGCGCTCGCGCGTCGATGGCGAGGCACTGTTTCAGGTCATGTTCGAGCTCGCCGACCGGCATTCCGGCGACGGCGAGGTCGACACCGGGGCGGCGCGGCGCGACATCCGCTCGGTCCTGGAGCAATTCATTCAATGAGCACGGTGACGGACCGGGATCGTCACCACGTGGTGGTGGTCGGCGCCGGATTCGGCGGCCTCGAGACCGTCCGCGGCCTGGCGCGGGCCCCGGTGCGCATCACCGTCATCGACAGCCGCAATCACCACCTGTTCCAGCCCCTGCTGTACCAGGTGGCCACGGCGTCCCTGGCCACCTCCGACGTGGCCTGGCCCATACGGCGGTTGCTGCGCAGACGCGGCGACGTGACCACGCTGCTCGCCACCGTCACCGGCGTGGACATGGCGCGCCGGCAGGTGACGCTGCGCGACGGCGGCAGCGTCGACTACGACACCCTGGTGGTGGCCACCGGCGCACGGCACGCCTATTTCGGCCACGACGAGTGGGCGCCCCACGCGCCGGGACTGAAGACCATCGAAGACGCCACCACCATTCGCCGTCGGCTGCTGCTGGCGTTCGAGCACGCGGAGCGCGAGAGCGATCCGGCACGCCGGCGGGCGCTGCTGACGTTCGTGATCGTGGGCGCTGGGCCCACCGGCGTGGAGCTCGCCGGTACCATCGCCGAGCTCGCGCACCGGCATCTGCGCCCCGACTTCCGGCGGATCGACACCCGGGACGCGCGCATCCTGCTGGTGGAGGCGGGGCCCCGGGTGCTGCCCACGTTCGATCCGACTCTGTCCGACTACAGCCAGCGCGCCCTGGAACGGCTCGGTGTCGACGTCCACCTGGGCGAGCCGGTGAGCGAATGCGCGCCCGGCTGCGTGGTGTTCGGCGGCCGCCGGATCGACGCCGCGGTCACCATCTGGGCCGCCGGGGTGCAGGCATCGGCGGCCGCCGACTGGCTCGGCGCCGCCCGCGACAAGGCCGATCGCGTGCAGGTGGCGCCCGACCTCACCGTGCCCGGACATCCGGAAGTGTTCGTCATCGGTGACACGGCGCTGGTGCCGAACGCCGACGGCCGCCCGGTGCCGGGTATCGCTCCCGCCGCCAAGCAGCAGGGCGGGTACGTGGCGCACACCATCCGTCAACGCCTCGGCGGCGCCACCGCGGTCCCGCCGTTCCGCTACCGGCACCACGGCAGCCTGGCGACCATCGGGCGACGCGCGGCGGTGATCGAGCGGGGCCGCTTCAAGCTCAAGGGCTGGCTCGCCTGGTGGATCTGGGGCGTGGCCCACATCTACTTTCTCATCGGGGTCCGCAACCGCCTCGCCGTGGCCCTGAACTGGCTGTGGATGTTCACCCGCGGGGAACGGGCCGCGCGACTGATCACCCAGGGCGATCAACCAGCGCGCCCGGATCAGCCGCCCACCTGAAGCGAAGCGGGCACCTTGAACCCGGAATCGGCAGGCCGGGGCACCCCCTTGAGACCGGGCAGCCGTATCCCCAACATGAGTCGGAGATTGCGCCCCGTCAAATCTGGTCCGCCATTTGCTTGCCAGGGGCATCGGAAATTCTGGATTGGAGATGTATCTGATGCGCTATTCGCTCGTCCTCATTGTGCTGCTCGGCCTTCTCGGTCAGGCCCCGGCCTGGGCCCAGACGGCGGGATCAGGCGACGCCATGACGGGGAACTCGGAACGGGAGCTGATCGTGCGCTTCTCCCGGGCCTACGGCATGGCGAAGGGCGCATTCGACGAGCACACCGTCGAGGACGTGCCGGCGGAGAAGCGTGATGCCCTGCTCAGGGAGCCCGAGAAGCTCGACGACGAGCTGCAGGAAGAGCTCGGGCAGATTCTCGACCTCAACGGCCTCGAGCCCGAGGAATGGCAGCAGATGTTCGCCCGCATGGACCGGGACGACCGGCTGCGCCAGCGGATCGACTCACTGTCGGTGCCGTTCGGCACCCAGTGATCAGGACTCCTCCTCGAGCCAGCGGTACAGGGTACCGCGGGTGACGCCGAGGATGGCCGCGGCACGGCGCTTGTTGCCGCCGGTGCGCTCGAGCACCCGGCGCGCGTAGCGCCGCTGCAGCTGCTCGATGGACGGCAGATCGGACTGGAGGTCGTCGAGCAGCCCGTCCACGTCCTGGCCCGGCGCCGAGATGCCGTCCGTCAGCCGGTCCGGCAGATCGTTCACCGTGACATCCGGGCCGCGACTGAACGCCACCGCCCGCTCGACGACGTTCGAGAGCTCGCGCACGTTGCCCGGGAACGGGTAGTGGCGCAGCGCCTCGAGCGCAGTGGAATCGATGCCGTGGATGTCCCGCTCCAGGCGCGCGCTGTGCTGGCGCAGGAAGTACGTCACCAGCAGCTCCAGGTCCTCCTCGCGCTCTCGCAGGGGCGGCACCTCGAGCATGAAGGTCTCCAGCCGATAATAGAGGTCCTCGCGGAACGTCCCGGCCGCCACCAGGGAGCGAATGTCCCGGTGGGTCGCCGCGATCACCCGCACGTCGACGGCGAGCTCGCCGGTCGCGCCCACCGGACGGATCGAGCCTTCCTGCAGCACCCGGAGCAGCTTGGCCTGCAGCTCCGCCGGCATCTCACCGATCTCGTCGAGCAGCAGCGTGCCGCCGGTCGCTTCCTGAAAGATCCCCTTGCGCCGGCTCCTGGCGCCAGTGAAGGCGCCGGCTTCGTAGCCGAAAAGCTCGCTCTCGATGAGCTCGCTGGGAATGCCCGCGCAGTTGATGGCCACGAACGGGCCGCCCGCCCGGGCGCTCTCCTGATGCACGGCCTTGGCCACGAGCTCCTTGCCCGTGCCGCTCTCCCCCGCCACCAGCACCGGGCCGTCCGCCCGGGCCACGAGCGCGATCTGATCGCCGAGCCGCTGCATGGCGCGACTGTTGCCGACGATGCCGTGAAAGCTCGGCGCCTTGACCAGCCCCCGCATCCGCTCCAGCTCGCGGCGCATCTCCCGCTGCTGCACCAGGCGGCTCACGGTCAACAGCAGATGATCCATCTCCAGAGGCTTGGTGAGAAAGTCGTCGGCCCCGTCCGACAGGGCCGCCACGGCATCGCGCACGCTCCCGAAAGCGGTGATCATCAGGCAGGCGGGGCGGTCTTCCAACGGCTCGAGGAGCTTGAGCACGTCCTGGCCGGACCCGTCCGGGAGTCTCAGGTCGGTGATCACCAGGTCGAAGTCGGCCCCTGCGAGCGCCACGCGCGCCCGAGCCAGGCCGTCCGCGGGGACCACACCGTAGCCCTCCGTCTCCAGCTCGTCTCCAAGAAGGTCGAGCAGCGCGGCATCGTCCTCGACCACCAGCACCCGTGCTTTCATTCCTGCATCCGCTCCTCGCCCGCCGGCGGCAGTACCAGCACGAAGCGCGCGCCACCGCCCGGCCGGTTCTCGTAGCGCGCCTCGCCGTCGTGCTCCCGCATCACGTTGGCGACGATCGCCAGCCCCAGCCCGGTCCCCATTCCCGGTGGCTGGCGGGTGTAGAACGGCTCGAACACGTGCGCGAGATCCGCCTCCGAGACCCCGGGGCCATCGTCCTCCACGTAGACGCCGATGCGGCCGTCGTCGAGCCGGCGCAGCCCGACGTCCACCCGGGAGCGCGCGTGGCGCACGGCGTTGCGCACCAGATTCGACACCGCCAGCTCGAGCCGTACCGGGTCGCCGACCACGCTCACCCGCGGCGACCCCGAATCGATGTGGATCGCCACATCCTCCGCGTCCGCCGCCGCCCGCAGCCGCTGCAGCAGCCGGTACAGATCCACCTCCGTGCGGTCGCCGGCGGCATCCCGGCCGTAGTTCAACAACTGCCGCACGATGTCCGACATGCGCACCACCTGACGGCGCACGTCGTCGAGCGCGCGCGTGAAGCGGCCGTCGCCGTCCTTCGCCTGCAGCCGCCGGACCCGCCCGTCGACCACGGACAGAGGCGAGCCGAGCTCGTGGGCGAGGCCCTGAGCCACGCGGCCGATCATCGCCACCCGTTCCGACTCGTCGAGCTTCTGCTGCAGCTCCTGCTCGCGCCGCTGGCGCCGGCGCAGCTCCTCTTCCGTGGCGCGAATCGATTCCACCATGCCGTTGAAGCCGGCTCCGATCTCCGCGAACTCCCGTGGGGACGACGGCTCGAAGGTCACGTGCCGCTCCCCTCGGGCCAGCGCCGTCATGCGCTGCAGCAGCACCTGCACGTGGCGCCCCACCAGCGGCCGATACACTACCAGCGTCAGCGCCGCCGTCACGCCCATGGCGAGCAGCCAGAACAGCCACGCCAGCGACCGCACCTCGCGGACGGACGCGTCGATCTCGCGGCGGTCGCGGGTGATCTGCAGCAGGCCGTGTATGCGGCCGCCGTGGTCGATGAGCGGCGTGAAGTAGGAGTAGACGTTCTCCCCCTCCACGCTGCGATACCCGCCTTCCTCCTCGCCGGTGCGGACCACGCCGCTGGCGGTATTGCTGGCACGCACGTCCTGATCCGCGGTACCGGCGGCAACCACCAGTTCGCCGTCCTCGTCGTACACCGCGGCCCCGTAGACCCGGCGGATGCTGAACAGCGACTCCAGGCTGCTGCGGATCTCCGCAGTACGGCCCTCGTCGAGGTTGTTGCTGATTGCCGGTGCCACGGCGCGGCTGATCAGCTCGATCTCGCCCTGCAGGCGCGCCTCGAGCGACTCCTGAGCCCAATTCACCATCACCAGCACCACACTCGCCGAGAGCCCGGTCAGCGGCAGAATCACCCCGAGCAGAAACGCGTGCCGAAGGTCGTACGGCTTCGAGAACCAGCGCTGGAGCGCGGACATCACGCCGGCGAACGTGTCTTTTCAGCGAACATGGTGTGCGACCATACAACACCCGATACCCGAAACGCAGCCCCAAGCGCAGCCACAATCGCGGTTCTCTCGCGCCTTGGCCCCGGGATGAGCGGTGAAACGGTGCCCGCAGCAGATGGCACGGCCATTGCGTTCTCCAGCACGCGACTGTCGATCAGTCGACGCATTCACGGTAATTCGAGGAGACATGATGAGAAAGTCTGTGACAGCCGGTTGGACCGCGGGCGTGCTTGCCGCGGCACTCCTGTCCTGGGGCGGCATCGCCCATGCCCAGCCCGGCCAGCAGGGTCAGCAAGGTCAGCAAGGCCAACAAGGCCAGCAAGGCCAATACGAACCGCCGCCGCCGAGCCAGAACGAGCAGCAGACCGAGGTGAGCGACGAGCAGCTCAACCAATTCGCGGAAGCCGTCGGCGCCGTGCGCTCGGTGCAGGAGGAGTATTCCGAGGCGATCCAGTCCACACAGGACACCGACGAAGCGCAATCGCTTCGCGAGGAAGCCCAGCAGAACATGGTGGAAGCCGTGGAGGATGCCGGGCTGTCGGTCTCCGAGTACAACCTGATCTCGCAGCAGATTCAGAACAACCCGGAGCTGGCCCGCCGGCTCGACGAGATGCGATGAGCATCGCCCCCGGTTCTGTCGCCCCCGGGCGGCAGAACCACCCTCACCGCAGCACCTGCTCCAGAACCCGCAACAACGCCTGAACGTCCACCGGCTTTTGCAGAAACGCCACGTACGGGGGGTCGTCGTCGGCCTGCGGGCGTGGTCCGGCGCTGCTGAGAATCACCGGGATCCGCCGCGTCGCCTCGCCGCTGCGCAGCTGTCGCGCCATTTCCAGACCGTCCATGTGCGGCATCATCAGGTCGGTGACGATCACGTCCGGCGTCTCGCTCTCCGCCACCACCAAGCCCTCGGCGCCGTCGTAGGCCTTCAGGGTGTCGAATCCTTCCAGCCGCAACAGCATGTCCAGCACCTCGACGGTATCGACCTCGTCGTCGACCAGAAGAACCGATTTCATTCGCCGCCCGTTTCCGTCGGCGGCACCGCTCCTCCGCCGATCCCTGGCCCCACCCGCGGACGCCCCGTGAGCACGGCCTCCCCGTAGTCGAAGGTCGAGGCCACGGTAATGCCGCGCCCGTGCACCTCGAACTCGCGGATCGAATGATCGTAGTCACTGTCACGCAGCTTCATGACCGAGATGAGCCGATGAACCCGCGAGCGAATCTCCACGTAGCGGAGCAGAATGATGTTCTCCACCGTGGCCGAGAAGCGAAACGTGTTGAGACCGATGGTCTCGCCGAACAGCTGCATTTCCTCGGTGAGCACGGTGGTCAATCGACGCATGCGCAGCCGGGTGCTGAGCGCGGCGAGGAAGTCGGCACTGCGCTCCGGATGGATTCGGTCGTTGGTGAATCCCTCCACCCCGTCCACCAGCAGCCGGCTCACCTCCGGGCGGCGCTCCAGGGCGTCCAGCAAGCGCTCGGCGAGCTCGTCCATGTAGAACTCGAGCGGCGGCTGCCACAGCACCTCGAGGCGCCCGTCGTCCACCGCAGCCTGCAGCTCGATGCCCACCGAGGCCGCCTTCCGGATCAGACGCGCCGGCGACTCGTAGAAGCCGAAGTACAGCGCCGACTCCCCGCGCGCCAGCCCGCCTTCGAGAAACTTGAGCCCCAGCAAGGTCTTGCCCGAGCCCGGCGCACCCAGCACCGTGGTGGTGGAGCCCTCGACGAAGCCGCCGTTGAGCATGTCATCCAGGGTCTCCTCCCCGAACCCGAGCTTGCCCGAGTAGAGCTCGAATGGCTGGAAGGTCGCGTGCATCACCGCCTCGAGGCGCGGGAAGACGTGCATGCCTGCGGTGGAGATGCGCAGCACGTGGCGCCCCTGCATGTGCTCCGCGCCCCGCATCTTGTGTACCTCGAACTCCCGGACACCGCGCAGGCCGCTGCTGTAGCGCGTGAGCTCGATGAGGCCGTCCACCAGGGTGTGTTCCGGCTGGGGCTCGACACCGGCGGGCGGTGAAAGCAGCATCCCCGTGCAGCTCTCGGCGGTGATCAGCGCGTTGAGCTCGTAGAGAAACTTCGGCAGGGACAGGCGCGCGCTGTCCACGTGCCGCACGCTGCGGAATCCGTCGAGCACCAGCAGATCGGCCCGACAGTCGCGCAGGAGCTGCGCCACGAACGCCACCAGGCCGTCCAGGCCCTCCTCGACGAGCGCCCGATAGCCACTGATCAGGGTTATCTCGTCGCCGATCCGGCGCTCGTCGAAAAAATCGAGGCCCTGCAGATGCCGGAGCATCTTGCCGTGGGACTCGGCAATCAACGACACGTACACCACGCGGTCGCCCCGGCGCGCCCGATGAAACGCGGTCTGCATGGCAAAAATGGTCTTGCCGGCACCCGCCTTGCCTTCCACGAGATACAGCCCCTGCGCCACCAGCCCGCCGCCCAGCACCTCGTCCACGCCGGGCACGCCGGTAGCCATCAGGTCCGGTGGCGGATCCGCCGATGCCGCAAAATTTCCGGGGCTGGGCACGGTAGCCCTCCCATGACGGACAGACTTCGCGGGCTACATAGCAATCCGCGGGCCAGTAGTAGTAGTCAGTACTCAGTACTCAGTACTCAGTACTCAGTACTCAGTACTCAGTACTTCCTCAGTTTGAGCCCGATTTTGACGATACGGTCGTCGTCCACCTCGCGGATCACGAACTCGACGCTGCCGAAGGCGAGGCGGTCGCCCACAACCGGATGCGGATAGCGGCGCCGCAACAGCGCACCGATGGTCTCGTGGGCATTGCCCGGGTCGAAGCCGTAGATGCCCGCCAGCGCTTTCACCGACGCATCGGGCCACACC
>JBMCWS010000006.1:0-59770 GCA_048621375.1 Pseudomonadota bacterium | reverse complement strand
GCCGTCGCCGTCCCAGAGGAACAGGTCGATGTCCCCCCGGCCCGGGTCGGCGATCTGCAGAATGAGCCGTTGCCCGTCCACCAGCGAGACGCGGTAGAAATCACGCACGTCGCCGTCGAACTGCGAGGCGCCGGGCTCGCCGGCGCCGGGGCTGTTCACGTAGCCGCCGGCGCTGGCGGGATTCGATAGCGCCTGGGCGTCGTCGCCGAGGCTGTTGTCGCGGCGCGGCGCGTTCGGGTCGTTGACGTCGCTGTCGGCCACGGTGCCGCGGGCGGCGGTGATGGTGCCGGAGACGGTGAACCCCGGCTCCACGGTGACGGCCACGCGGTCGCTGCTGCTGGCGCCGCCGGCGTCGGTGACGGTGAGGCGGAAGCCGAGCCGGGTCTCCTCCGAGACTGCGGGTGCCGTGAAGCTGGCGGTTGGCGAGTTGGCGCCCGTCAGCGTCACCGCCGGCCCGGCCTGCTGAGCCCAGCGGTAGCCGGCGATGTCGCCATCCGGATCGCTGCTCCCGGAGCCGTCGAGGGTGACGGTGCGGTGCGACGTCACCCGCTGATCGGCGCCGGCATCGGCCAGGGGTGCACCGGCCGCGCTCGCCTCCCCGGTACCGGCGCTGCTGCCGCTGCTGCCACCACTGCCGCCCCCGCAGCCGCCCGGCAGGCCCACGAGTACCATGGCGGCCAGTCTGATCCGGAAGTCAATCATTGTATCGATGGTCGCCGAATTTGCTGCTGGCTTCCGCCGATCGTGTCAATCCACCAGATCGAGCACCTGCTCCAGAGTCCGCACGGCAGCGGCGTTCACCCGCCGGCGGTGACCGAGGGCCGCCGGCAATCGGGCGATGGCCGCGCCGAATCCGGCGACGTACGCCCCGTCGCCGCGGAGCACCCGCCCCCCAAATTGCTTGACATAGTAGGGCGCACGATACAGCAACAACCGCGCCGGCGCGAAATGCGCCCACTCGAACAGAAAGCGATTGCGATGCTGCACCCGCTTGACCCGGGCCCGGGGCACTTCACTGCCGATGCTGCCCTGCGTCTGGTGCACCACCCGGCTGCGCGGCTCGACGACTACCCGCCAACCCTGACGCCAGGCCCTCACCCCAAGATCCAGGTCTTCCACGTAGTACGGCCGAAACAGCGCCGCGAATCCCCCGAGTTCCCGAAACCGGCTCCGCCGCAGGGCCACGGAACCGCCGGAGGCGTACAGCGTCGGTACCGGCCCGGCGGCGGCCCGGCCCATCAATTCCTCCAGCGTCCACGGCACCTCACGCCACTTGCCGCCACGAAACCGGCGCCGGTTCCAGGATTCCCGGTAGGGGGCGCCGTCCTCATGGAGAATGAGCGGCGACACCGCGAACACATCCCCGACCTCGAAAGGCCGAACCAGCGGCGCCAGAAAATCTTCCGCCGGGCAGACGTCCGAGTTGAGCAACACCACGATTTCCGTATCCGCCTCGGCCACACCGCTGGCGATGGCTACGGAGAATCCCGCGTTGCGTGCGTGACGCACCAGCGTGACGGTGGGAAAGGCCTCCAGAGTCCGTTCCACGCCGTGTTCGGTCGAGGCATCGTCCACGGCGATCACCCGGCATCGTCCGGGATAGCACTCGGCGGCACGACACACATGCGGCAGATTGCGCGCCAACAGCGCGCGTCCGTTGTAGTTGGGGATGACCACGCTGACCGACGGCAGCTCAGCCACGCTCCGCCTCCTGTTGCACATCGTCGAGCGCCCATAGCGCGTACCCCACCGCGAACCCCAGCAGGTGCGCGGTGGGGCGTGCCAGGAGCGGGAGGGTGAGGAAGGTGAAGGTCCAGACGACCACGAGCAGCGCTGTCGCCAGCAACAGTTGGTCGCACCGCGGCCGCAGATGACGCACCAGGCTCGTACCGAGCGCACCAAGCGCCACTGCGAACGCCGCCAAACCCGCCAGCCCGGTGTTGTACAGCACTTCCAGGAAGAAGTGGTGAGGAAACACGAAGCGATAGCTCGAGTAACTGCCGAAGGCGACCTCGAAACTGCCGAAGCCGTGCCCCACCGTCCACTCCATCGGGCCCGACGCCTGCTGCAGCCGCCAGGCATCGGCCCACAGCTCCACGCGCTCGTCGGGCCCTGAAGCGGCCACGGCGCTGGTGACCGACTCGATCACCGGCATGTACCACTCATGCAAGGGCGGATAGACGGCCACCACCAGCACCCCGGCGCTGAGCGCGGCCACAGTCAAGCGGCGCGCGGGCCGGGGAAGCATCACCAGCGTCACCGCCACCAGCGCCAGGGCCAGCGCGAGCCAGCCCAGCAGCGAACGAACCGAAAACAGACACACCAGCGACGCCGCAGCACCAGCGCAGCCGAGCCAGCGCGGCGCGCCCCCCGTCCAGATCCCGTGAACCGTCACCGGCAGCACCAGTACCGCGGCCAGCACCAGGAAATGATGGTTGTCGAACAAACCTGCAGCGCGACCGAGGGCGTGAATCGCGGTCGCGTGCACGATCATGACCGCCGCCAGCTCAGCGACGATGGCGGCATGTACGATGCCTCCCCAGGGCGCCTCCCGATGGTGCGGCAGGATCCACACGGCGGCGGCGATGCCTACGAACGCCAGCATGTTTCGCGCGGCATAATCGTCTGCGCCCACGCCCGTGGCCAGGACGTCGCAGACCAGGAACACCGCCGGCGCCAGCAACAGCCACAGGACCGGACGCGGCACGGTCGGTTGCTGCCACAACGAGCGCCCCCCGTGCACCAGCACCACCAACAGGGTCAGGTTGATGAGCGATTGATACGAGCCGGCGCCGAGCAGATTGACGGCAGCAATTCCGGCCAGCAATACGAGCAGCAACGCACTTTCCCATGCAGGACGCGCTGCGCTCGCTCCCAGGTGCTCCGTGCTCGCCATGCCCTCCCCGAGTGCTAAGGTTAGCGCAGCATAACGGCCCCACCGGCGTTGTCCACGTAGCGGTGTATCACCCACTGATCCGGCCGGGTCGTAAGCTGACGACGACATCATGGTGCACCGGGGGGATACATTGAGGATCCTGCATACCGCTGACTGGCAGCTCGGGCTGCGGCTCAACTTCGTCGGCGGCGAGAGCGCGGCCCGTCTGCGCGCGGCGCGTTTCGACACTGTCCGCCACATCGGCGCGCTCGCCCGCGAGCACGGGGTGGACGCCGTCGTAGTGGCGGGCGACGTCTTCGACGACAACGGCGTCGGCGGCGATACCCTGCAGCAGGCCCGGGACGCCCTGGAGGCCTTCGGCGACGTTCCCGTGGTGCTGCTGCCTGGCAACCACGATCCGGCCACCGCGGATTCGGCGCTCGAGCGGCTGGCGCCGCCCCGGGAGTCGGTGCACGTGGCGCTGGCGCGCGCGCCCATCGCGTTGCCCGGGGGCACGATCTACCCCTGCCCGCTGCTGAGCCGCCATGCCTGGGAGGATCCCGCCGCCTGGCTGCCGGACCGCGCCGGCGCGGACGGCATTGCGGTGGCGCTGGCCCACGGCGGGGCGCTGGATTTCGGCGACACCACGGAAAGCCCCAACCGCATCGACGTCGACGCCATCCTCGCCCGCGGCTACGACTACGTGGCCCTCGGCGACTGGCACGGGCTGTACCGGGTGAATGCCCGGGCGTGGTACGCGGGCGCGCCGGAAGCCACCCGCTTCAAGGAGAAGCAGCCGGGGCACGTGCTGCTGGTGGAGATCGACGCGCCCGGCGCCGAGCCCCGGGTGAGGGAGTTGCCGGTAGCGCGGACGCGGTGGCAGGCCGAGACCCGGGAGCTCCTCCACGATACCGACCTCGACGCCCTGGAAGCCTGGCTCCACGGGCTCGAGGAGAAGTCCTGGACCCTGCTCGAGCTGACCCTGACCGGGCAGCTCTCGCTGGCCGGCCACGACCGGCTCGAGACGCTGCTCGACGACTACGCCGACCGGCTCGCCCTGCTGCGGGCCGACGCCGAGGCGGTGCAGGTGGCGCCCACCGACGAGGATCTCGACGCCCTGCGCGGCGAGGGCTATCTCGGCCGCGCCATCGAGGTGTTGCGTGGCGGCGACGCCCGGGAAGACACGGACGCCCTGCGGCTCATGTACCGGCTGATGAACGAGGAGCGCCCCTGATGCACATCCGGCGAATCGCGGTGGAATCGTGGCGCGGGCTCACCTGCGAGCTCGCGGATCTGTCGCCGAATCTGAATCTGATCTGCGGGCCCAACGAGTCCGGCAAGAGCCGGTTGGTGGAAGCGCTGCGCTTCGCGCTGTTCGAGAGCAGCAAGGGCAAGGCCAAGCACAAGGCCGCGCTGGAGAACTGGCACGCCCCCGGCGAGAAGCCGCGGGTGGAGGTGGAATTCGAGCTCGGCGGCGCCGCTTGGCTGCTCGAGAAGACGTTCCTCGGCACCGGCTGCAACACCGTGCTGCGGGGAGCCGGCAAGTCGCTCGCCGGCGAGGAGGCGGAGGCCCGGCTGGCGGATCTCATGGGGGTTTCCCGCAGCGGCGCCAGTGAGCTCAAGTCCAGCGACTGGGGCATCTGGTCGCTGCTGTGGGTGAATCAGGGCGACTCCCGGGAGCCGCCCAGCCACAACGACGTCTCCCAGGCACGGCTGCAGGACCAGCTCTCCACCGAGATCGGCGAAGCGGCCGCCGGCGAGCTGGGCCAGCGCATCCTCGCCGCGGCGCGGGAGCGCAGAAGCGCCTACTTCACGCCGTCCACCGGCGCGCCCACCGGCGAGCTCAAGCACGCCCGGCAGGCCGTGGCGGAGCTGGACGAAGCATACCGGGACGCGGTGGAGCGCCATCGCGCGGTGGCGGCGGATGCCGACGAGCTCGAGACGTTGCGCCGGCGCGAGGCGGAGCTCGGCGAGCGCATCGCCGCAGCCGAAGTCGAGCTGCAGTCGGTGCGCGAGCGCCACGAGCGGGTGCAACGAGCCGAGCGCGACCTGGAGAACTGCCAGCATCAGGCGGAGCTCGCCCGCCTCGAGCTCGACCGCCACGAGCAGGCCCGGAACGATTTTCGCGCACTCTCGCAGCAGATCGCGGCGCTGGACGAGGAGATCCAGTGGCTGGAGACGGAGCAGGCCCGGGCGGACGCAGCCCGGGCTGCGGCGGAGGCAGCCCACAGCGAAGCCGCCCGGGTCAGCACCGAGGCCGACACGGCCCTCGACACCCTGCACGCGGAGCTCCGCAAGCTTCGCCGCGCGCAGCGGGCCGCGGACCTGCGCAAGGAACGGGCGGCGCTCGAAAGCCGGCTCGCCGAGGCGGAAAAGCTCACCGCCCGCATCGACACGAGCCGCAGCGAGCTCGGCGAGCTGGCCCCCATCACCCCGCAGGACGTCGAAGCGCTGCGCGACGCCGGCCGTGCCGTGGAGGAAGCGCGGGCGCGCCTCGAAGGCGCCTCCGCCTCGGTGGAGCTCACCGCGCGGCGGGCGCTCGAGGTGGACGGCGAGACGTTGCCGGCGGGGGACCGCCGGGCGGTGCTGGTGGAAGACGAGAAGCACATCGACGTGACCGGCGTCCTCTCGCTCGTGGTGCGTCCCGGCGGCGGCGATCTGGCGCGGCTGCGCGACGCCCTGACCGACGCCGAACGCGAGCACGCCGCCCTGGGGGACGCCCTGACGGTGCGGGACGTCCGCGAGGCCGACCGCATCGCCCAGCGCCGCCGCGACCTCGAGGCCGAGCTGGAGCGCAACCGCGAGACCCTGCGCCAGCACCTGCCGGACGGGCGCGACGAGGTGGACGCCCGGCTGAAAGAGATCCGCCGGCGCCTCGACGAGCTCGGCGCCGCCGACGACGCCGGATTCGACCCGGAGGCGCTGGAAGCGGCGGAAGCCCGGGAGCGCGCCCTGCGCGAGGAGCGGGAACAGCGGCGTGCCCAGCGCGACGCCCGGGCCGAGGCCGCCACCCGCGCCCGGGACGCAGCACGGGACCTCGAGCTCAAGTGCCACGCCAGGCGCGAGCAGCTCGCCGGGCTGCGGGAACGACTCGACGCCATGCCGGACGAGGCGAGCCTGGACGCCCAGCGCGATGCGGCGCAGCGTGATTGGGGCGAGAAGGTGGCCGCCCGGGATGCCGCGCAACAGCGTTTCGAAGACCTCGGCGGCGAGCAGCTCGAGCTGGAGCTGCGCCAGGCGGAGCAGGCAGCGCAGCAACTGCGGGAGCGCCGCAGCGAGGTGCAAAAACAGTGCACGCACATCGAAGGTCGCCTCGCCTCCGTGAGCGACGACGGGCGCTACGAGCGCGCACAGGAGCTCGAGGCCGACCTCGAGCAGGCGCGGGCGACGCTCGCGCGGGTGGAACGCGAGGCCCGGGCCGCGTGGCGGCTGCACGAGGTGCTGAACGAGGCGTATCAGTCGGCGCGCGAGCGGCTCACGGCCCCGGTGATCGAGCGCATCCGCCCCTATCTCGCCGACCTTTTCCCGGGTTCCGAGGTCTGGCTCGACGAGGAGATGAACCTGCTCGGCATGCGCGGCCAACGCCACGACGAGCGCTTCGACGCGCTCTCCGGTGGCGCCCGGGAGCAGCTATCGCTGCTGGTGCGCATCGGTCTCGCGGAGGTGATCGGCACCGACGAATCCTGGCCGCTGGTCCTCGACGACGTGCTGGTGAACACCGACCCCGAGCGCATCCGCCGGGTGCAGAAGCTGCTCTATCGCGCCTCCCGCGGCATGCAGGTGCTGCTGTTCACCTGCCACGGCCCGCTGTTCGACCCGCTCGGCCCCGACCGGCGCCTGGAACTGACCCCGAGCGCCCGATGAGCCTCGGCACGGGCTTCATCGTGGCGGGCATCGTGATCGTCTGCGTCACCTTCAAGCGCCCGGCGTGGCTCGGCGGACCCGCGCGCCGGTTCGACACCAGCAACGATGCCAATGCGATCATCACGCGCTCGAGCGCCCGCACGCTGGGCTGCTGGCTCATCTTCGCGGGCAGTCTGCTCTATCTGGTGGGCCTGTGACGCTCGACAATTTCCGGGGGTGATTTTTCCCGGAACGAGCCCCGGGCCACCGCCTCTCCGGGATCACCGGCGTAGACCATGGGGATGGGAGCGGCCGCCCCGCTCCACCAGGCTCGCGGCCAGGCACAGGGCCATGGAGGTATCGTCCGTCCATTGCCCCGGCTCCAGGCCGAACGGGCCGCCGCCCACCATGTTCGTTTTTCCGGTCAGCGGCTCAACCGCGCCGCGTGCCAGCGCAGATGATCCTCGATGAACGTGGCGATGAAGAAATAGGAATGATCGTAGCCCGGGTGCCGGCGCAGGGTCAGGGGAATTCCCGCCGCCTCGCACGCCGCGGCGAGCAGATCCGGCTTGAGCTGGGTCTCCAGGAACGGGTCCTCCGTGCCCTGGTCCACCAGGATGTCCTTCACCCGGGCGCCGTCCTCGATCAGCGCGGTGGCATCCCACGCCCGCCAGGCGGCGCGGTCGGCGCCGAGATACCCGCCCAGCGCCTTCTCGCCCCAGGGGCAGCGCATGGGTGAGGCGATGGGGGCGAAGGCGGAAACGGCGCGGTAGCGGTCGGGGTTGCGCAGCGCCAGGGTGAGGGCGCCGTGACCGCCCATGGAATGGCCCAGGATGCCCTGTCGCGCCGGGTCGGCCGGGAACTCCTCGGCGATGAGCTCCGGGAGCTCCGCCGCCACGTAGCTGGCCATGCGGTAGTGGCGGTGCCACGGCGGCTCGGTGGCATCGACGTAGAAGCCGGCGCCCTGTCCGAAATCGTAGGCGCCGTCCGGATCGTCCGGCACGTCATCGCCGCGCGGGCTGGTATCCGGCGCCACCACGATGAGCCCCAGCGCCGCAGCCACCCGCTGCGCTCCCGCCTTCACGGTGAAGTTTTCCTCGGTGGCGGTGAGCCCGGACAACCAGTACACCACGGGAAACGGTCCGGCGCCGCCCCCGGGGACGAACACGCTGAAACGCATGGGGGTCGCGGTTTCCCGGGAGTCGTGGCTGTAGACGCCCTGGGTGCCGCCGAAGCAGCGGTTGCGGCTGTGAACTTCCATCGCACACCTCGCCTGTGCCGTGCAGGCGCATGATACGTCCCCCGCGCGGGGGGCGCGATGCCGCCGCGGCGCCGGACTGACGAACGTCAGTCCGAAGGGCCGGACGACGGGCAACACCCTTGCGGACGTTCCGGGGCGCGCGCACCATCGGGCCGAGTCCGTTCAGGAGCTGACCATGATCCGCAATCTCATCGCCGCCACGTTGCTCGCAATGCTCTCCGGCGCGGCCTTCGCCTCGTCGTGCCCCATCTACATGAACGAGATCGACCAGGCGCTCGCCGATCCCCAGGTGACCGAGGCGCTGTCGGAGCGAGAGCTCGCCAAGGTGAAAGACCTGCGGGAGCAGGGCGAGACCTTCCACGAGCAAGGCCAGCACGAGGAGTCGGTACAGGCCCTCGAGCAGGCCCGGGAGGTCCTCGGCCTCTCGTGAGCCGCGCGCCCGGGCGCCTTGTATACACCACTCCCCCCACCCGCTGCGTGCCCGGGGGCGCGCGGCGGGTGAAACGCCCCTTTTAAGACGTATTGCCTGGCGCCCTGTTGCGGCGCAATAGCCCCGTTGTATACACTCCTGCCGCCTTCGGTGCGCCGGGGGCGTAACGTCGCCCGGCCGCCCAGCGTCGCCGGGCCCACGCACACAGGCATTTCAGAAGTTCGGGGGGATCATGAACGCATTACCCAGGCGGCACGTGCTCGGCCTTTCCCTGCTTTCCGCCACGCTGGGCAGCACTGCAGCCGTCGCGGAGTCGGCGCAGCCCGCCGCAGGCGGCATCGAAGAGATCGTCGTCTCGGCGCGGTACAAGGCCGAGAGCCTGCAGGACTCGCCCATGGCGGTGAGCGCTTTCGACAACGTCAAGCTGGAGTCCCTGGTGGCCCTGGACCTCGAAGCCGTGGGCCCGTCGTCGCCCAACGTGCACATTCAGGAGGTCAGCCAGTTCAGCAACTCCGCGGCCATCAGCATCCGCGGCATGGGCACCCAGGACATCGAGTCCACCAACGAGACCCGGGTGGGCGTCTCCGTGAACGGGGTGTTTTTGTCCCGCCCGGTGGCATCCATGATCGACCTGTTCGACGTCGAGCGCATCGAAGTGCTGCGTGGGCCCCAGGGCACCACGTTCGGCAAGAACTCCCTGGCCGGCGGTATCAACGTGACCACCATCCGCCCGGACGGCACCTTCGACTACAACACCGAGGTCACCGCGGGCAACTACGGCCGCGCCGACTTCCGCGGCGCCATTCAGGCACCGCTGGGGGATCAGCTCTCCGGCCGCCTGTCGGTGCTGATGCAGAACTACGACGGCCACAACGAGAACCGGGTCAATGGCGAGGATCTGAACGGGCAGGACACCGACACCGTGCGCGGCACCCTGGTGTGGACCCCCACGGATTCGCTGGAAGCCACGCTGATCACCCACTGGACGGAATCCGAGAACGACGCGCCGGGCGGCATCGGCGACAGCGACCCCGATCAGCTCCTCGGGCTGTTCTTCTCCGAGCCGGACGACGGCAGCTACACCGTGGGCCGCGACACCCCGGCTTTCCACGACACCGACCAGTGGAGCGCCACCGCCATCGTCGACTGGGACATGAGCACCACCTGGTCGCTCACCTCGGTGACGGGCTATCAGTCCACCGACGACTGGATTGCCAACGATTTCGATAACACCGAGGTGCAGATGTTCTCCACCTTCCGGGATCAGGTGCACGACCAGTTCAGCCAGGAGCTGCGGCTGCACTCGAACTTCCTGGGGCTGGACGACTGGCGCCGGGACCTGGAGCTGGTGCTGGGGCTGTACTACTTCGAGCAGGAGCACGAGCTGGTGCAGGCCTACCTGGTGGATCCCTTCGTTGCACCCCAGCAGCGCTACGCCGACTACACCACCCAGGACAACGACAGCCGGGCGGCATTCGCGCAGGCGATCTACGCCCTCACCAACGATCTGAACGTCACCTTCGGCGTGCGCCATACCCGGGAGAACAAGGAGTTCGAGCGCAACCCGTTCGTGCCGGTGCCGGGGCTGGACGTGCAGAACCCGGACGCCACCGTGCCCTCCATCGGCGAGATGGCAGACTACCCCCGCCCCCTGGTGGGCGATCTGGACAGCGAGAACACCTCGTTCGAGCTGGGTCTCGACTACCACTTCAACGACAACGTCATGGGCTACGCGAGCTTCTCCCAGGGCTTCAAGGCCGGTGAGTTCGGCGCCCGGGCCACGTCCGAGTTCGCCTACGGGCCCACCGAGGACGAAGAGGCCGACTCCTACGAGCTCGGCATCAAGTCGGAATGGCTCGATGGACGTCTGCGGGCGAACGTCACCGCATTCCACACCAACTACGAGAACCTGCAGTTCACGGTGTTCATACCGTCGGCGAGCACCACCCAGGAATCCGCCATCGACAACATCGGCGAGTCCACCAACCAGGGCGTGGAGCTCGAGCTGACCGCCATGCCGGTCACCGGTCTCACCCTGGAAGCCAACGTCGGCTATCTCGACGCCGAGTACGACGAGTTCTGCGCCAGCATCGAGGGCCCGGTTACCACGACCAATCCGGTCTCGGACTGCGGGGACGTGCAGGCCCTCGGCAACGGGCAGTACATCATCGAGACCGACAACACCGAGTACGACCTGGCGCGCTCCCCCGAGTGGCAGGCGTACCTGGCGGCGGAGTACGAGATCTTCACCGACGTCGGCAGCTTCTTCGCCCGCGCCAGCGGCGAGTACGAGGACAACTACTACCTCGGCGCCATCGACAATCCGCCGAAAGCCCGCACCGGCGATCACTGGCTGTTCGACGGCTCCATCGGCTGGCGCAGCCTCGACGAGAAGTGGCGCGTGCAGGCGTGGTGCAAGAACTGCGCGGACAAGGAGTACGTGAACGGCTTCGTCCCCACGGCGTCGCTGTTCAACCAGAAGTTCTACAACACGCCGCGGACCTACGGCCTGACCCTGGGCTACCGCCACTGACTCTCCCCCGCAGCTCAGCCCGCGTCGCCGCCCTCCCCTCGGCGGCGCGGGCGGCTGCACTTTGCCTTGCGGAGCACTGTGATGAAGTTCGATCTGCTTTCTCTGGGCGACCATCTGCCCGATCCCCACAGCGGCGAATACCACGACAGCCAGTCCGACCGGCACCTGCTGTGGACGGATCTCGGCATCACCGCCGAGCGCCTCGGTTTCGACGGCTTCTGGCTCGGCGAGCACCACGCCAGCGACTACATCCTTTCCTCGCCGCAGATGGTGCTCGCCGCGGTGGCCGCCCGCACCGAGCGCGTCCGGCTCGGCACCGGGGTGTCGCTGCTGCCCAACAACGACCCGGTGCGGCTGGCGGAGGATTTCGCCACCCTCGACCTGTTGAGCCGCGGGCGCGCGGAGATCGGCTTCGGCAGCGGCATCACCGCGCACACGTTTCACCTGTTCGGCCAGGACGTGGAGACCGGCGGCGAGCGCGCGGCCGAGAACCTCGAGCTGATCCAGCGGCTGTGGAACGAGCGCCGGGTGAGCTGGGCCGGGCGCTTCCGCTCGGCCATCGACGGCACGGAGCTGCAGCCGCGCACCTTCTCGGGCCGGGCCATCCCCATCAATCGCGGCGTGGCCACCAACGAGGCCACCGCGCGGGAGGCGGGGCTGGCCGGGCACCGGCTCATGTGCATGACCATCGCCGGGCCCATGGAGACCGCGGGCCGGCTCGCCGCCATCTACCGGGAAGCGTATCGCGAGGCCGGCCACGACCCCGCCGGCGAGAGCGTGGCCGCCATCGCCCGGCTGCACGTGCAGCCGGACGGCGACACGGCACGCCGCTTCTGGAAACCGTACATGGACAGCTACCTGGCGTTCTCGCGGACGCTTCTGAGCACGCGGGGGGCGACGGCCGGCATTCGTGAGGTGCAACGCCAGGCGGCGGCTCAGCCGGCGCCGGCCGCGGACGACTACTCCGGGTTCCCGGCCCTGTGCGGCAGCCCGCGGGAGCTCGTCGACTGGATCCGGGACGGGCACCGGGTCATGGGCGGCTTCGATCGCTTCATCGGCTATTTCGACCTCGGCGGGCTGCCCCGCAACGCGGTGATGGACGCGGTGACCCTGTTCGCCGAGGAGGTGATGCCGGCCCTCGCCGCCGTGTGAGGCGGCGTCTCAGCCGAGGGCGAGCGCCGGCCAGCGATCCGCCCACGGTGCGGCTTCCTCCAGCTCGTAGGCCAGCTCCAACAGCGTACGCTCGCCCCCCTGCGGCGCGGCGAACTGAATGCCGATGGGCAGCCCGTCCGAGCTCTGCCCCAGCGGCACCGACATGGCGGCATTGCCGGTGGCGTTGTGCACGGGCGTGTACGCCACCCAGTCCAGCACCCGCTCGTAGAGGGTCGTGAAACCCACGGTGGGCGCCTGCGCGCCGATGCGCACCGGCGGCGCCGACAGGGTCGGGGTGAGCAGCACGTCGAACCGGGAGAAGAACGACTCGTATACCCGCTCCAGGCGCCGGAAGTGACGCAAGGCCCGGCCGAGAGCGTCGTCCGGCGCGGCGGCGTAGGACTCCGCCAATCCCAGCGTCCAGGGCTCGAGCACTTCGTCGGGGCTCAGCTCTCGCGCCCGCGCCTCGGCCACGCTGGCGGCGGCGCCGGAGCTCCACACGGTCATGAACGCGTCGGTGAACGCCTCCCCATCCACCGTGGGGGCGGCTTCCTCGACCTCGTGACCGAGGCTCGCGCACAGCGCCGCCGCCTGCTGCGCGGCGGCTTCCACCTCCGGGTCCGGGGCGTCGCCGGTGGAAGTGCGGGTGGAGAAGGCGATGCGCAGCCGCCGCCGCGCCGGCCCCGTCACATGGCCCACCGGCGCCAGCTCGGCGTCGTCGCCGCGGTACTCGGTGGCGGCGAACAACGCCGCGCTGTCGCGAACGCTGCGGGAGACACAGTGCTGCACGCTGATGTCGATCTGCGGGTCGGTTTCCCGCGGCGCGAGGCGTCCGCGGCCGGGCTTCAGCCCGAACAATCCGCAGCACGAGGCGGGAATACGGATGGAGCCGCCGCCGTCGGTGGCGTGGGCGAACGGCACCAGACCGGCGGCCACCGCGGCCGCGGCACCGCCGGAGGAACCGCCCGGCGTATGCTCGAGGCTCCAGGGATTCCGCGCCGGACCGTGCAGCACCGATTCGGTGGTGGGCAGCAGGCCGAACTCGGGGACGTTGCTCTTGCCGAGCGGGATCAGCCCGGCCTCGAGGGAGCGGCGCACGTGGGGCGCGCTGCGGTCGGGAACCCGTTCCTCATGAAGTCGAGAGCCGCCTGTGTTGGGTACCCCGGCGAAATCGATCAAATCCTTGATCAGGTAGGGCACGCCGCGAAAAGGCCCCGCCGGCAACGGACCGCGCGCCCGCTCCCGGGCACGCTCGTACGCCGGCGCGATCACGGCGTTCAGCTCCGGATTCAGGGCCTCGATGCGGGCGATGGCGGCGTCCACCAGCTCGCGCGCGCTCGCCTCGCCGCTTGCCACCAGCGCCGCCTGGGCGGTGGCGTCCAGCCGCCAGAACGGATCGTCCGACGCAGCCAGCGCGGACAGAGGCCGCAGCGCCGGGGGAACGAGAACGGCGGCCGCGGCGGCCGCGCTGCGGGCGAGCCAGGCCCGACGGGTGAGGGTCACCATGGCGCAGTCTCCTGGAGCGACCGGCCGAGCTTAACACGGCCGCTCCCACGACCGCCGCCTACTGCGCGCCCAGCCCGAGCGTGGCGCGGTAGTCCTCGCGCAGCGCCGCGCGGAGCTTCTCGTACTGCTGCTCCACCGAGCCCGTGAGCTCTACGGTGCGATTCTCGAGCTCCAGGGTGTGGGGCATGACCTCACCTTCCATGGAGGCGGAGACCTCGCGCAGCGCCTGGGCATGCATCTCCGCCTCGTCCTGGGTAGTGAAGGCGTCCTTTAGAAGCTCCGCGCCGGTGGAGACGCCGCTCATGGTGGCCGGGCCGCCCACCAGGCCGCCGAGGATGCTCAACGCGCCCGCCACCACGCGCCGGCGTCGTTTCTCCTCGAGCTCTTCCCGGGCCATCACCTCGCTGTAGGAGGCCTGGCGCCAGGTGTCGTAAATGGGGCGCACCCGCCGGTTGTACTCGGCGTAGTACGCATCGAGGGTGTCGATGAACATGAATTCCCGCTCCCGCACCTTGCGTACGTCACGCATGGCGGGGTCGTCGCGGGCCGGCAGACGCCGGACTTCCATGCGGCCCCGGGCATTCGGCTCGACGTATTCCTCGAAGGCCGCGGGCAACAGCTCCTCGGCATAGCGCAGCTCCGCGGTGCGGCGGATGGCGACACGCTCCGCGTCGTTGAGCGCGACGAAGCTCGCCGCCAAATCGTCGGCGATGCGGGTGTAGGTGGGTTGAAACGGGTCGGTGCCCCGGGGCAGCCCCTCCTGGTAGGCGTATTTGCTGGCCAGAGTCTCGTAGGTTTTCTCCAGCCACAACGTCCCGGTGGCATCCCGGGCCTCGATCTCGATGACCTGGCGCTCGCCCTGGGAGCGGACGATGCGGCCCGTCACCAGGAGGTCCACGGCGAAGGTCCGCCCCGGCACCACCCGCACTGCGCCCCAGTTGCCCGTGGACTCCAGCACCCGCTTCAGCATGAAGGGCACGTAGTACGACTCGGCGCGGCGCACCTCGGGATTGACGGCCCGTTGCTGCGCCTCTTCGAACCCCTCCGGCACGTTCGGGTCGAACACCGCGATACCCACGTCGAGCACCTGACTCTCCGGAACCTCCGCCGTAATTCTTGCCGGCGGCGTGAGGTCGACGCTGCGAAAGTGCTCGGAATGACAGCCCGCGGCCAACGCGGTGAGCACCGCGCCTAGCCACGCCGCCGGCCGCCCCGGTCCCCAACGACGTTGCATTGCCCCCATGGCGAATCCTCACTGTGGTTACGCCAACTGGAGCAAGCGAGGTGCCAACGGGCCTTGAGCTTCATCAAGCGGCCCGACGGCGGCGCTCCTGCGCCCGCTCGCGCCGTGCTATGGTTTCCGGCCACGACCGCGCCGCGGTGGGTACTTCATGAGCACTTGGAGCAAAGTGTTGATCGGGGTGGCGCTCGCCGCGCTGGTGATCTTTGCCGCGGTGGTGCTGGCTGTCGTGCTGATCTTCGAGCCGGACAACTACCGGGGCTACGTCGTCCGCACCGTGGAACGCAGCACCGGCCGCGACTTCGAGCTCACGGGCGATCTGGGTCTGGACGTCCTGCCCTGCTGCAGTGTCTCGCTCGGCCCGGCGCGCCTCGGCAACCCGGAGGGGTTTCCGGAAGCGGAGTTCGCCCGGGTGCGCACGGCGTTTCTCAGCCTCGAGCTGTGGCCGCTGCTGTTGCGCCGGGAGGTGAGCATCGATGCCATCCGCATCGAAGGCATCGAGCTCGATCTGGTGCGGCTGCCGGACGGCCGGGCCAACTGGCGCTTCGATGACGCCCCGGAGCCCGAGGCCGGGCCCGGTGAGGAGGAAGCCACCGGCGGCGGGCTGGCCGGTCTCACCATCGACAGCCTGGCGGTGAGCGGCGGCCGCATTCGCTATCGTGATCTCGCCGCGGACACCGCCTACACCGTCTCCGACCTCGACCTCCGCACCGGCGCCGTGGGCTACCGCGCGGACGACGGCGCGGTGGCGGTGTCCGACTTCCCGCTGCAGGGCGCGTTCAGGGTCGTCGACGAGGCCACGGAGCTGAGCGTCGCCTCGAGCTTCGAGACCCGGGTGTCGCTACGCGGCGAGGCGCTGACCCTGGAATCGCCGCTGCTCGATCTCGACGTCACCGGCCCGGCCGTGCCCGCCGAGCGGCTGACGGCCAATGTGTCGGCCCGAACGCTGCGGACCGGCGCGGGTGCGGCTGCGGTCACGGCGCTCGAGGCCTCGGTGCGGGCCGGGGAGGCCCGGGCGCAGCTCACCGCCGACGGGCGCCTGGGGGCGGCGGACGCCGGCCGGCTGGGCGGCGATTTCTCCCTGCGTCAGGTGGCGCCGCGGACGTTCCTCGAGGCAGCCACCGGCGAGCCCTGGCCCACCGCGGACGAGAGCGCGCTCGGCCATCTGGCCGGCAGCGGCCGGTGGACCGCGAGCGCCGATGCGCTCGCCATAGACGAGCTCGACCTCGAGCTCGACGGCTCACGCCTGACCGGTGCGGCATCGGTGACCGGCTTCGACGCCCCGGTCATCGGCTTCGACCTCGAGGCGGACGAGATCGACGTCGACCGTTACCTGCCGCCGGAAACACCGGAGCAGCCGGCCGGTGCCGAGGCGGAGTCCGGCGCCGAGCCCACCCGCGTTCCGCTGGAGCTGCTCGATGCCGCCGACGTGGACGGCACGGCAACCGTCCGGCGCTTGCGCGCCTCGGGCCTGGAGCTGTCGGCGGTGACGCTCACCGCAGCCACCGCAGGCGGCACCGCCCGCATCGCGCTTTCGGCCCGCAGCGGCGACGGGACCGTGACCCTGGAGGGCGAGGGGCCCAGCGGGGGAGACGGGCCGCACCTCGCCGGCCGGGCGACCCTGGCAGGCCTCGACCCGCGGGCGATGCTGAGCGCCATGGACACGGCCCCCGAGACCGCCGACCCCGAGGTGCTCACGCACCTCTCCGGCGAATCGCGATGGCGGCTCGAGCCCACCACGCTCGCGCTCGAGGACATGGTGTGGCGGCTCGACGACACCCGCCTCACCGGTACCCTCGCGATCGAGGATTTCGACCGCCTCGCCACCCGCTTCGATCTCACCCTCGACCGCATGGACGTCGATGCCTATCTGCCGCCTCGCGAAGCGGAAGACACGGAGGAAGCGCCGGAGGCCGAGGCCGCCGAGATCCCGGTGGCGCTGATCCGCGAGCTCGAGGTCACGGGGGATCTCAGCGCGGGCGAGCTGATTCTCCTGGGGATGACCCTGCGCGACGTCGACGCCGGCATCGCGGCGGCCGGGGACACGCTGCGCCTCGAGCCGGTGCGCGCGGGGCTCTACGGCGGCGCGTACCGGGGGAGCATCGTCGTCGACGCGAACGTCGACCCGGCGCAGGTGACACTGGATCAGCACCTGGCCGGGGTCCAGGCGGGCGAGGTGCTCGAGAGCTTCTTCGGCTCGGACCTGCTGGCCGGGACGCTGACGGTGGATCTGTCCGGCGCCGGCACCGGCAACACCGCCGCCGACCTGCTGCGCCGCCTCGCCGGCGATCTGTCGCTGGAGCTGGACGACGGCGCGTACCGCGGCATGGACGTGGGCTACGAGATCGCCCGGGCCCGGGCCCTGCTGCAGGGCGACGCACCGCCGCCCACCCCGGAGGATCGCGAGACGCCCATCAGCAACCTCACGCTCGCGGGGGCGATGCGCGACGGCGTGCTGCAGACCGACCGCGTGAGCGCCGCCACCCCGGTCATGCGCATCACCGGCGACGGCGGCGTGGACCTGATGGCGCTGGCGCTGGACTACGACCTCACGGCAGTGCTGGTCGAGGACGATGCCGGCGACGGCCGCCTGGGCGATCTGGCGGGCCTGGAGATCCCGCTCTCTCTGGAGGGTCCGCTGCGCTCCCCGAAGGTGGGGGTCGATCTCGAGGCGCTGGTGGGCAGCGGCCTGCGCCGGGCGCTCGAGCAGCGGGCCCGGGAGGCCCTGCAGGACGACACCGGCGACCAGGAAAGCAGCGAGGAGACCACCGGGGACGGGGCCGAAGAGGAAGACGCGGAGTCGGAGACTTCCCCCCGCGACGAGATCGAACGCCGCCTGCGCGACCTCTTCGAGCCCCGGCAGTAACCGCCGACCGGTGTTACAGGTTGGCGACCTCGTCCTCGATGAGGTGACCGAACTTCTCGATGGCGGCCTCGCGCCGCCGCGGCAGGCTGTAGCTGGGGAACAGATCGTTGGTCGGCTTGTATTCGCCGAGCACCTGGCGGGCCACGGTGTCCTTGTGCACCTCAGTGGGCCCGTCCGCCAGCCCCATCACGTACGACCCCACCACCATGCCGGTGAACGGCATCTCGTTGGAGACCCCCAGCGAGCCGTGCAGGTGAAGCGCCCGGGAAACCACGTCGTGGTAGACCTTGGGCATGAGCGCCTTGATGGCGGCGATGTCCTTACGGACCCGTCGGTAGTCCTGGTACTGATCGATGCGCCAGGCGGTACGCAAAACCAGCAGCCGGAACTGCTCCATCTCGATCCAGGAATCGGCGATCTTCTCCTGCACCGTCTGTTTGCGGGCCAGCACCTCGCCCTTGGTCTCCCGCGAGAGCACGCGCTCGCACATCATGTCCAGCGCGCGCTTGAGCTGGCCCATGGTGCGCATGGCGTGGTGGATGCGCCCGCCGCCGAGCCGGGTCTGCGCCACGATGAACGCCTGGCCCTGCTCTCCGAGCATGTTCTCCGCCGGCACCCGCACGTCCTCGTAGCGGATGTAGGCGTGGGTGTCTTCGCCCGGCGCCTCGCTGCCGATGCCGACGTTGCGGATGATGTTGATCCCCGGCGTATCCCGGGGAACGATGAACATGGACATACGGGAATGCGGCGGCGCGTCCGGATCCGTCACCGCCATGACGATGAGGAACGACGCATAGCGGGCGTTGGAGGAGAACCACTTCTCGCCGTTGATCACCCACGTGTCCCCATCGCGCTCGGCGCGGCAGGTGAACATGGTGGGGTCGGCGCCGGCGTGGGGCTCGGTCATGGAGAAACACGAGACGATCTCGCCATCGAGCAGCGGGCGCAGATAGCGCTCCTTGTGCTCCGCCGTGCCGTAGTGGGCCAGGATCTCGGCATTTCCGGAATCCGGCGCCTGGCAGCCGAAGACGATGGGCGCGAACGCCGCCTGGCCGAGAATCTCGTTCATGAGCGCGAGCTTGAGCTGGCCATACCCCTGGCCGCCCAGCTCCGGGCCCAGGTGGCAGGCCCACAGGCCGCGTTTCTTCACCTCCGCCTGCAACGGCCGCACGAGCTTCGCGAACAACGGATGGTGCACGTCGTAGGGCTCGTCGAGCACCATCTCGATGGGCGCCACCTCCTCACGCACGAACTCGTCGATCCAGTCCAGCTCGCGCTGAAATTCCGGGTCTGTCTCGAATCCCCAGGTCATAGCTGCTCCTTTGGAAAAGGTTGAATCAAAGGGCCGGGATGACGTCCTGGCCCAGGCGGTTGATCCCCGCCACCGGGTCGTCGCCCAGGGCCATGAGCATCACCAGCGCCCGGTGCACCCCGGCGTCCTCGAGCTCGCGCAGGGCATCGGCACCGCCCTGGCCCGACCACATGCAGGTGATCTCGATCTCATCGAAGTCGCGCCCGAGGCGGTCGCAGGTGCGTTTGAGCTCCGCGAGCTGATCCCGGATGGCACTCGAGTCGGTGCCGGGAATGAACCAGCCGTTGCCGAACCGGGCGATGCGCTCGTAGATCCTGCCCTTGTTGCCGCCGATGACGAGCGGCATGGGGTCCTGCCGGGGCCGCGGATGGCACTTGAAGCCGGACCAGTTCAGGAATTCGCTTCGGTGCTCCACCACGTCGCCGGACCAGACCTTGCGCATAGCCTGGACATAATCGTCGAAGCGCGCGCCGCGGCGCTCGAACGGCGTGCCCATGGCCTCGAACTCCTCCTTCAGCCAGCCGATCCCCACCCCGAGCATGAACCGGCCGCCGGACATGACGTCCAGGCTCGCGGCCTGTTTCGCCAGCAGCAGCGGATTCACCTGGGAGAGGATGTTCACGCCGGTGCCGAGCCGCAGCGTGCGGGTTGCCTGCGCCACCGCGGTGAGCGCAATCAGCGGATCGATGAACGGGGTCTCGGGCTCCACCCCCATCTTGCCGGAATCGTTGTAGGGATACTTCGACTGGTAGTCGAGTGGCACGATCACGTGCTCGAAGGTCCACACCGATTCGAAGCCCGCGCCCTCCGCGAGCTGCGCCAGGCCGACGATCTGCGCCGGGTCGGCGATGCCGATATTGACGGGAATGAGTCCGAGCTTCATGAAGCCTCCTTGGTGGTCGCCTCGGTGAGATGCGCGCGCAGAAACGCCCAGCGGTCGGCGTACTCCTCGATGACTTTGGCGGTCGGGGTGCCGGCGCCATGGCCGGCCCGGGTCTCGATGCGGACGAGCACGGGATTGTCGCAGCTCTGGGCCGCCTGCAGACGCGCGATGTACTTGAAGGTGTGCCCCGGCACCACGCGGTCGTCAGTGTCGGCGGTGGTGGCCAGCAGCGGCGGATAGCACCCGCCGTCGCGGATGTTGTGATACGGCGAATAGGCGTACAGCGCGCGGAACGCCTCCGGGTCGTCCGCGGAGCCGTAGTCGTCGGTCCAGAAACGTCCGGCGGTGAAGTGGTGGAAGCGCAGCATGTCCATCACGCCCACGGCCGGCGTCGCCGCGCCGAAGAGCTCGGGGCGCTGATTCACCACGGCGCCCACCAGCAACCCGCCGTTGGAGCCGCCGAAGATCCCCAGGGTCCGGGGGCTCGCGTAGCCCTCGTCGATCAGGTACTCGGCGGCGGCGATGAAATCGTCGAAAACGTTCTGCTTGTCGAGCCCGGTGCCGGCCCGGTGCCATGCCTCGCCGTACTCGCCGCCGCCGCGCAGGTTCGCCACCGCGTACACGCCGCCCATCTCCATCCACGCCAGCCGGGTGACGGAGAAATCCGGGGTGAGCGAGATGTTGAAGCCGCCGTAGCCGTAGAGCAGTGTCGGCGCCTCCGGCCCCGGCACCACGTCCTTGCGATGGGTGATGAACATGGGCACCCGGGTGCCGTCATTCGAGCGGTAGAAGACCTGCTCGACGACGTAGTCGTCCGGGTTCACGTCGGCTCCGGCCCGGCGCAGCAGGGTGCGCTCGCCGCTGTCGACGTCGTAGCGCCAGATGGCCGGGGGCTGGTTGAAGCTCTCGAACGCGAAGAACGTCTCCGGGTCGTCCGGCTCGCCGGCAAACCCGGCGACGGTACCGAGCCCCGGCAGCGCCACATCGCGGAGGTGGTGCCCGGCCAGATCGTGCACCGCCACCGCCGCATGGGCGTCTTCCAGGTAACGGGCGATCAGACGCTCGCCCACCAGGCTCACGCTTTCCAGAACGTGGGCCCGCTCGGCCAGCACCTCGGTGGGGTTCCGGGCCGCGGCGTCGTCGTCCGCAGCCGGCGCTTCGAACGCGACCAGGCGGCCGTTGGGCGCGTCGGCGTTGGTCCGGAAATAGAGCCGCCCCCCCACGCTGCCGACGAAGCTGTAGCCGGCCTCGAAGCCCTCCACCAGCATCACCGGCTCGGCATCGGGGCGGGTGAGATCCCGATACGCCACCTGATTGCGCTCGTCGGTACCCTTCCACACCTCGATCACCAGATGCCGCCCGTCGTGCGAGACCTCCGGCTCGAACCCCCACTCCGGCTCGTCCGGTCGCGCGTACACCGGCACGTCCTCGCTCTGCGGCGTGCCCACCCGGTGAAACCACACGCTCTGGTGGGTGTTGAGGCTGGTGAAGCGTTCCTCAGGGTCGGGCGCCGGGTAGCGACTGTAGTAGAAGCCGCTGCCGTCCGCCGCCCAGGACAGGGTGGTGAACTTCAGCCACTCCAGGGTTTCCGGCAGCGGCTCGCCGGTCTCGACGTTTAGAACCCGAGCCGTGCGCCAGTCGGAGCCGCCGTCCGCCACCAGATAGGCGAGAAAGCGGCCGTCCGGCCCCGGGTGCGCCCCGGCCAGGGCCAGCGTGCCGTCCTCGGACCAGGTGTTGGGATCGAGCAGCACCCGCGATGGCGCTTCCAGGTCGCGCTGGGTGTGCAGCACCGCCTGGTTCTGCAGGCCATCGTTGCGCATGAAGAAGTAACGGCCGCCCTTGCGCGCCGGAACGCTGTAGCGCGGATAGTCCCATAGCGCCCGCAGCCGCGCCTCGATCTCCGCCCGACCGGGCAAAGACGACAGGTAATCGAACGTGACCGCATTCTGACGCTGCACCCAGTCCGCCACCGCCTCGGACTCGCGCACATCCTGCTCGAGCCAGCGGTACGGGTCGGCGACCCGGGTGCCGTGGTAGTCGTCCACCTGCTCGACCGTCTTCGTCTCGGGATACTGCATGGCGGTCTCGTTCATGGGTGGATGACACGCTCCCAGAGTCAGAACCGGGAGCAGTAGAATCGACGGAAACCGGCTCATCGGCTCGATAATGGACCCTGCCCTCGGCTCGGGCAACGCCCGGCCCCCTGGCACGACGCCCCTATATATAACGCGTTATAGTAACAAATCCCGAGGGTGGCTGCGTCCGTCGCACGAATCGCAAAAACCCGACGACTCGGTTACTCTGGCCGGTCGATGGCTGCATCATCAGGGGAGGGCCGGATCTTCACCGGCATTGCGAGGCTCGAGGCGATCCCGGCGTTGCAGTTCCTGCTCGAAGCGCACGGCAAAGGCGAACCAACCAGGCCGGGTTGTTTCGCTGTTCGCAGACAGCTGGAGGCGAGCGTCGCAGGGGGCTGGACACTGACGTGCCATTCTCCAACCACGCACTGACGACGCTGGTGGTGTCGCCCCCGGGGCGGGACGCCGAGGCGATGGCGCGGATGCTGGAGCGCGGCCGGATCATCGCCCGGGTGTGCAGAAACCTCGGCGAGTGCAGCCGCGAGATGGCCGGCGGTGCCGGCGCGCTGCTCGTCACCGAAGAGGGGCTGGCCACCGCCGGCGCCCCGGACCTCATCGCCAGTCTGGACGAGCAGCCATCCTGGTCCACCATCCCCATCATCGTCCTGGTTACCGGTACCTCGTCGCATCACTCGGAATTGCTGAACCGCCTCGGTCTGGCGGTAGGCGCCGTGACCTTGCTGGAGCGGCCGGTGCGCCAGAGCCACCTCATCAGCGTCGTGAAGATGGCGCTCAGCGCCCGCCGCCGGCAATACGAGGTGCGCGGTCTGGTGGAGGAGCGGACCCGCCGGGAGCTCGAGCTGCAGTCGCAGACCGAGGCCCTGCGCCGCAGCGAGTCGCGCCTGCGGGAGCTGGCGGACACGGCACCCGCCATGCTCTGGGCTTCCAACGCCGAGCATCAGTGCAGGTATCTGAGCCGAAGCTGGTACGAGTTCACCGGCATGGTTCAAGCCGCCGCCGATGACCTGCCGTGGGCGGAGCCCATTCACCCCGACGACGCCCCCCGGGTCGTCGAAGCGTTCCGCGCCGCCGCCGCCCGCCGCCAGGCCTTTCACCTGGAGTACCGGCTGCGCAGCCGCAGCGGCGAGTGGCACTGGGTCACCGACGCCGGCCGTCCCCGCTTCGACGGCGACGGCCGGTTTCTGGGATACATCGGCTCGGTCACGGACATTCACGACCTCCACCTGGCCGAGGAGGAGACCGAGCGCAGCCGGGCCCTGCTCGACGCCGTGCTCGAGTCACTGCCGGTGGGCGTCGCGATCACCGACGCGGACGGCGCGCTCATGCGCTGGAACCAGGCACACGAGCAGCTCTGGGGGCTGTCGTCGAACCGATCGTCCAACGGGGTCCCGGAACCGCCGCCCATCCGGGAGTGGACCGGCTGGTGGCCGGAGTCCGGCAAGCCCGTCGGCTCCGGCGACTGGCCCCTGGTGCGGGCCCTGCGCCGGCGCCAGAGCGTCTGCGGCGAACTGGTGGAAATCGCCCCGTTCGACGGCGGCCGCCGCCGCTGCGTCATGAGCGCCGCCGCCCCCGTCTTCGATCGCAGCGGCAAATTGATCGCGGCGGTGGCCGCGTACACGGACGTCACCGACAGTATCCACGCGCAGCAGGCTTTGCGGGAGGCCGACCGGCGCAAAGACGAGTTCATCGCCACCCTGGCGCACGAGCTGCGCAACCCGCTGGCCCCCATCCGCACCGCGGTGGAGCTCCTCGAGCGCGGCGGCAACGACCCGGACACCCTGGAGCACTGTCGCGGCGTCATCCACCGTCAGGTTCAGGATCTCACCCGGCTGGTGGGGGATATGCTGGAGGTCTCGAGGATCGCGCGCGGCAAGTTCGAGCTCCATCGATACCCGGTGCAGCTCCACGAGGTGGTCGATCATGCCCTCGAGGTGTCGCGCCCGCTCATCGACCAGCACGGCCACGAGCTCGTGGTGGATGCACCGGGTCGCGACGCCTGGCTGCTCGCCGATCCCAGCCGGCTCGCGCAGGTGCTCACGAACCTGCTCAACAACGCCGCGCACTACACCCCCGCCGGCGGACGCATCACCGTGACGACGCGCGTCTCGGGCGAGCGCGTACGGATCGCCGTGCGCGATACCGGCATCGGCATCGCCGCCGAGGACCTGCCGGGGGTGTTCGAGATGTACGCCCAGGTGACCGGCGGCGAGGGCGGAAGCGCCGGTGGGCTGGGCATCGGGTTGTCCCTCGCCAAGGGCCTGGTGGAGCTGCACGGCGGCAGCATCACCGCCCACAGCGCCGGCAAAGACCAGGGGAGTGAGTTCATCATCGATCTGCCCCTGGCGGAACCGCCGGCGGCCCGCCCGGCACGGCAGGCGTCGAGCGCGCCCGTTCCGACAGCGCCGGACGATGGGCGAAAACGCGTGCTGGTGGTGGACGACGACCGCGAAGCGGCCGAAGGGCTCGGCCGGGTGCTCCGGCTCATGGGCCACCGGGTCCGGGTCGCCTACGACGGTGCCGAGGCGCTCTCCGTGGCGGAACGCGACCCGCCGGAGGTCGCCGTGCTTTCGACCTCGCTGTCCGCCATGGCCGGTACCGAGCTCGCCCGGCGCTTCCGCAGCGCCCGCTGGGGTCGCAACGTCGCCCTGGTGGCCCGGCGGGCCCGGACGGCGCAGGAGCCGGCGACGGCCGCGGACGTGTTCGACCATCACTTGACGGGACCCGTGGACGCCGAGCGCCTGGCCCGGGCCTTCTCCGAGCTCGGGCGGAGCAGCGTTGATCGCCGTAGGGGCACGGCGCTAAGCTCGCCTCCATGATCGACGTGGAACGCATCGCCGACGCGGATCCCTACGAGTTCCGGGTCACCGTCACCGAGGGGCCGGGGGAGACGCACCATCAGGTGACCATGTCCCACGACCTCTGCGAGCGGCTCGGCGGCGGTCAGGCACCGGAAGCCTGCATCGAGGCGGCGTTTCGCTTCCTCCTCGACCGCGAGCCCAAAGAGTCCATCCTCGGGCGGTTCGACGTCACCGTGATCACCCGCTATTTCCCCGAGTTCGACGAGGAGCTGCCGCGCTACCTCGGCCACGCCTGACCGCAGCGTGCCAGTGGTCAGCCCGGAGGCCGCGTCTCGGTATCCGCCACCCAGCTGCCATGGAAGCCGTACGGCACCCGGCCGGGAAGCAGCACCCGCGCCAGCGGCGCGTCATCGAGGCCGCGGGCATCGAGGATCACCAGCTCGCTGGTGTTCCGCGGCTGGTCGTACACGAAGCTGAGCAGATAGCCATCGTCCTCGGCCTCCGCATTCTCCCGCGGCACGAAGCAGGGCTCGCCGGCGTGGCGCCCGGCGCCGAGCGCGCAGCGCTCCGTCCGCCCGAGCACCAGGTCGTGCTTGTAGATGGACGGAAAACCGTCGTCGTTGGCGGCCACCGCATAGCCGTACCGATACGGCTTGCCGTTGAGCCCGGGGTGACAACGCGGAAACTCCTGCCCGCGATCGTCGATGCGTTCCTCCGCCACGCGCCGGGTCCGGGGATCGATGGTCCAGCGGTCCAGGGTGGCGAAACCGTCGCCGAACGGCCCGTGAACGTCGCGCTCGAACATCCGCTCGTAGCGGCACACGTCGAGCACCACGTTACCGTCGGCGTCGTCGTAGGCGTTCAAGGGATGAAAGACATAGCAGGGGCTCACTTCGCACCAGATCACGTCGGCGGCCGTACCGTCACGCGGCAGCAGGCCCACCCGCGGCTCGTGTTCCGGATTCCAGGCGAACGGGAAACGCATGCCGCGCTCGAGCAGGTCGGAGCTGACGGTGACCGGCAGATCGTAGATCACCACGAAGCGGTCCGTGAGACTGGCATCGTGAATCATCGTCATGCCCGGGACGGGAATGTTCACGGTACGGTCCACCAACCCGTCCGGGCTCACCCGGACGTACTGCACGTGATCCTCGAAGTCGGGCCAGTGGTAGGCGATCGCGTGCAGCGCGCCGGTGTCCGGATCCACCTTCGGATGCGCGCTGAAGGCACCGTCGTGCAGGGTGCCGGCGAAGTCGTTGACGCCCACGGTATCGAGCTCGTAAGAGAGCTCGACGGGGGGCGCACCGGCTTCGACGATGGCCCAGGTCCGGCCCGCGTGCCCGATCACGTGGGTGTTGTTCGCCTGCGCGAGATTCCGGCTCGCCGCCTCCTCGCCCAGCGCGTCTACGATCTGCGGACTGCGCACCCAGCGATTGCGGTACCAGCGGGCGCTGCCGTCGTGCAGTCGAACGCCGTGGACCATGCCGTCACCCAGAAACCAGTGGTGGGTGTGCGGATCGACGTCGAGCAACGGATTCGGCCCGTTTCGGAGATAGCGGCCGTTGAGTTCCCGCGGGATCTCCCCGATCACGTCGAGATCCAGCGAAGTCAGCTCCCGTGCCACGGGCGCGAAATTGTCGGAGACGTAGCGGTCGACCATGGCAGGCTCCTGCCGTTCCCGGTAATCCATTGTTGGGCCGCCGCCAGCGCGGCGCAAGCGTCACGGCCCTTCGCCGCGGGCCTCCCGCCGTAACGCCCGGAACAGTCCATAGAGCGCCACCATGAGGAAGACCGCAATGGGAATTCCGGTGGTGAGGGACGCCGTGCGCAGCGCCTGCAGACCGCCGGCGTAGAGGAGCACGCCGGCCACCGTTCCCTCGGCCAGGGCCCAGAACAACCGCTGCAGCTTCGGTGGGTTCGGCTTCCCCCCGGAAATGAACCCGCGTTCACCTGAATCGCACCGAGCCCCAGCGAGGTTGCCACGCCGAACAGCGTCCCCACCGTGCACAGCACGTCCACCGCGTGGCGACGGTGTGCGTGCGTTCATCCGGGCGCGGTGCCCGGCGGCGAGGCGGCACCGTCCGCTTCCTCAACCAGCCAGCGGAGATAGCCCGGTAGTCCGCCGGTCACGGGCAGGGCAATCACTTCCGGAACATCGTAGTCGTGCTCGGCCTCGATAGCGCGAATGGCGGCCTCTACGGCGGCGGCGGAGGTTTTCACCAAAAGCAGCGTCTCGCGTTCCCGCTGAACCGCGCCTTCCCAGCGATACCGGCTGGTGATCGGCACCTCCTGGATGCACGCTGCGAGACGCTGGCCGAGCAGTCGCTCGGCGAGCCGCTCGGCCAGCGCGTCGCTGTCCACCGTGGTCATGATCAACGCCGCTTGCTCGCTCATAGCCACCTCGTCCGGGTTTTCAGCGCAACCGGCCGGACGTCACACTACTTAACGGCGCGAACGGGGCGCATTGCCGTTCTGCAAGGTGCAACAGCCGGCCGGAGCCGGAGAATTCGCCAGAGACGATGCCGTGCACGACCATGATTGGCAATGCTGACCGCGCGCGCCGGGCCGCCGTCGCCCTGCTCGTCCTCTATGCGCTGGGCGGCGCCGTGGCCACAGGCGCGGCCGCGGAGGCCTGGCAGCCGGCAGGGACCATCGACGGCATCGCGATGACCGCCCGCCCCACCGGCACCGGCTTCGACGCCTATCGCGCCACGGTGGAGGTGTGCACCGGCGCCAGCACGCTGGAGCGCTTCGTCACCGATGCCTCTTCTTTCGGCGAGTGGATTCCGTACACCGTCGAGGCTCGCCAGATCGAGAGCGGCGACGGGGCGGTGCGCTACTACGTGCGCACCGACGCCCCCTGGCCGGCCCGGGATCGCGACATGGTGTATCGACTGGATTCGCGTCGCTCCGACGAAGCCCTGGTCATCGCCGTCACCGGGGTGCCGGATTACCTGCCACCACAGGAAGGTGCCGTGCGCATGGCAGGCGCGGAAGGGGAATGGCGCCTGCGCCCGCGAGGCGACCGCCTCGAGGTGACGTTCTCCCTGGCGGTGAATCCGGGAAACGCGCCGGCCCGGTTCTCGAACCGACGCCTCGCCGCGACCGTGGCCGGTACCTTGAACAACCTGACGGAGCGCTTTCCCTGTGGCTAGGAGCCGACAGCGTCCGAATCGTCGAGCGTGCTCGGCGATCCTCCATCCACGGCCCGTGGCAGATACAGCCGCACCCGGGTGCCGTGCCCGGGTTCCGAGTCCATTTCGACGTGACCCGCGGACTGCTTCGCGAAGCCGTAGACCATGCTGAGCCCGAGGCCGCTGCCCTTGCCCGGCTCCTTGGTGGTATAGAAGGGCTCGAACGCCTTGGCGAGCACTTCGGCCGTCATCCCCTCACCCGTGTCGGTGACCGTGATGGCGACGTAGTCTCCCGGCGTCGCCACCGCGTCCCGATCCGCCGCCCGGCCGAGGCGCGCGTTACCGGCCTCTACGGCGATTCGCCCGCCGCGTGCCATGGCGTCCCGGGCGTTGATGCACAGATTCAGCAGCGCCGTCTCGAGCTGCGGCGCATCGACCATGGCCGGCCAGGTGTCCGCCGCCACCGAGACAACGATCTCGATATCGTCACCGAGCGTGCGCGACAGCAGACCGTGCATGCCGCGCAGGAGATCCCCGACATCCGTCGACGTCGGGTCCAGCGCCTGTCGTCTCGCGAAGGCCAACAGACGATTGGTGAGAACGGAGCCGCGCTCGGCCGCGGCCTTCGTCAGCCCGGCGAGCCGGTGCAGCTTGTCGTCGTCGGCGAGTTGATCCATCAGCAGGTCGGCGTTGCCGAGAATCACCGTCAACAGATTGTTGAAGTCGTGCGCCACGCCCCCGGTGAGCTGACCGATGGCATCGAGGCGCTGAGCCTGGCGCAACTGAGCCTCGAGCTCCCGCTGCTCGGTGACGTCGCGCTGCACCGCCACGAAGTGCGTGATCACGCCCGCGTCGCCGACGATGGGCACGATGTCGAGCTCCAGGCGCAGCTCGCCGCCGCTTCGGGTGTAGTTGACCAGCTCGCTGCGCACCGGCTGCCCGGTATCGAGCGCCCGGCGAATGCGATCGAGCTCACTGCGCCGGGTCTCCGGCCCCTGCAGGAACCGCGGGTTCCGGCCGATGACCTCGTCGCGCCGGTAGCCCGTATGCTTCTCGAAGGCTTCGTTCACGTAGACGATGCGCGGCCCCGGCGAATCGAGCGGGTCGGCCTCGGTGATCACCACGATGTCGTTCAGCCGCGAGACGGCCGTTTGCAGCAACTGGAGCTGAGCCTGCCGCTGCCGCGCCTCCGTGGCATCGTGGAAATACACCAGCAGTCCGCCTTCCGTGGGATACGCGCGCACGTCGAACCAGGCTTCCAGCGGCGGGAAGTACTCCTGAAAGAAAACCGCGTCCCGCGTCTCCACCGCGCGCCGGTAGTTGCGCTCGAAGCCGGTTCCCCGCACCACCGGGTATACCTCCCAGAGCGTGCGGCCGAGCACATCGGCCCGAGCGATACGCATCTGCCGCTCGGCGGCGTGATTGACGAAGGTGATGCGCCAGTCCGCATCCATGGTGAAGAAGCCGTCGCTGATCTGTTCCAGCGTCTCCCACAGGCGCTCGGCCAGGCGCGTGCTCTGCGCCCGCGCTTCCAGCAGCTCGGTGACGTCCTGGGCCGTGCCCGTGAGCATCGGCCCTTCCCCGCTCTCGAGCAGCTCGCAGACGGTTCGCACGTGGCGCACGTCACCGTCCGGACGCACCACGCGGTGGACCAGATCCATGCTGCCGCCATGCGCGAGCACCTGCTCGTGGCGGGCACGGTATTCCGCACGGTCGTGCTCGTGCACCAGACGCAGGATCGCACGGGCATCGTGCTCGATCTCCCCGGGCCGCAACCCGACGATGCGGTAGAGCTGGGTCGACCAGTAGACGGTATCCCGGGTGACGTCGTATTCCCAGCTTCCAATGTTGCCCATCCGCTGGGCTTCCTCGAGCTGCTGCTCGCGCACTCGCAGGCGCTCGTTGGCCCGCTCGAGCTCGCGCAGGCGCTGATTCTCGCGCTCCAGCTCGGCGATGCGCGCATGAAGTTCGTCGTGACTCATGGCTCCGGCTGCTCGTCCCCCCGCCACCGCGCGCGCATGATGAAGCAGCACGGAGGCAGCCGCAAAGGCGGCGTCCGGCAACGCCACAAAATTGACGTACGAGGCACACGCGTTACAGTTGGCAACGGGGGAAGATACGCCGCCGGGAAACCCGTTCCGATGCCGACAGGCTCCAGAAGACGCGCGCGCAGGATCGCCGCCGGGTACTTCGCCGTGGCGGGAACCTACATCGTCGTCTCGGGCGTCGCGGCCTTCCAGTGGGCACCCGAGCTCTCGTCGATGCTCACCTTCGAGCTCGTCAAAGGCATGGGGTTCGTCGCCGTCACCTCGGCGTTGCTCTACGGGCTGCTGCGTCGTCACCTCGACCGCGTCGAGCAGGAGCACGCGCGCCTGCGCGACACTGAGCAAGCCCTGCGCCACAACCGGCATCAGCTCGAGCGGGCTCAGCGGCTCGCGCACCTGGGCAGCTGGGAAGCCGACCTCGTCACCCGGCGGGTCGCCTGGTCGGACGAGGTGTACCGCATCTTCGGCGTGACGCCGGAGACCTTCGGGCACACCATCGACGCTTTCGTCGAGCTGGTGCACCCCGACGACCGCCGGGCGGTGGCCGACGCCCACGCCCGCGACATCGCCGGCGAGGGCGTGTTCGACGTCGAGCACCGGGTCGTCCGGCCGGATGGGACGATCCGCCACGTGCACGTGCGCGCCACGGTAGCGCGCCACGACGACGAACGCCCGGTGCAGCAGATGGGCACGGTACAGGACATCACCGAACGCAAGACCGCCGAGCTCGAGCTGCTCCGGCAGCACCGCCAGCAGAAGGCCATCGCGGAGCTCGGCATGAACGCGCTGAGCGGGACGAGCCTGCAGCAGAAGATCGACGACGTCATGAACGCGGCCGCCGACACCCTCGACACCCCGTTCGTCGACGTTCTCGAGCTCTCGGAGGATCGCAGCCAGGTGCGGCTGGTGGCCGGCCGCGGCTGGCACGGGGGGCTCGTAGGACAGCGCACCGCCAAAGTCGCCGCGGACAACCGGGTGGGCCACGCATTGGCCGTGAACGGCCCCGTGGTGATCGAGAATCTCGCCACCGATACCCGCATCGGCTCGGCGCCGCGTCTCGCCGACCACGGTATCGTCAGCGGCGTCACCACCATCATCCATGGCGGCGACGCGCCGTGGGGACTGCTCGGTGTGTTCTGCCGGGAGGAGCGCCGGTGGAGCGACAGCGAGGTGGCATTCGTCCAGAACCTGGCGAACCTGATCGGCCACGTCGCCCAGCGCGAGCGTGCCATGCGCGCCATCCGCGAGCGCAACTTCCTGCGCCAGGTGGCGAGCACCACCGCATCCCTCGGCGGCTGGATCTACGACGTGGCCAGTGAACGGTTCAACTGGTCACCGGAGGTCGCGCGAATCTTCGAGGTGGACGAGCATGCGAAGCCGGGTACCAGGCGCGTCTTCCAGCTTCCGGCGCCGGAGCAGCGCGAACGTATGGAGCGCCGCTTTCAGGCCTGCATCCGCGACGGCGTCAGCTACGACGAGGAGGTCCGCTCGGTCACGTTCACCGGCCGCGAGATCTGGGTCCGGATCGTGGGCCAGGCGATGCGCGACGATCACGGCCAAGTGGTGCAGATCCAGGGCGCCGTCCAGGACATCTCCGAGCGCAAGCGCCTCGAGTCGATGCTGCACCAATCCCAGCGGCTCGAGGCCGTGGGTCAGCTCACCGGCGGCATCGCCCACGACTTCAACAACCTGCTTACCGTCATCCTCGGCAACGTCGACCTGATGCTGGAATACAGCCGTGACCGGGCCGAGATCACGAGCCTGGCGGAGACCACGCGGCAAGCGGCCCAGCGGGGCGCCGAGCTGACCAGCCGCCTCCTGGCCTATGCGCGCAAGCAGCCCCTGGACCCGGTCCCCACGGACGTGGGCAGGTTGCTGGCCAGCATGGATCAACTGCTGCGCCGGACCCTGGGCGAGCAGATCGAAATCGAGACCGTGCGGGGCGGGGGCCTGTGGCCGGCCCTGGCGGACCCGTCGCAGCTCGAGTCCGCGGTCCTCAACCTGTGTCTGAACGCCCGGGACGCCATGCCCGAGGGCGGGCGCCTCACCCTGGAGACCGCCAACGTGCGGCTGGACCAGCACTACGCCAGCCAGCACGATGAGGTGAAGGCCGGGCAATACGTCATGATCGCGGTCACCGACACCGGCCACGGTATCGACCCGGGGCACCTCGACCGGCTGTTCGAGCCGTTCTTCACCACCAAGACTTCCGGTCAGGGCAACGGTCTCGGGCTCAGCATGGTCTACGGCTTCGCCAAGCAATCCGCAGGTCACGTCAAGGTGTACTCGGAACCCGGCCGCGGCACCACCGTGAAGCTCTACCTGCCCCGCAGCGGCGATCCGGCGGTGCCCCAGCCAGCGGCGCCCGCCGAGGCGAGCACGCGTGGCAACGGCGAGACGATCCTGGTGGTGGAAGACGACGAGCTGGTGCGTCAATTCGTGGCCGAGCAGGTCGAGGCTCTGGGCTATCGGCCCGTGAGCGCCAACGACGCCGACGAAGCCCTCGAGCAGCTCCGCCAGCGTCACGACATCGCCCTGCTGTTCACCGACGTGGTGATGCCCGGCGCCATGGACGGCCGCGCCCTGGCGCAGGAGGCCCAGGCCCTGCACCCGGGTCTGCCGGTCCTGTTCACATCGGGCTATACCGAGAACGCCATCGTCCACCAGGGGCGGCTCGACCCCGGCGTCATGCTGCTCAACAAGCCATACCGGATATCCGATCTCGCCGAGAAGCTGCACGCGGCACTGGCCAACGGCGCGCCGACGTAAGCGCCGCCGCCCCGGCGGCCCACATCGACCGTCTTGTCAACAGGCCCGGCGCGGAGCAGAATTGAGGAGTGTTCCACCGGAAGTCCGGGCGCGCCGGGCTTCGAGGTCGATATACCATGGTCAAGGAGCACGCCGGGGTGGTCGCGGTGAGCCGGTTCCATCTCGAGGACAGTGCCACCCGCGGGGGGTTCGCGCCCCAGGGCTGCTGCGTGCCGCCGCAAGGGCCGTTCCGCCCGACCACCATCGCCCCCCAACCATCACCGCCGTGTGCCCGCGATCCGCGTCGGCACCCGTTACGTCCGTGCGAGAGGAGCCATTCGTGGCCAGGGAGAGGACGCTATGAGGATGAAACGCCACTACTTCGTCAGCGACGATCTAGACGACCTCGAGTCCATGGAGGAGGAGCTCGAGCGAGCCGGGATTCCCACGACGCAGATTCACGTGCTGACCCTGGATGATGCGGCCGCGGAGACCCATGAGCGCCTGCACGACGTACAGTCGCTCATGAAAAAGGACGTGATCCACTCCGGCGAATACGGGCTGGTGGTCGGCGCCGTGGCGGCGGCATCGGTGCTCATGCTCACGTACATGGCAGGATGGCACACCTCACCAGTGGGCTGGATTCCGTTCATCTTCCTGGCGATCGTGCTGCTCGGGTTCTTCACCTGGGAAGGCGGATTCATCGGTATTCAGACCTTCAACGTCAACTTTCAACGCTTCAAAAACGAGCTCGAGCAGGGGCGCCACCTGTTCTTCGTGGACCTCGAGGATGGTCAGGAGGACGTGCTCGATCGCGTGGTGCGAGGGCATCCGGGCGCCCAGCGGGCGGGAACCGGCCGCCCGACGCCGCACTGGATCGTGACCTGGCAGCAGCGGTTGAAGCGGCTGCTGACCGAAACGCTTCCGTAGTTGAGTACTAGCACCAAGTACTAAGTACTCTCACTCACGAAGTACATCAGGCGCGTGAGGACGGTGTATTCCGCTTCCCACGCCATCAGCGCCACCAGCACCAGGATCACCCCCGGGGGGATCAGGATGGCGCAGATGATGGCCATGCGCTCCCACATCATGTGCATGAACACGGCCACGATCAGCCCGGCTTTGAGCAGCATGAACACGATGATGAGGCTCCAGCGCAGATACCCCTGGAACTGCAGGTAGTCCACCATGTAGGAGAGGGCGCTGAGTACGAAGAGCAGCCCCCAGATCCAGAGATACACGGAAATCGGATGTTGCTGACCTTCGTGGCCGGCCGGGGATCGGGCGGTTTCGCTGGACATGTTCCGTCTCCTACCAGAGATAGAAAAAGGCGAAGATGAAGACCCACACGAGGTCGACGAAGTGCCAGTAGAGGCCCAGGGTCTCGACGATCTCGTAGCGGCCCTTGCGGCCGGTCAGGAAACCGGGGCGCTCGTCGTCGAGGTCGCCCCGGCGCACCTTCCAGGCGATGATCAACAGAAAGATCACCCCGATGGTGACGTGGGTGCCGTGAAACCCGGTGATCATGAAGAACGTGGCGCCGAATTGCGCCGCCCCCATGGGATTGCCCCATGGGCGCACGCCGTCTTCGAAGATGAGCTTGCTCCACTCGAAAGCCTGCATGCCGACGAAGGAGGCGCCGAACAGGGCGGTGACGATGAGCAGCCAGAACGTGGCCTGGCGGTTCTTCTCGTAACCGAACTTCACCGCCATGGCCATGGTGCCGCTGGAGGTGATGAGGATGAACGTCATGATGGCGATGAGGATCAGCGGTATGTCTTGCCCGAACATGTGCAGGGCGAACACCTCGCTGGGGCTCGGCCAGGGCTCCACGGTGGACATGCGTACGGTCATGTACGACACCAGGAAGCACGAAAAGATGAACGTGTCCGAGAGCAGGAAGATCCACATCATCGCCTTGCCCCAGGACACGTTCTTGAAGGCCATCTGATCGGACGCCCAGTCCGAAACCAACCCTCGCAGCCCGGGCGTGTGTCCCGGGGTTCCCGGCAGCATGTGCCCTTCCGCCATGACGAATCCTCCTCAGGTAGAAGACAGAAGCGCGAACAGCGCCACCCACACGGCCAGCAGGAAGTGCCAGTACACGGCACACAGTTCCACGGTGAGCCGCACGTCGGCCGCCGCGGCGCCGGCGAGCACCCGGGACGTCGCCCGGCCCCAGGCCACCAGCCCGCCCAGCAGATGCAGGGCGTGCAGCGCGGTGAGCACGAAGAAGAACGCGCTCGCCGGATTGGTGGTGAGGTAGTAGCCGGCCGCGTGGAGCTGCTGCCACACCGCGTACTGACCGGCGACGAAGGCGACGCTAAGCCCCCCGCCCGCGAGCAGGGCGGCCTTGAGCGCGCCCGGGCGGTCGTGGCGTGCGGCCGTGTACGCCCACTGCAACGCGACGCTGCACGCCACCAGCACACCGGTGGTGCCCCACAGCAGCGCCGGCTCCGGCATCGGGCGCCAGTCCGCGTACTCCATGCGAATGACGTAGGCGCTCATGAACAGCCCGAACAGCGAGGTGATGACGGCGATCAGCACCACCAGCGCGAACCGCAACACCTGCCGGTGGCGCGCATCCGGCGGCGCTGGCTCCGGGACCGTCGCGACGGCCACCCAGGGCCTGGCGCTCACGGACTGCAACACCAGCCAGCCCACCAGGCTGGCCATGAAAGCTCCGAAGACGACAACGGCGATGGTCACAGCGTATGCGGCTCCTCCGCAGGATCCTCCTGCGGGTCGATTTCCGGATGGCGATGGGGGTCTTCGGGCACCGGCGTCGCGTCCGGCGGCACGTTCTGCGGGATGAAGTCGTCCGGCGCCCCCGGCACGCCGTAGTCGTAGGCCCAGCGGTAGACCACGGGCAGCTCGTCACCGAAATTGCCGTGCCGCGGGGGCGTGTGCGACGTCTGCCACTCGAGGGTCGTGGCCCGCCAGGGGTTCGGCCCCGCTTCCCGGCCCCTGAAATAGCTGCGCACGGCGTTGTAGATGAACAACCCCTGAGCCAGGGCCACCACCACCGCGGCCAGGGTAATGGCGACGTTGACGTCGTGCGCCGACTCCGACATGAACGCGGTCTCGCCGTAGGCGTAGTACCGGCGCGGCAACCCCTCGATGCCCAGGTAGTGCATAGGATAGTAGATGGCATAGGTGCCGAGGAAAGTAATCCAGAAGTGCCACTTGCCCAGGGTGTCGTCGAGCATGCGTCCGGTGATCTTCGGGTACCAGTGATAGATCGCGCCGAAGATCACCAGCACCGGCGACACCGCCATCACCATGTGGAAATGGCCGATGACGAAGTAGGTGTCGGAGAGGGGCACGTCCACGGTGACGTTGCCCAGGAACAAGCCGGTGAGACCACCGTTGATGAAAGTGAAGATGAACCCGATGGTGAACAGCATGGGCACGCTGAGGTGGATGTTGCCCCGCCACAGGGTCAGCACCCAGTTGTACACCTTGAGGGCGGTGGGCACGGCGATGATCAGCGTGGTGGTGGCGAAGAAGAAGCCGAAGTACGGATTCATGCCGCTCACGTACATGTGGTGGGCCCAGACGATGAACGACAATCCGCCGATGGCGAGGATCGCCCAGACCATCATCCGGTACCCGAAGATGTTCTTGCGGGCGTGGGTGGCCACCAGATCCGAGACGATACCGAAGGCCGGCAGCGCGACGATGTACACCTCCGGATGGCCGAAGAACCAGAACAGGTGCTGCCAGAGGATGGGACTGCCGCCGTCGTAGCCGGTCTCGTCCCCCAGCGACATCATCGCCGGCATGAAGAAGCTGGTGCCCAGGGTACGGTCGAGCAGCATCATCAGGCAGCTCACGAACAGCGCCGGGAACGCCAGCAGCGCCAGCACCGTCGCCATGAAGATACCCCAGATGGTCAGCGGCATGCGCATCAACGTCATCCCCCGGGTGCGGGCCTGCAGCACGGTGACCACGTAATTGAGCCCGCCCATGGTGAAACCGATGATGAACACGCAAAGCGAGATCAGCATCAGGATGATGCCGCCGTCCGTCCCCGGCGTGCCCTCGCTCACCGCCTGCGGGGGATACAGCGTCCAGCCGGCGCCGGTAGGGCCGCCGGAGACGAAGAAACTGGCCACCACCAGCAGCACCGCCACCAGATAGACCCAGTAGCTCAGCATGTTGACGTACGGGAACACCATGTCCCTCGCGCCGAGCATCAGGGGAATCAGATAGTTGCCGAAGCCGCCGAGGAACAATGCCGTGAGCAGGTAGATGACCATGATCATGCCGTGCATGCTCACCGCCTGCAGGTAGCTCGAGGGATCGATGAACGAGAAGGTGTTCGGGAAGCCGAGCTGCAGCCGCATCACCACCGACAGCAGCAGCGCCACCAGACCGATGGCGATCGCCGTCAACGAATACTGTATGGCGATGACCTTGGCGTCCTGGCTGAAGACGTATTTCCCGAGCCAGGTCTTCGGGTGGTAGAGCTCCATCTCCTCGAGCTCTCGCGGCCCTACCAGGGGATATTGATCGTGGGTGGTCTGGGCCATGGCTCAATCCTCCTCGCCGCGATTCATGGCGAGTTGCGCGTCACCCGCCTGCAGCGTGTTGATGTAGGCGACCACGTCCTGCACCGCCTGGTCGTCCACCAGCGTGTCCGCCATCTGCATCATCTGATGCCCGTACATGTCCTCCGGGTGGCCGCCGCGGATGCCCGCCTTGTAGTGCCGAAGCTGCCGGGCCAGGTACCAGTCCTGGAGCCCGGCCTGGCGCGGCGCGCGGGTGGCGTGGATGCCCTGACCGTCCCAGCCGTGACAGGTGCCGCACACCCGGTAGATGCGGCGCCCCCGCTCCACGTCGCCGGCAATGGTCGCCTCCACCGGCCGGTCCGGCAGCGTCTGGATGTAGGCGATGACGTCCCGGACGTCCCGGTCGCCCTCGAGCGTGGCCGCCATGGGCGCCATCTGCCGGCCGTAGGTGTCTTCCGGGTGCGCCCCCCGGACGCCGGTCCGGTAGTAGCGAAGCTGACGCTCCAGATACCAGGGCGCCTGCCCGGCCAGCTTGGGCGCGTCGAGCGCCCGGTTGCCCTGCCCCTCCGGACCATGACAGGCAGTGCAGGTGGCATAGAGCTGCTCGCCGCGCTCCGGGTCCCCGGAGTCTAGCCCCTGGAGCTCGGCGAACGTGGGCTGGGCCTCGAGCCAGGACCGGAAGTCCGCCTCACCGTCCACCACCACGCGGCCGCGCATGGTGTGGTGGGCCACGCCGCACAGCTCCTCGCAGAGCACCTCGAACTCGCCCGTCCGGGTGGGGGTGAACCACATGTACGAGACCAGGCCCGGCACCAGATCCATCTTCACCCGAAACTGGGGCACGGCGAAGTTGTGCAGCACGTCCTTGGAGCGCAGCAGCAGCTTCACGGGCCGGTCCACGGGCAGGTGCAGCTCGGGGCTGTTCACCAGCACGTCGTCCCGGCCCCGGGGGTCGTCCGGGTCCATGCCGAAGGGGTTCGATTCGCTGAAGTGCCGGGGATCGACGCTGCCGAGCTGCCCGTCCTCGCCGGGGAAGCGGTAGGTCCAGTGCCATTGCTGACCGATGGCCTCGACCTGGTGCGCGTCTTCGGGCACCTGAACGAAGTCGTTCCACACGAACAGGCCCGGCGCCAGCATGGCTGCCACCCCCACCGCGGTGACACCGGTGAGCCACCATTCGAGCTTGCTGTTCTCGGGGTCGTACTCGGAGCGCCGGTCGCGCCTGAAGCGGTAACGGATGATGCAATAGGCCATGAACAGATTCACGGCGATGAACACCAGCCCGGTCACCCAGAAGGTGATCGTCAGGGTGTCGTCGATGGTGCTCCAGTTGGAGGCCAGCTCCGTGAGGTACCAGGGGCTCAGCAGGTGGAACAGCACCGAGCCCACCACCAGAACGATCACCGCCAAGGCAATTATCATCGTCGTCCCCTGCCTTTTTTGATCCCGAATCGCAGGCGCGAACCCCCGCCTACGGCGCACCCTCCTCGACCAACTGCACGAGTTTCGCCCGCAGGCGTTCCTTGTTCCCGGCCGCGCCGCCGCTGGCTGCGCCGCGCACGATCCCCGCGCGGTCGATGACGAACAGCGCCGGCAGCACATCGACACCGAAGCGCGCCGCGACGTCGCCGTCGGTGTCGGCCGCGTTGGGGTAACTCACGGGGGCCCGGGCGAGAAATCGCCGGCCGTCGTCCACCACCGGGTCGACGTTCACGCCGACCACCTCGAGACCGTCGCGCGGGTAGGCGGCGCGGAGCGTATCCAGCGTCGGCATGGCGCGCCGGCACGGCGCGCACCAGGATGACCAGAAGTCCACGACGACCACCTTGCCGCGAAGATCGTCGAGCCGCACGGTGTCGTAGTCGGAATGAATGGAGGGCAGAGAGAAATCGGGAGCGGGTTGGCCCACTTCCGCCGTGCCCGCCGCACTAACCGGCGCGAGCAGCACGAGCACCAGCCAGAATGCTGGGCCGTTGCGGGCTACCGCATGCATGACCTCCTCTTGCGCCTGACGCCGGCGGCCCCGGCTCGATCATGCTCGCCGGGAATTCTCGCCGGGCGCACCGTCGGCGCTCCCTCTCTCTCGGATGCATTCTCACAAAGGTTCCGCGGGAAAGGAAGCCCCCGCGTGCATGCGGGGCTCGGGCGGCCGCTCAAAAGCGGACGCGGATGCCCACGTACAGCCGGTCGTCGACGATGTCGTCGTCGCCCACGGCGCGATCCACCTCGAACGTCCGCAATCCCACCAGGCCGTCGATGTTCGGCGACAGCTCCAGCTCCCCCCGGATCACGTGGAGGTCGAGCACGTCGATGTCGGCCCCGGACGTGGTGATCTCGGGCGCGAAGTAGATGCTCGCCGCCAGATGCAGAGGATAGCGCTCGAACAGGGGCAGCCACTCCACCGGCGCACGGAAGCGCGCGCCGGCACCGAAGCCGATTCCCATGACGTCATCGTCCGGATCCACCAGGTTCATGAGGTACAGCCGGGCACCCACGTCGAAGGTGAACCGCGGCAGCGCGCCGGGCAGCACCTCGGTGGCGAACGTCCCGTGGCCGAGGGTGTTGTTGTCCTCGGTCATCAGCAAGGCCACGGACGCCGAAGCGTCGGGCACCCCCAGCATGTCGTCGTGGCGCGTATAGATGAGCTCACCGTATTTGTTGCCCAGCAGCACGTTGGCCTCGTCGGCTGCCGCGGGCAACGCCGTCGCACTCAGCAGCCAGATGGCCGCCACAGGGATCAACCGGAACGTCATGTGCTACCTCCCATGGCTTACACGCCACGCAATTCGGGGGCCATCGTCCGGGCCCACGACCTTCTTGTCATTGACGTTGGTCGACCCGATCAGGCCAGGGCGGCGTCGAGCACCATCATCGCGGCGAAGCCGCTCATCAGGGAAAGGGTGGCCACGTGCTTGAGACCGGAGCGGTGGGTCTCGGGGATGATCTCGTCACTGATGACGAAGATCATCGCGCCGGCGGCCATGGCCATCACGGGCGCCAGCAGGCCCTCGGTGAGCCACACCGCCGAGCCACCCACCAGTCCGCCAACGGGCTCCACGAGACCGGTCAGCGTGGCGGCCAGGAACGCCTGCGTGCGGCTGTAGCCCACCGAGCCCAGAGACACCGCCACCGCCAGGCCTTCCGGGACGTTCTGCAGGCCGATCCCCACGGCCAGCGGCAGGCCGGCGGCGACGTCTCCTCTGGCGAAACCCACCCCGACGGCCATGCCTTCGGGGAAGTTGTGCAGCGAGATCGCGATTACGAACAGCCAGATCCGCCGCAGATGCGCACCGCTCGGCCCTTCGAGGCCGCTATGGAAATGCTCGTGGGGAATACGGCGGTGCAGCAGGTGCAGACCGTAGCCGCCGAGCATGAGTCCGGCAGTGACGGCCAGCACACCCACCAGCGGGCCGCCGAGCTGAACAGCGGCGAGCGAGACCGCCGGCGCCAGCAGGCCGAAGCACGAGGCCGCGAGCATGACACCGGCCGCCGCGCTCAGCAGCATGTTCTCCGCCCGGTCCGAGAGACGGCTGGAGCCGTAGACGGCCAACGCCCCCAGAGTCGTGCCCATGCCCGCAGCGAAGCTGGCGTAAAAGGCATTCAGCAGGGTATCGACGGCCGAGGTCACGCCCGGCTCCGAAAGCGGGTCCATGCAGATTCTCGTCGGGAACTGTCGCTGCGAGCGGGCGATTGAGCCACTCCCTCATCCGCGGTTCAATGCCCGAATTACTGCGAGGGGCGCGCCATGAGCTTCGATACCCACGAGGTCTTCAACCAGCCGGGCCCTCTTGGCCCGATCAATACGTTCGCGTGTGATCGGACGCTGCAGGCGGCGGTTCGCGCGTACCGGGCCGCCTGGGCGGAGGAGCGGCTTCGCGACTACGGCGCCCTGGCGGGTGGCGAGCTCGCGGAGCACGGTCGCTTGGCGAACCGTAACCCGCCCGAGCTGGTCACCCACGACCCCTACGGCCGGCGTATCGACGAGGTCGCGTTTCATCCTGCATATCATGCGCTCATGGACGCCGGCGTCGCCCACGGCGTACACGCTCTGGCGTGGGAGGGACGGGAAGGCGGCCATGCCGCCCGCGCAGCTCTGGAACTGCTGCACAACCAGGCCGACTCCGGCACCGACTGCCCCCTCACCATGACGTTCGCGAGCATTCCGTCGATCCGCGCCAACCCGGCGCTGGCGCAGCGGTGGGAACCGCGCATCCTCTCCCGCCGCTACGATCCCGCCGCCCGGCCGGTGGAAGAGAAGACCGGCGCCACCATCGGCATGGCCATGACCGAGAAGCAGGGCGGCACCGACGTACGCGCCAACACCACCCGGGCCGCACCCCTGAACGAGACGGTGGAGGGCGGTGAGGCTTTCGCGCTCACGGGCCACAAGTGGTTCTGTTCCGCTCCCATGAGCGACGCGTTTCTGACCCTGGCGCAGACCCAGGACGGTCTCGGCTGTTTTCTGCTGCCGCGCTGGCGGCCCGACGGCACCCGCAACGGCCTGCGGCTGCAACGGCTCAAGGACAAGCTGGGCAACCGCTCCAATGCCTCGTCCGAAGTCGAGTTCGATGCGGCGTTCGCCTGGCTCCTCGGAGAACCCGGCCGCGGGGTGGCCACGATCATCGAGATGGTGGCATTGACCCGGTTCAACTGCATGGTGGGTTCCACCGCCATCATGCGTCAGGCGATGATCCAGGTACTGCACCACATCAACCGCCGCGAGGTGTCCGGCCGCAAGCTGGTGGATCAGCCGCTCATGCGCAACGTGGCGGCAGACTTGCTGCTCGAAACCGAGGCGGCGCTGTGGCTGGTGTTCCGGGTCGCGGCGGCCCTGGATGCGGCGCCGGAGGACGCCGCGGCCCGGCGTTTCGCACGGCTCGCCACCGCGCTCGGCAAGTACTGGATCTGCAAGCGCGCGCCCGCCCACGTCAACGAGGCGCAGGAATGCCTCGGGGGTCTCGGCTACGTGGAAGAGCACGTGCTGCCGCGGCTGTATCGGGAGGCGCCCGTGAACAGCATCTGGGAAGGCAGCGGCAACGTGCAGTGCCTGGACCTGATGCGCGCCGTGGAACGGGACCCGGCGGTATGGGCCACTTTTCTGTACGTGCTGGAAGAGGCCCGCGGCCGCCATGACGGCTATGATGCGGCGCTGGACGCGTTGTGGGACGCTGCGCCCGTGACCGAGGCGTTCGCCGCGCGCATCCGCGCCGAACGCCTGGCGCTGATGCTGCAGGCCCGGCTCCTGCTCGAGCATGCGCCCGAGGCGGTGGCGGCGGCTTTCATCGCCGCCCGGCTGGAGCCCGCCACCCTCGTCTACGGTGGGCTGCGCGACCCGGAAGCCGCGGACTGGCTGCTCGAGCGGCTGGAGGTGCCCTGAAGCGTCAGGGCACCTTGCGCGTCACCTCGTTGGAGAAGCCGCTCTCGTTCCCGTCGAGGTCGTAGGCGGTCATGACGAAGTAGTAGGTGCCGGACGCCAACGTCACCGACCGTTCACGCGCATCCGCGCTGTCGATGTCGACCAGGTAATCACCCTTGCGGTGGCCGCCCGGCTCTTCGGAGACGTAGACCCGGAAGCCGTCGAGGTCCTCCACCGGGTTGTCGTCCGGGTCGCTCTCCCCCACGTTCGCGGTGGGCGCCTCCCAGGCGAGGCTCACCTCGTCGTTGATGGATATCGCGATCGTCGTCACCGCAGCGTCCGTGGCGTCGGCACCCGTGCACGTCAGGGTGAAGCTGGTGTGCGCGGCGATTTCCGGCGAGCGCTCCTCGCCGCTGGTTGCCCGGCTGCCACTCCAGCCGCCACTGGCTTCGCAACCGCTGGCGTCGGTGCTGTTCCACCTCAGGAACGTGGTCGCCCCTGCATCGACCACCGTGTCGTCGGCCGCCAACGACACGGTGGGATGCGCCGGATCGGAATCGTCCGGCGGGTCGGAATCGTCCGGCGGGTCGGAATCGTCCGGCGGGTCGGAATCGTCCGGCGGGTCGGAATCATCGGGGGGTTCCGCCCCCGCCACGGCCACCGTGACGGTGTCGAAGCCGACGCCACCGGGACCCACGCAGGAGAGCGTGTAGGAGCGATCCCGCTCGAGCGCCGCCGTGTCGGTGGCTCCTTCGAGCGCCACGCTGCCGCTCCAGGCGCCCCCGGCCACACATTCCTCGGCTCCCTCCGACGACCAGGACAGCCGGCTGCTCGCCCCGGATTCCACCTGTGCCGGCTGCGCCTCGAGCGCCACTGACGGCACCGGAGCGGCATCCCGCCGCCGCTCTGCCAGGGCATCGACCACGGTCGCGTCGGCCAGGGCGAGATTGCTCGCGGCCGCATGGAGATCATTCTGCAGGGAGGCGGAGAGCAACTCGTCCACCGCCTCGGGCACGGCGGCGGGCGCAGACTGAAGTTCCGCCAGGACGTCGAGCAGCGCATCGCTGCCGATGCTCTCGTACAACAGCGCGATCAACGCCCGGGCACGACTCAGGGCATCGCCGCGCACCGGCAGTCGCTCCACCGCCGGATTCGTCACGTCCGGAAGCACCGTGCGGATGGCGTCGTTCATGCGTCCCACCGCAGACTGCCCGCCCACTTCCAGACGCCCGGCCAGCGTTTCCAGCCGGACCGCCAGCTCCGCCGCCTCGAACGTGGCGACGACCCGTGCCGACACCGCCTCCCCGTCCGGGACGGTCGTTTCGTCCATGAGCGCGCACGCCACCTGGCTCACCACCTGGTTGCCGGTGATGCCTTCGCCGTCGGCAAGCGCCTGCTCGGTGCGCCGTACCGCCTCACCCAGCGCCTCGTTGGCGAGCACCACCGCTTCCACGTTGCCCGCCGTCACCGGCTCACCCATGGGATCCGACACCAGGGCGGGATCGAGGCCCATGCTCAGCGCCTCGTACACCCGCTCCCAGGCGCGGTCGAGGCTCCCCGGGGTTATTCCGGCATCAGTGCACTGGGCGGCGCGCACGGCCACGGTAGTCAGCGGCGAGACGTTCACCGTGAGCGTTCCCGTGGCCGTGGCCGCCCCGACCAGGTCGAAATCGAGCGCCCGGCCCGTGACCAGATCCGTCCCCCCGGTCGCGGTCACCAGCACCGGCAAATCGGCGTCACTGGGCAGGGTGAGCTCGTAGCCGGCCAGCTCGTCGCTGGTGCCTTCCTCGATCAGCGCACCGCCGGCATCCGTGACCCGAATGGTGGCGCCCGTGACCGGCCCATCGCCGACGCTGCCGCTCAGGCGCAGCATGGTGCCATCCGGCGCCGGCTCGGAGCCGCCGGACGACCCGGAGCTTCCGGAGCAGGCTGCCATCAGCAGCGAGCAGACGAGGACGAGGGTGGTGCGAGCGCTTCCTGCGAGCATAACGAACGATCTCCCGGTCATGTGGAGGCGGGTCCCCGGGGTTCGCCGGCGCCGAGCGCCGCCCGTGTCCCGTCGGCCGGGAGTGTTCCGCAGGTGCCCCGCGGCACCTGTGACCTCATCGGCAAAAAGGTAAGTAAATCCGCGGTTCGTGACTCAGGTCACGTTGGCACGTATCCTGTAGGCGGCACCGTACAGCCTGGGCTCACTACACTCGCACGACGGAGAATGCGACGTGGACACGCTTTCCGCGCTCGACCTGGCGCGATTCCAATTCGCGTTCACCATTTCGTTTCACATCATCTTTCCGGCGTTCACCATCGGGCTCGCCAGCTATCTGGCCGTGCTCGAAGGGCTCTGGCTCTACACCGGGCGCGCCATCTTCATGACCATCTATCGCTACTGGCTGAAGATGTTCGCCGTCACGTTCGGCATGGGCGTGGTCTCCGGTGTCGTCCTGAGCTATCAGTTCGGCACCAACTGGAGCGTGTTCTCGGATGTGACCGGGCCGATCCTGGGCCCGCTGATGGGTTACGAGGTGCTGACCGCCTTCTTCCTGGAAGCCGGATTCCTCGGCGTCATGCTGTTCGGCATGAACCGGGTGGGTCGGGGGCTGCATTTCTTCGCGACGCTGGCGGTGGCGGTGGGCACGGTGATCTCGGCGTTCTGGATCCTGGCGGTGAACAGCTGGATGCAGACACCTGCGGGCTACGAGATGAACGCCGACGGTCAGTACGTGCCGGCCGACTGGCTGGCGGCCATCTTCAATCCGTCGTTCCCGTACCGGCTGGTGCACATGGTGCTGGCGGCCTACCTCACCACCGCCCTGGTGGTGGGCGCGGTGGGTGCCTGGCACCTGCTCCGCGACCGCACCGACGCCCCGGCGCGGCTCATGTTCTCGATGGCCATGTGGATGGCCACGGTGGTGGCGCCGCTCCAGGTGGTGGCCGGAGACCTGCACGGCCTGAACACCCTCGAGCATCAGCCGGCGAAGGTGGCGGCCATGGAGGGCCACTACGAGACCCAGCGCGGCGCGCCGTTCATCGTCCTCGGGCTGCCGGACAGCGAAGCCGCACGCACGCGCTATGCCCTGGAGATCCCCAACGCCGGCAGCCTCATCCTGAAGCACGACCCCAACGCCGAGATCCAGGGCCTCGAGGAATGGCCGCGCTCGGAGTGGCCGAACGTCAACTATGTGTTCTGGAGCTTCCGGGTCATGCTGGCCATCGGCTTCGGCATGGTGGCGCTGGGGCTCTGGAGCCTGGTGCAGCGCATGCGCGGCCGCCTCTACGACGACCGCGCCCTGCTGCGCACCGCGGTGGCTTTCGGCCCGGCCGGGTTCATGGCCGTGATCGCAGGCTGGATCGTCACCGAGGTCGGCCGTCAGCCGTACACGGTCTACGGCCTGTTGCGCACCGCCGACTCGGTGTCGCCGGTGGAAGCGCCCGCGGTGGGCGCATCGCTGGTGGCCTTCATCGTGGTCTATTTCGCCGTCTTCGGCGCCGGCACGTTCTACATGTTCCGACTCATGCGCCGCGACCCGGCCACCGAGGCCCCGGAGCCCGACGAAGAGGAGATTCCGGGCACCCGGCTCGCCATGGGCGCGGCGCACCGACCGAGCAAACGGGAGGTAAGAGACTGATGGATCTCGCACTGATCTGGGCGTTGATCATCGCTACCGGGGTCCTCGCCTACGTGCTGCTCGACGGCTTCGATCTCGGCGTCGGCATCCTGTTTCCGGGGCTCGGTGGCGAGCACGCGCAGACCACGGCGATGAATACGGTAGCGCCGGTCTGGGACGGCAACGAGACCTGGCTGGTGCTCGGCGGCGGCGGCCTGCTGGCCGCTTTTCCGCTGGCCTACGCGGTGGTGATGCCGGCGCTGTACGCCCCCATCATCGCCATGCTGCTGGCGCTGGTGCTGCGGGGGGTGGCCTTCGAGTTCCGCGGCAGAACCCAGCGCGGCCGGTTTCTCTGGGATGCCTCGTTCTTCGGCGGCTCCCTGATCGCCGCCCTGGCCCAGGGCATCACCCTCGGGGCGCTGTTGCAGGGTATCCCCATGGCGGACCGCGCCTACGCCGGCGGCTGGTGGGACTGGCTCACGCCGTTCTCGCTGGTGACCGGGCTGGCGCTGGTGGCGGGCTACGCCATGCTGGGCTCCACCTGGCTGGTGCTGAAGACCGAAGGTGAGCTGCAGAGCCGCGCCCGCCGGTACGCGCGCCTGGCCACCGCGGCGACCTTCGTCCTCATCGGCGTGTTCAGCCTGTGGACGCCGTTGCTGCAGCCGGAATACATGGCGCGCTGGTTCAGCTGGCCGGCGCTGCTCTACGTGGCTCCGGTACCGTTGCTCGTGCTCGGCTGCACCGCCGGCCTGTACCTGACCCTCTTCCGGGGCCGGGAGCTCGCGCCGTTCCTCTACGCCGAGGGGCTCTTCGTGCTCTGCTACATCGGTCTCGGCATCACCTTCTTTCCCTACATCGTGCCGCCGCGTCTGAGCATCTGGCAGGCCGCCGCCCCGGACGCCAGCCTGGGCTTTCTGCTCGTGGGCACCGTGATCCTGCTGCCCATCATCATCGGCTATACCGCCTACGCCTACTGGATCTTCCGCGGCAAAGTCCGACCCGACGAGGGGTATCACTGATGCCGACTCCCGGACGCCGGGTCCGCCAGTGGCTGTGGTTCGTGGGGCTGTGGCTCGCCGGCGTCGCCGCCGTGGGTGCGGTGGCCTACGTCATTCGTCTATGGCTCGGGCACGCCTGATGCCGTGAGACAACTCGTGGAGGGTAAGCCGTGACCCCCGCGCGCATCTCCTTCGGACAGGTCTTCGCCTTCGTCTGGCGCTACTGGCGCGGGTATCCCGTGCGCTTCGGAATCATCATCGCCGGGGTGCTGCTGGCAGTGGCGCTGGAAATCCAGATCCCCAGCCGGTCCGCCGAGCTGGTGATGGCGCTGGAGCGCTTCGGCACCGCCGGCGCGCCGATGGCGGACGCCTGGTCCGCGGCGGGCTGGCTGCTGGGAACGTTCGCCGCCGTGTTCGTGGTACGGCAACTGTACCTGCGCATCTGGGTGCGGTTCGCGGCCGATGTGATGCGCCGACTCGTGAGCGACGGTTTCCGCCGGGTCCAGCGCTTCTCCGCCGACTGGCACGCCAACAACTTCGCCGGCGCCACCGTGCGCAAGATCTCCCGCGGCATGTGGGCCTACGACACCTTCGCCGACACCGCCATCGTCGACCTCGGCCCGACCCTGGTGACCCTGCTCGGATTCTCCGTGGCCATGTTCCTGCGCGAGCCGCTGCTGGGTCTGTACTTCGCCGGCGCGGTGGTGGTGTTCATCGGCGTCAGCATCGCGCTCTCACTGCGCTACGTGGCGCCCGCCAACCAGGCCGCCAACGATGCCGACACCCGCCTGGGCGGGGCGCTGGCGGACGCGGTCACCTGCAACTCGGTGATCAAGTCGTTCGGCGCCGAGCGCCGGGAGGATCATCGCCTCGACGAGGTCGCCGGCCGCTGGCGCCTGCGCGCCCGCCGCGCCTGGCGGCGCAGCATGGACTCCGGCGCGGTGCAGTCGCTCATGATCGTGGCGCTGCTCGGCGGTCTGCTCGCGATCGTGCTGAGCCTGGCGGAATCCGGCGACGCCCGCCTGGCGGACCTGGTCTACGTGCTCACCACCTATTTCATCATCAACGGCCAGCTTCGCAACGTCGGCTGGCAGGTGCGCAATCTGCAGCGGGCGGTGAACGAGCTGGACGATCTGGTAGCGATCGGCCACACGCCGCCGCAAGTACCCGACGTGCCGAACGCGCCCGCGCTGGTCCCCGGCGACGGCGAGATTCGCTTCGCCGGCGTGACGTTCCGCTACGCCAACCAGCCCGCCCCGGTGCTGCGCGACTTCGATCTCCACATCGCACCGGGAGAGAAAGTCGCCCTGGTAGGCGAGTCCGGCGCCGGCAAGACCACCGTCGTGAAGCTGCTACAGCGCCTGTACGACCTGGACGCCGGCCGCATCACCATCGACGGCCAGGACATCGCCCGGGTGAGCCAGGCGAGCCTGCGCCGGGCCATCTCACTGGTGCCGCAGGAGCCGATCCTGTTCCACCGCACGCTGCGCGAGAACATCCGCTACGCCCGCCCCGACGCCACGGCCGCCGAGGTGGAGGCCGCGGCACGCCGGGCCCACGCCCACGCGTTCATCGGGCGCCTCGCCGACGGCTACGACACCCTGGTGGGCGAGCGCGGCATCAAGCTTTCCGGCGGCGAGCGCCAGCGGGTGGCGATCGCCCGCGCCATCCTGGCCGACGCCCCGATCCTGGTGCTGGACGAAGCCACCTCGAGTCTGGATTCCATCACCGAGCACGACATCCAGGACGCCATCGCCCATCTGCTTGCGGACCGTACCGCCATTCTCATCGCCCATCGGCTCGCCACCGTGCGCCAGTGCGACCGCATCCTGGTGTTCGACGACGGCGCCATCGTCGAGCAGGGCAGTCACGACGAGCTCATGACAAGACGCGACGGCGTGTACCGCAATCTCTTCGAGATGCAGTCGCTCGGATTCGTCGATATGGAAGTACAGAGTACTGCGTACTGAGTACTCAGTACTACTTCATCAGTCGTCGCCGCAGCAGCGTCACCGCCAGCGGCACCAGCGCCGCCGCCAGCACCACCACGTAGCCGGCCGCCAGCAGATGCCCGGCGTCGAGCCCGCCTGCTGCGAGCCCGCGCCCGAGGTGCACCAGCGGGGTGAGGGGCGCAGCCCAGGCCACGGGCTCCAGCCAGTCCGGGAGCACGTCCACCGGGAAGAACGCGCCGCTGAAGAAGAACAGCGGCGTCGCCACCAGGGTGAACACCAGCGACAGCGCGTGCACCGTGGGCGCCAGCGCGGCGAACAGCAAGCCGATGCCGCCGAACACCAGGCCCACTCCCACCGACACCAGCAGCAGCCCGGGCATGGCGGTGAAGGGAATCCAGCCGAAGGCAATGGCGAACCCGCCCACGGCCACGGTGGAGACGAGCGCGCGGGTGGTGGCGAAGGCGAGCTCCGCGAGGACGATCTCGGTCACCGTGATCGGGGCCGTGAGGATGGTCTCGTACACGCTCTGCTGGATGCGCTGAAACGCGCTCCAGGAGCATTCGAAGATGGCATGGAACATGGCGGTGCCGACGACGATGCCGGGGGAGACGAAGGCGGCATAGCTGCCGTAATGACCGACCTCGCCCACCAGCCGGCCGATGCCGAGCGCTACCGCCAGCAGCACGAAGACTGGCTCCACCACGAACCAGGTGAGCGCCACCCGCCACACCCGGACCAGGGCCAGCGTGTGACGCCACCATACCGCCTCGATGGAGCGCCAGCGAAGCGCCGGAGCGCGGCGCACGGCAGCGGGCGCGGCGTCGCTCATTCCTCGGCGAGCCCCCGCCCGGCCAGGGACAGGAACACGTCCTCGAGGTTGGCGGCACGGCGCGTGACCTGCGCCCCCTCCAGAACCGGCAGCTCCGGCGCCTGACCGTCGCGCCCGGTGACCCGGAACAGCGCCCCCACCTCGCGGAAGCGCTGGCCGGCTGCGGTGAGCGCCCGGCGCACCTCCGCGCGGGCGGACGCCGCGGGGCGGACGTCGGCGGCGGCGCTGCCGGCATGCCGGGAGACCAGTTCCGGCGGCGTCCCCTCGTCGAGAATGCGGCCGGCATAGAGAATGGCGAGCCGGTCGCACAGAGTTTCCGCTTCGTCCATGTAGTGAGTGGACATCAGCAGCGTCACCCCCGACTGCTTCAGCGTCGCCAGCTCCTCCCAGACCCGCACCCGGCTCTCCGGATCGAGCCCGGTGGAGGGCTCGTCGAGGACGATCACCCGGGGCCGGGTGACCAGCGCCCGGGCGATGGCCAGGCGCCGGCGCATGCCGCCGGAGAGGTCGTCCACCTCGTCGTCGCCGCGGCCGGTGAGCGCGAAGAAGCCGAGCACCTCGTCCGCCCGGCGGCGCGCCTCGTGGCGGGAGAGCCCCACCATGTAACCGAACACCTCGAGGTTCTGGCGCACCGTCAGCTCGTCGTCCAGGCCATCGCTCTGGGTCACCACCCCGAGACAGGTGCGCACACTGCGGGCGTGCGCGGCCACGTTTAGCCCGGCCACCCGCAGGTGCCCGGAGGTGATGGGCGACAGCCCTGCCAGCATGCGCATGGTGCTGGTCTTGCCCGCGCCGTTGGGGCCGAGCAGGCCGTAAGTTTCTCCGGGGTAGACGTCGAAGCTCACGCCGTCCACGGCGGTGAAGTCGCCGAAACGCTTCACCAGGTCGCGGGCTTCGATCTCGGGCACCGGGGCGCTACTCCACGAACCGGGAGCGCAGCAGCTCGCGGGCGGCGGCATCGAGCCCCACGGCGCGCTCGATGTAGTGCTCCACACCCTCGAACTCCGCCTCGATGGCGTCGAAGGCGGCCCGCAGATACTCCGGGCGCACGCCGGCGAGCGCCATCACCGCCTCGCGGTCGGGCGTCTCGCTGCGCTCGAAGTGGGCCGCCATCCGCGGCAGCACGTAGCCCTCGTAGTCCATCGCCTCGTTGGTGAGGAGGTAATCTTCCAGCACCGTCTCCTCGTCCACACCCAGACTGTGCAGGATCAGCGCGCAGGCGAATCCCGTGCGGTCCTTGCCGGCGGAGCAGTGGACCAGGAAGGCGCCGTCGTCGAGCTCGAGCAGGGCCTCGAACATGCGGGCGTAGTCCTCGGCGTGATCGCGGGCGAGATCGCGGTTGATGCCCACCATGAAGTCGATGCGCTCTTTCAGGCTCAGGCCGTCCATGGCCAGGCGCTCGCGCATGGCGGTGGCGCTGCCCGGGTCGATGGGGATTTCCAGGCGCCGGGGCGCGTGGTACGGAAACGGCGTCGGCTCCCGGCTCTTCTCGTCCGGCCGGCGCAGGTCGCAGATGAGATCCACGTTCAGCTCGCTGAAGCGCGCCCGCGCCTCCTCGGAAAGGTGGGTCAGCGTGCCCGAGCGGAACAACCGGCGCCGGCGCACCCGGCGGCCGTCCTCGGTGGTGTAGCCGCCGAAGTCCCGAAGATTCACCGCTCCCGGCAGTGGAATCGTTCTCTCGTCCATGCGAAGGGCTCACTACTGCAATGTCCCACGCGCACTATACACGCTCGGTGGCGCAACCTCGTCAGTACGGGCGCCGGCGCAGCCCCAGACGATACATGAGCGGCGACACCACGAGCTGGCCGACCGTGAAGAGCACCACCAGCAAACCCACGGCCACCGGGTCGAGCCCGAACGCGCCGTAGCAGACGAGCAGCGGAAACAGCGACTCCGGGATCTGATCGAGCCCCAGCGCCTGCCCGCTGGCTTCGATGTCGAGCCGGCGCTTGACGAAGCTCGAGAACAGGTCGCCCGCCATGGCGGCAGCGCCGAACGCGAGGCCGAACCACCAGGTGAACCCGAACGCCAGCGCCACCACCAGCGTCGCCGCCAGCGACACCACCAGCCCGCGCAGCGTCTTGCTGCGGCCGAACAGCGGTCGGCCGTCCCACGCCATGGCCCCGCCGTCCAAGGGGCGGGCCCAGCGATCGCCGAGCATGCGGGTGGCGAGCACCGGCGCACCGTTCGCCACCGCGATCAGTGCCAGCAGCTCGATCGCCAGTGTCACCGTCAAGATCATGACACATCTTTACCACATGCGCCGCGACGCGCGAAGCGTCCTCCTCGCTCCTCCCGGTGGCGGACCCGCCGCGCTCAGGCCGACTTGCGCGGCGCCTGGCCGTGGGGCGCGGGCCGGCCGTCGGCATCGAGATGGACGAAAACGATGCGCTCGATACCCACAATCTCTTCGTGGGTCAGCTTGTTGCGGACGCTGCACCGGACCGTGATCGAGGCGCTGCCGAGGGCGGCGACCTCGAGGCCGAACTCGATGACGTCGCCCGCCCGGGCCGGCCCCACGAAATCGATGGCCGAGATGTGGCGGGTCACCAGGCGGCTGGTGCCGAGCTGGCAACCCGCGAAGATGGCCGCCTCCTCGTCGATCCACGCCAACAGCGTGCCGCCGAACAGACGGTTGGACGGATTCAGGTCCTCGGGCTTCACCAGGTGTCGGCTGTAGTACTTCATGCGCGGGCTCCTTGGTCACCCGCGCCGCTCAGCAACTGGTGTGCCAGGAGCGACACCAAGAAAAACACGGTGTTGCGCGTGCCGCTGCGGCCGGGGCGCACCGGCAGCGGGCAATCCGGTCGCGTCGCGCCCTGCCTCGGTGCATCGCGCACCCGCCTGGAGGAAGTGGCGCGCCCGGGAAGACTCGAACTCCCGACACCCAGGTTCGAAGCCTGGTGCTCTATCCAACTGAGCTACGGGCGCGCTGATCGGCGGCGACGCGCATCTTCACACCCCGTGCCGGCCCGGGCAAGCCGGCGCTGCTTCACGCCTCGAACAACGACTCCAGCCGGTCGAGGTCGTTGATCACCCGCCAGTGGCCGCCGGAATCCTCCACCCGCCGGCGCCAGTGCTCCAGACGGTCGAGGTACTCCCGCGGGTCCACGTTGTCGCTGCGCAGCTTGGTGACGTTCAGCGCGATCACGTTGGTATCCTCGAACGACAGGGGGAAATCGCGCACGTAACCCTCTTCGAGCTCCTCCTTCAGATCGGAGAAGATGAAAATGGTGCGCGTGCCGGGTGCCTTCTCGTCGAGGTACTCGATGGCCTGCAGCAGCCCGCCCGAGATGTCCGTGTGGGGCGCCGGCTGCACCGTTTCGACGAACTCGTCCACGGATTCCAGGAAACGACGCTTCTGCCCGTTGGCGGCGCTGGGCCGCTGGTCGAAGGTGGTCTTGGCGACGATGTCCTTCTCGCTGAAGCTGGCGGTATCGATCCGGGCCACCGCGAACGAGTCCCCCGGCTGCAGGCGCGAGAGGGCGTAGTTGATGATCTGCTGAGCCTTGTCGATCTCTCTGGTGTAGGTGCCGGAGGTATCGAGCAGCATGTACACGCCGGTGGCGCGGCTCGCCGGCGGTTCTCCGCATCCCGTCAGCAGCACGATCGCGATCAGAAACGTCACGCCTCTCATGCCGTCGCCTCCCCGTAGCCGTCGAATCCGGCGTCCGCCGGGCCGGCCCCGGCGGACGCCCCGGCCGTGCGCCGGCTGCTCAGGGCGTTGACCCGGGCCGCCACCCACAACGGCGCAAAGATGACCACGTCGTAGAGGTGCGCCAGGAGCACCCCGGTCTGCCGGATCACGTTGCCGAGAATGCGCAGCGCCAGGTTGGCCATCCGCAGCACGAGAATGGCGGCCATCCCCAGCACGTGGCGCAGGGTCTGAATGAACGTCTCCAGCGGAATGGCCACGAAGGTCAGCGCGAACGGCAGGATGAAACCCATGCCCATCTGCGCCGCGGTGGTGATCCACAACGCCTCGGGCGCCATGCCCGCCGATTCCTCCCCCCGCAGCATGGAGGCCGTGGCCAACTCGTCCTGGAGCAGGATCTCGCGCATGTAGGCGAGCCCCGCCTCCACGCTGGCCAGGATCGTCAGGATGATCAGGGTGAAAGCGCACATGTACTGCCGGGTACGGTCCGGCAGCGCCGAGATCACCGGAAACAGGCGGGTGATGCGCAGGGATTCCATGAGGAACAGGCCCATGGATATCTCCACCAGGATGATCACCAGGGCAGCGATGTCGGCGGTCTGGAAGCTGCCGATGTAGCTGGTGCCGCCGACCATCTCGGCCATGGGCCGGGCGATGAGCGAGAAGTTGATGATCGCGCCGCCGATGGCGATGGCGATCACCAGCGCCGAGATGGCGAACTGCACCAGGGCGGAGGCCGACAGCGCCTGCACCGCACGGTCGGTGCCGGCCTGGATCTCCCGGTATTCGTCCATGTGGCGGTCGATGGCGCGGGAGCGCTCGAGGATCGAGTTCACGGAGCCTTCCATGCGCTTCAGCGTCCCCTGGATGTTGCGCCAGCGGGGCATCATGCGCGACAGCAACCGGTGGCGCTGCCGGCTCGCCCGGCGATAGGCGGTCAGGGAGCGCGACTGGGCGCGGTCCATGGAACGGCGAATCGATTCCAGAACCTCGCGCACACTGGGGTCGGACTTGTCCGCAGCGTCCGCGACGGTTTTCACCGCCTTGCTCCAGCCCGGCACCTGGGGGGGAACGTCGGTGGTGCTCTTGTGGTCGTCGTCGATGCGCTGGATGGTCTCGGAGAGACTGCGCTGAATCTCCGGGTAACGCCCGAGGTCGCGCTCGACGCTGGCGGTGATGCGCTCGAACTCCCGGGCCACCATGCGCTCCTTGGCCTCCTGTCCCGCGGCGAGCATCACCTCGCGGTTGCGCTGCTCGAGGTGCTGCTCGGCGCGGCGCAGACTGTGGGCGACGAGCCGCAGCGCGTTGTGCATCATACGGGTGAGGGTGGCGATGGTCCGGCGCGCCGGCGCGCGGCCGAGGTACATCACCGTGACGAGGACCACGACCCAGACGAGCGCGGACAGGGTGAACAGGTCTTGCATGCTTCTCCTTCCCCCGTCCCTGGAGGCTCCTGGTGATTGTCGTCCGCCAGTGTGCGGGAAGATCCCGATCACAGACTGTGACTTTGCTTACAAACTGACTCGGAGGCGGTATGGGTCTGCTCGTGAACGGGGAATGGCGCGATCAGTGGTACGACACCGACGCCACCGGGGGTCGTTTCCAGCGCCAGGAGCAGGCGTTCCGTTCCTGGGTCACGCCGGACGGAGCACCCGGACCCAGCGGAGAGGGCGGCTTCGCGGCCGAACCCGGCCGGTACCACCTGTACGTGAGCTACGCGTGCCCGTGGGCCCATCGCACCCTGATCATGCGGGAGCTCAAGGGGCTCACCGGGCACGTGGGCGTGTCGGTGGTGCACTGGCACATGGGTCACGAGGGCTGGACGTTCGAGGACGGCCCGGGGGTCGTTCCGGATCCAATGCTCGGGGCCAGGCGGCTCTTCGAGGTGTACCTGCAAGCCGACCCCGGTTTCACCGGCCGGGTCACGGTGCCGACGCTGTGGGACACCCACCGGGGAACCATCGTCAACAACGAGTCCGCCGAGATCGTGCGCATGTTCAACAGCGCCTTCGACGGGGTCGGCGCACGCGCCGGCGACTATTACCCGGAGCCGCTGCGCGACACCATCGACGCCGTCAACGAGCGCGTCTATCACACGCTGAACAACGGGGTCTACAAGTCCGGATTCGCCACGACCCAGCAAGCGTACGAGGAGGCGGTGTATCCCCTGTTCGAGACCCTGGACTGGCTCGAGGCGAGGCTCGCCCGCCAGCGCTATCTCGCCGGCAAGCGGCTCACCGAGGCCGACATCCGCCTGTGGACGACGCTGCTACGATTCGACCCGGTCTATCACGGGCACTTCAAGTGCAACATCCGACGTCTGGTGGACTACCCCAACCTTTGGGCCTTCACCCGGGAGCTCTACCAGCACCCGCAGATCCGCCCGACGGTGAATTTTCACCACATCAAGCACCACTACTACGGCAGCCACCCCACGGTGAATCCCACCGGCATCGTCCCGGTGGGACCGGAGCTCGATTTCGAGGCCGACCACGGCAGGAGCGGCCTCGGGTGAGGCCGCTCCTCGGCGGGCGACTCAGTAGTCGCTCTCTGTGGCTTCGTCGTCCTCCGTGGAGAACATGCCCTCATCGTCCTGGCTTTCCTCGGCGTCCGTGCCGGCGGGCTCGGACGCGTCGGACTCGCTGCCCTCGAACGCGGCAAACTCGCTGCGGCTGACCCGGCCGTCGGCATCGGAGTCGATCTCGTCGGCCTGCAGGTCCTGCTCCGAGGCTTGCAGCTCCTCCTCACTGAGATAGCCGTCGCCGTCGGTGTCGAGCTCGTCGAAGCTGCCCGCCTGCGCGGTCCGGGTCTCCTCGGCCGCCGCCGAGTCGGTTTCACCGTCGTCAGCGGCAGCGATACCCGTGCCGGCCGCGCTGGGAGACAATACGCCGTCGATGGCGTAGACGCGCATGTTGCCCTGCTGGATGTCGGACTCCACCACCCGGGCGTCGCCGACCTGCAACTGCTCACCGCCGCCCTCGAGCGCCAGGTCACCGCCGTCGATGGTGCGTGCCTGCCCGATGGTCTGGGCCATTTCCGGGTCCACGTCATCGGCGACGATGTGAGCGCGCAGCAGGCTCACCAGCTCTTCCCGGTTCTCCGGCTGCATCAGCTCATCGAGGCTCTTGCCGGTCGCCTGCTGAAACGCCTCGTCCGTGGGCGCGAAAACCGTGTAACGGCCCTGGGTGAGGGCATCGCCCATCCCGGCCGCGTTCACCGCCTCGACGAAGGATTTCAGATCCTGATGCTGCTCGGCGAGCTGCTCGAGCTCCTGGCTTCCCTGGCCCTGCTGGCCGGCCTGTTGCCGGGTGTCGTCCTGGCTCATCGCATCCGCGCTGGTATCGGCGGTGGAGCCGGTGTCGGGCGCCTCGCTTTGCTGCTGCTCCGACGGGTCGTCGCGCTCCCATTCGCTGGCCGACTGTGCCGCGGCGCCGGCCGAACCGAGCATCAGGACCCCGGCTGCGGCCCATGTGGTTAGCCACTGTGGTTTGTGGATCATCTCTCTTACCTCGTGATCTCCGTGGAATACATCGTTCGCGTGATTCGCCGGCAGGACCGGCCACGTGCCTACCCGGTCTGCAATGGCTGTGCCGTTCACATCACAACCTCCGGATCGCCGCTGTGGCGGCGCTTTCGCGCGCCTTCCCGGAACATTCCCCGCCACGTGCCGGCGCAGCACGGCGGGCGCGGGTGTCGCAATTCGGCCACGGATCGCAGGGTCGCGCGCCCGCGCCGGGGTCGCCGAATGGTGGTGATAACGGGAAAAAGCCCCGGTCTGCCTTCGGGGGAAAAAGCGCGACCGGGGAAGCAGGGACGCGGTGCGGTCTCAGCCGCTCATTCGTTGATCTTGAAGGTCACCGTCATGTGCACGCGGTAGGCTTCGATGCGTCCCTCGTCGAGCAGCACGATCTGGTCTTTCACCCAGACCCGCTGAATGTGCTCGATCGACGTGTCGGCCCGCTTGATACCTTCCTGAATCGCGTCCTCGAAGCTGGACTTGGAATCCGCCGATAGCTCGATGGTCTTGGCGACACTCATTCCCGGTACCTCCTGAGGCAGTGGCTGACGTCTCGACTCGCCGTACCCGAGGCAAGATCCAGACCACGCCGTGGGCTCCCGGTGCGCTCAGGGGCCGGCGGTTTCCCCCGGGTGCGGCAGCAGGGGCCGGCCCTCGGCGTGCAGCTCCCCGAGGGCGCCGGCCACCAGCAAGCGGCGGACGCGCTCCCGCAGGCCCCGCGGCCGCGCCAGCCCCATGCGCTCGAGGGGCGACCGCAATGCCGGATCGGCGGCGCACCGCCAGCCGCGGCGCGCCAGCTTCAGCATGGCCGGGAGCTTGCCGCCGCGCCGCTTAAGCGCCTCCAGGGCCACCACCAGGGCCGCCTCGTCAGCGGTGAAATCCGCCCCCAGGGGATAGTGCGGCAGCACGTCCAGCACCCCCGCCTCCCGCAGCGCCGCGTGCAGCCGCTCCGGCCGGTTGTTGCGATGCGCCGGGGGAATCCGGTAGTCCTTCGGCAGCTTGCCGGCCGCCACCGCCCGGCGCCGCAGCGGCTCCTGAAAGCGGGAGTCGGCGACGTTCAACAACGCCGCCACCACTTCCTGATCGGTGGCGCCGCGCAGATCGGCCACCCCGTACTCGGTGACCACCAGATCCCGCAGATGCCGGGGTATCGTGACGTGGCCGTAGTCCCAGACGATGTTCGAGGTCAGCTTGCCGCCGGAAGTGCGCGTGGCGGGCACCACGATGACGGAGCGCGCGTCCGCCAGCTCGTGGGCCATGGCCACGAAGTTGTACTGACCGCCCACCCCGCTGACCACCCGCCCGTCCTCCAGGGCGTCGGAGACCACGGCGCCGAGCAGGGTCACCTTCATGGCGGTGTTCACGAAACGGGCCCGGCGCCGTTGCCGGCGCTTCGACGCCTCGTCCCCGTACAGGTGGTTGATGAAGCTGATGCGGGTCATGTCGATGCCGCGGCGTTCCTCCGCCGGCAGCTCCCGCAACGCGCGGTAGAAATGCTCGGACCCGAGAAAGAAACCGGCGTGGAGATACACGCCGTCGTCCACGGTGCGCCGCAGCACCCCCTGGCGCCGCAGGTGCAGCAGGCCCTCCACGAACATCTCGCTGGCGCCGTAGAGCCCGGCTTCGAACGGCGCCGTCTCGGCGCCGCGCGGCAGCCCCAGGGCGCCGGCGAGGTCCCGGAAGCGGGCATTGTCCCGGTGCCGCAGGCCCAGGGCGTACGCCACCGCATCGCCGAGGCTGCCGATGCCCACCTGCAGGGTTCCGCTGTCCGGTACCAGGGCCGCCACCCGGGCGCCGATGACCTGATCGGCCAACGACGCCGCCCGCCGCGGCACCGGGAACAGCGCGTAGTGGATGTCGTCGCCCGCCAGCACCAGGTCGAAGGCGTCCTCCGCCAGTTCCGCCCCGCCCGACATGTACGGCAGCGCCGGATTCACCTCGCCCACCAGCAGCGGCCGGCCGGTGCCCGCAGCCGCGGCAGCATCCAGGAGATCGCCGGTGAGGTCCGGGTTGCAGGCGAGGCTCAAGCAGCCGGCGGCGGCGTCGGTGCCCGGCTCCGGCGGCGCCACCATCTGCGCCACCACGTTGACGCCGCGGTGCACCAGGTCACGGGCGGCGTGGGTGTAGTTGCTGCTGACGTAGTGGCGTTGCGCCACCGGGTGTCCCAGCCAGGCGCCGGGGCGCAGGTAGAATTCCTCTACGACGACATTGGCCGGTAGCGTCCCGCGGCGCAGGTCACGCACGTAGTCGAGCTCCGCCACGCCCCGGAACAGCCGCTCCAGCAGCGGCGCCATGAGTCTCGCCTCGAAGTCCGACTGCGGCTGCGGCCGTTCCAGGGTCAGCGCGGTGAAGATGGTCAGCTCGATCCCGGGATTCTGCCGGGCCCGCTGATACAGCGCGTTGGCGAGCAGCACCGGCTTGCCGAGACCCAGGGGCAGTCCGAGCCTGACGCGGCCGCCGAGGCGCTCGAGGACCGCGTCGGCGCAGCGGTCTGGGTCACCATGGCGTTGCGTCATGCGCTCATGAGAGCCCGCTGCGCCTGAGCGCGTGCCGCGATGGCGCCGCCTCGAGCTCCTCATCGGAGGGCGACAGGGTCTCGGCGTCGAAGTGGTCCACAGC
>JBMCWS010000005.1:0-60817 GCA_048621375.1 Pseudomonadota bacterium | reverse complement strand
GAGGCGTCGTCGAGCGGGGCTACCTCCACGTCGTTCAAGGATGCGGTGCTGTCCCTGGAAGTGACGCCGCAGATCACCCCGGACAACCGGATCATCATGCAGCTCACGGTGAAGCAGGACACGGTGGGACAGATCTTCGAGGGCGTGCCGTCCATCAACACCAACGAAATTCAAACGGAAGTGCTGGTGGACAATGCCCAGACCATCGTCCTCGGGGGCATTTTCACCAACGAGCGCAATGTCTCCACGACCAAAACCCCGTTCCTCGGGGATCTGCCGTACATCGGCCGGGCGTTCCGCCGCACGGAAGAGAGCGACGACCGGCAGGAGCTGCTGATCTTCATCACCCCGAAGATCATCAAGGACGCGCTGAACCGATAGCTTCGATCCGTCTCGGCGGTGGTACACTAGACGGCGCCAATAGGGCGCCGTCTTCGCATGAGCAAGCCAAACATCATCCTCGTCGGCCTGATGGCGGTGGGAAAGAGCACCGTGGGCCGGCTGTTGGCGCAGGCGCTGGGTATGGCGTTCCGTGACACCGACCAGGAGATCGAGTGCCGCAGCGGGGCGCCCGTGGCCTGGATATTCGACGTCGAAGGCGAGCAAGGCTTCCGCGAGCGCGAGCATCAGGTGCTCGATGACCTGACGCGCCAGAGCGGGCTCGTGGTGGCCACCGGCGGTGGCGCCGTGCTCTGGCCCTGCAACCGGGCTCTGCTGGCCGCGCGGGGGATCGTCATTCACCTGGACAGTCCGTTGGAGCGGCTGTTGGAGCGCACCCGGCGCGACCGCAAGCGGCCGCTGCTGCAGCAGGGCGACCCGCGGGAGACGCTGGCGCGGCTGCAGGCCGAGCGCGACCCCCTGTATCGTGAGATCGCGGATTATCGTTTCATCACCGACCGGCAGGGCCCGAAGATTCTGGCCCGGGAAATCGAGGCCCGGCTGAGGAAAGACGGAGTCGTATGAGAGCAGCGCAGGCCCCTCTGGAAATCGTCGAGGCCGCGCTCGGCGAGCGCAGTTACCCGATCTACATCGGCCGCGGTGCCTTGGCTCATGCCGATCTGTTGCGGCGCCATGTCCGCGGCCGCCAGGTCGCCGTGGTGAGCAACGACGTGGTGGCGCCGCTGTATCTCGAGAAGCTCGAGTCGGCGCTCGGCCAGCACTGTCAGCTCGACGTCTTTCTCATGGCCGACGGCGAGCAGCACAAGAGCCTCGAGACCTACGGGCAGCTCATGGACTTTCTGCTCGAGCACCGCCACAACCGCTCCACCACCGTCGTCGCCCTGGGAGGCGGCGTGGTCGGAGATCTCGCCGGATTCGTCGCCGCCACCTTTCAGCGCGGCGTCGATTTTCTCCAGGTGCCGACCACCCTGCTCGCGCAGGTGGATTCCTCCGTGGGCGGCAAGACCGCGGTGAACCATCCCCGGGGCAAGAACATGATCGGGGCGTTCCACCAGCCACGCTGCGTCCTGGCCGACACGGCGGTGCTCGACACGCTGCCGGAGCGCGAGTACCGGGCGGGGCTGGCCGAGGTGGTGAAGTACGGCGTCATACGCGACGCCGGCTTCTTCGCCTGGCTCGAGGCGAATGCGCACGCGCTTCACGACCGCGACCCGGACGCGCTGAATCGGGCCGTTCGGCGTTCGTGCGAGATCAAGACCGAGGTGGTGGCCGCCGACGAGCGGGAAGGGGGACTGCGCGCGATCCTCAACTTCGGCCATACCTTCGGTCACGCCATCGAGACGCTGACCGGTTACCGGAGCTTGCTGCATGGCGAGGCGGTGGCCATCGGCATGGTGATGGCGGCGGACCTTTCGCGGCGCCAGGGCATGCTGGCGCAAGCCGACGCGGCACGCTTGCGGGGCCTGCTCGAGGTCCTGGGGCTGCCGTTGGCGTCGCCGCCGCTGTGCCCCGCGGACATGCTCCGGGCCATGGGCATGGATAAAAAAGTTCAGGATGGGCGTCTGCGCCTGGTGCTGGCCCAGGCCCTCGGGCACGCGGTGGTCACGGACGCCGTGGACCAGGCGGCGCTCGATGGCGCGTTGCGCGCTGCGACGGAAGCGTCGGATGGCTGACCGCGAGCCGCGTATGGCGCCGGGCGGGGCCGGAGCGGACTTCTTCGCCGGTGGCGCCCGCGGTTTCCATCTGGACCAGCTCCGTCACCTGTCGCAGTGGTCGCGGCGAATACTGCTGGTAACCGGGCCCCGCGGCGCGGGCAAGACCGTGCTCTACCAGCAGCTTTCAGCCAGCCTGGAGCCGCGCGCCAAGGCGGCGCGAATAGATGCATCGCTGATCGAAGGCGCCACGGGGCTGCTGGGCGCAGTGTTGCACGGGTTCGGCCTGGCGTCCCCGGCGGACGACGCGCTGCTCGAGCAGACGATAATCGATCACGCCCGGGCACAGGAAGAGGCGGACCGGTTCTGCATCGTGCTGATCGACGACGCGGAGCGTCTGGGCGGCCGCGCCCTGGAACAGTTGCTGGCGCTGAGCCGCCGCTCGCCGCTGCGCCTGGTCCTGTTCGGAGAGGAACGGCTGGCCGGTGCCGTGGCACGCGCGGCTCGACGGGAGCAGGTCGAGTGGCATGAGATCCGACTCGCGGGCTTGAACGTCGACGAGGTGCAACTGTTTCTGGAGTGGCGTTTCAACGGCGGCCATGCCGAGGACGGATTGCCGTTCAGCGACGCGCAGATCCGGGAGCTGACGCGGCTCTCGCACGGGCTCCCGGGGCGGGTGGAGCACATGGCCGAGGCGCTTCTGGCCCGTATCGACGCGGGCGGGGAGAGCGGCGTTCGCCGGCGCCTCCCGGTGCGACACCTTGCCGTGGCCGCGGCGCTGGCGCTGGCCGTGGGGCTCGTCTACCTGGTGCCGGAGCCCGCTGCCGATCGGGTGGAGCGAATCGAGGTGCCGCCCGTCGCGGAGGCGGCGGGCGTGGATGCAAAGCCGGAAGCGGAGGCTGCGCGGCCTCCGCCGACGCTCGCCCCGCGTCTGACCCAGCCGGCGCCGGCGGTCTACGGGACCGACGAGCCGGAGCCTGCCGAGCCGGAGCCTGCCGAGCCGGAGCCTGCCGAGGTGGAGCGCGCCGAGGCGGAGCCCACGGCGGCCGCCACGGCGGGCGCGCCGCGCGGCGCCCGCTGGATCATGCGGCAGCCGGCGTCGAGCTACACGCTGCAACTGATCAGTGTCTCCAGCGCCGACCGCGCCGCCGAGTACGTGGCGGCCCAGCCGGACCCGGAGCACCTGGCCGTCTACCGGTTGCAGCGCGACGGCCGCATTCTCCACGTGGTGGTGTACGGCGCGTTTGCGAGCCGCAGCGATGCCGAGGCGGCATCCCGGAACCTGCCCGGGAGCGTCGGCGACGTCCACCCCTGGATCCGCACCTTCGGCGACGTGCAACAGGGCGTTCGAACCGCGCTCCAGGAGTGACCGGGCGCGGTTCGAAGCGGTCGGCTGCCGCCGTCAGGGCAGGCGGGTGGACCCGCTCAGGAAGCGGTCGATCTCCCGGGCGGCTTCACGGCCCTCGTTGATGGCGCGCACCACGAGGCTCTGCCCCCGGCGGCAGTCGCCGGCGGAGAACACCTTCTCGACGCTGGTGTTGAAGCGCCCGTACTCCGCCCGGTAGTTGGAACGGTCGTCCAGCTCGACACCCAGGCGCTCGGCGATCTCGGCCTCCGGCCCCAGGAAGCCCATGGCCAGGAACACCAGGTCGGCGGGCCATTCCCGTTCACTGCCGGGTACGTCCTCGAACTTTCCGTCCTTGAACTCGACGTTGTTGGTGCGGATGGCCCGAACCCGTCCGTGGCCGTCGTCGACGAACGCCGCAGACGAGATGCTGTAGGCCCGCGGGTCCTCACCGAACTTGCTGGCGGCTTCCTCGTGGCCGTAGTCCGTGCGATGGATCCGGGGCCAGGTGGGCCACGGATTGTCCGGCGCCCGTTCCGCCGGCGGCTTCGGGAACAGCTCGAAGTTCACCAGGCTCCTGCAGCCGTGGCGCAGACTGGTGCCGATGCAGTCGGTGCCGGTGTCTCCGCCGCCGATGACCACTACGTCCTTGTCCCGGGCGGAGATGTAGGCGCCGTCCTCGAAATTCGAGTCCAGCAGGCTTTTGGTATTGGCGGTGAGAAACTCCATGGCGAAATGAACGCCGTCGAGCTCCCGCCCGGGAATGGGCAGGTCCCTCGGCACCGTGGCGCCGGTGGCGAGGAGTACGGCATCGTATTCCTCGAGCAGCTCACGGGCGTCCTTGCTGCCGTTGCTGCCGTCCCCCACCGGGGTGGCGGGCCGGAACACCACGCCTTCCTCGCGCAGGAGGTTCAAACGGCGTTCCACCACCGCGCGCTTGTCGAGCTTCATGTTGGGAATGCCGTAGGTGAGCAGGCCGCCGATGCGGTCGGCGCGCTCGAACACCGTGGCTTCGTGACCTACGGAGTTGAGCTGATCGGCGGCGGCGAGCCCGGCTGGTCCGGAGCCGATGATGGCCACGCGGCGGCCGGTGCGTACCTTTGGCGGATTGGCCACCACCCAGCCCTCGGCGAAGCCCCGGTCGATGATCGCCATCTCGATGTTCTTGATGGTCACCGGCGGATCGGTGATCCCCAGCACGCAGGCGCCTTCACACGGAGCCGGGCATACCCGGCCGGTGAACTCGGGAAAGTTGTTGGTCTTGTGTAGCCGGTCCAGGGCTTCCCGCCACTGACCGCGATACACCAGGTCGTTCCACTCCGGAATCAGGTTGTAGATCGGGCAGCCGTCCTCCGACTGGCAGAACGGCACGCCGCAGTCCATGCAGCGGGCGCCCTGGTCGGTCAGGTGCGGGACGTCGTGGTCCGTGTATATCTCCTCGAAGTCGAGCATGCGCACGGCGGGATCGCGATAGGGCGCCGTCCTGCGCGCGTACTCCATGAAGCCTGTTGGTTTTCCCATTGTGTTTCCGAGCTGATCCGTTTCGTTTTCTGGTGGCGAGGCGGGCCGTTCACCCTGCGCTGACGGCCGCCTTGCGCTCCTCGAGCACGCGCTTGTAGTCCGTCGGCATCACTTTGACGAACTCCCGCACGGCACGGTCCCAGCGGTCGAGCACCTGTTGCGCCACCGTGGAGCCGGTGTATTCCGCGTGGCGGGCGACGAGCGCGCGGAGCTCCTCCGCCTCGTCGGCGGCCTCGACTTCCTCGAGCTCCACCATTCCCATGTTGCACTGGGGCGCGAACAGCGCGTTCGGGTCCCAGATGTAGGCGATCCCGCCGCTCATGCCGGCGCCGAAGTTCCGGCCGGTGGGGCCGAGGATCACCACGCGGCCGCCGGTCATGTACTCGCAGCCGTGATCCCCCACACCCTCGACCACGGTATGGGCCCCGCTGTTGCGCACGCAGAAGCGCTCGGCGGCCTGACCGCGGAAGAAGCATTCGCCTCCCGTGGCGCCGTAGAGCACCACGTTGCCCACGATGATGTTCTCCTCCGGCTTGAAGACGCTTTCACGGGGCGGATAGATCACGATCCGGCCTCCGGAGAGACCCTTGCCCACGTAGTCGTTGGCGTCGCCTTCCACTTCGAGCGTCACGCCGCGGGCCAGCCAGGCGCCGAAGCTCTGACCGGCGCTGCCGCGGAACTTGAAGTGGATGGTGTCGTCCGGAAGCATCGCCGCGCCCTTCTCGCGCGCGATGAGGTTCGAGAGCATGCCGCCGACCACCCGGTTGGTGTTGACGATGGTGAGCTCTTCGCGAACGGGCTCACCGCGCTCGAGGGCCGGGCGCGCCAGCTCCATGAGCTCGTTGTCCAGCGCCTTGTCGAGCTCGTGATCCTGCTCGTGGATGGCGTAGCTGCCCAGGAATTCCGGGGGCTGCTCGGCGGGTGTCAGGATGGCCGAGAGGTCGAGTCCGCGGGATTTCCAGTGTTCGAGTGCGAGATCCGCATCCAGTGCGTCCACCCGGCCCACCATCTCGTTCACGGTGCGAAAGCCGAGCTGCGCCATGATCGCGCGCATCTCCCGGGCCACCATGAAGAAGTAGTTGACCACGTGCTCGGGCTGGCCCTTGAACTTCCTGCGCAGGGTCGGATCCTGGGTGGCGATGCCCACCGGGCAGGTGTTCAGGTGGCATTTGCGCATCATGATGCAGCCCAGGGCGATCAGCGGCGCCGTGGCGAAGCCGAACTCCTCGGCCCCGAGCAGGGCGGCGATGGCCACGTCCCGGCCCGTCTTGAGCTGACCGTCGGTCTGCAGCACGACCCGGGAGCGCAGGTTGTTGCGCACCAGGGTCTGGTGGGTCTCGGCGATGCCGAGCTCCCAGGGGACCCCCGCATGCTTGATGGAGGTGAGCGGCGACGCGCCGGTGCCGCCGGTGTCCCCGGCGATCACGATGTGATCCGCCCGGGCCTTGGTGACCCCGGCCGCCACGGTGCCGACCCCGATCTCCGCCCCGAGCTTGACGCTGATGCGGGCCCGGGGATTGGCGTTCTTCAGGTCGTGGATGAGCTGCGCCATGTCCTCGATGGAGTAGATGTCGTGGTGCGGCGGTGGGCTGATCAGACCGACCCCGGGGGTGGAATGGCGGATGTTGGCGATCACCTCGTCCACCTTGTGCCCGGGCAGCTCACCGCCTTCGCCGGGCTTGGCGCCCTGGATGATCTTGATCTGCAGCTCGTCGGCGTTGGTGAGATAGTGAATGGTGACGCCGAAGCGGCCGCTCGCCACCTGCTTGATGGCGCTGCGCTTGGAGTCGCCGTTGGCCATGGGCTCGAAGCGCGCCGGATCCTCGCCGCCTTCACCGGTATTGGACTTGCCGCCCATCCGGTTCATGGCCACCGCCAGGGACTCGTGGGCTTCCGCGCTGATGGAGCCGAAGCTCATGGCGCCGGTGGCGAAACGCTTGACGATCTCGAGCTCCGGCTCCACCTCGTCGAGCGGCACCTCGCCGCCGTTGGCGCCGGGCCTGAACGACAGCAGCCCCCGAAGGTTGGCGTTGCGGGTGGTTTCCCGGTTCACGTGCTCGGAGAACTTCCAATAGGCGTCCTCGTTGTTGGTGCGCGTGGCCACCTGCAGGTCGGCGATGGTCTCGGGATCCCACATGTGGGTATCCCCGGTGCGGCGCCAGTGGAAGTCGCCGGGATTCGGCAGGACGCGAAGGCGCTCCGCCCGCTCGGGATACCCGATCTCGTGACGGCGCTGCATCTCTTCCGCCAGCACGTCCAGGGTCGCGCCCTGCACCCGGCTGGCGGTGCCGACGAACGCCCGCTCGATGACGTCGTCCGCCAGGCCCACGGCCTCGAAGATCTGCGCCCCCTTGTACGACTGCAGGGTGGAGATGCCCATCTTGGCCATGACCTTGAGAATGCCTTTGGCGGTGCCCTTGCGATAGGCATTCACCACGTCGTCGTCCGAGTTGATGTGGGGTGCGTCGTCCAGGTAGCCGTGTGCGCGTGCGTCCCACAGCGCCTCGAAGGCGAGGTACGGATTGATGGCGTCCGCGCCGTAGCCGATGAGCAGGCAGTGGTGGTGCACGTCGCGTGCTTCGCCGCTTTCCACCACCAGGCCGATGCGGGTGCGGGCGTGGGTGCGCACCAGATGATGATGCACTGCGCCCACCGCCAGCAGCGACGAGACCGGCACTCGGTCCGGCCCCACGGCGCGGTCGGAGAGCACGATGATGCTGTATCCCTCCTCGATGGCGCGCGATGCCTCGGCGCAGATCCGGTCCAGTGCGGCGGTCAGCCCCGCCTTACCGGAACGGGGCGGGAAGGTGATGTCGATGGTCTGCGTGCGCCAGCCCCGATGGTCCATGTGCCTGAGCGCCGCCAGCTCCTCGTTGGAGAGGATCGGGTGCGGTATCCGCAGCCGGTGGGCGTGCTCGGGCGTCGCCTCCAGCAGGTTGCCCTCGGGCCCGATGTAGCATTCGAGGGCCATGATGACCTCTTCCCGGATCGAGTCGATGGCCGGGTTGGTCACCTGGGCGAAGCGCTGCTTGAAATAGTCGTAGAGCATGCGCGGCTTGTCGGACATCACCGCCAGGGCCGCGTCGTTGCCCATGGAGCCGAGCGGATCCCGCAGCTCCTTCACCAGCGGCTGCAGCATGATCTGCATGGTCTCGACGGTGTAGCCGAACGCCTGCATTCGGGGCGTGAGCGTCTCGGGATCGAACCCGTGCGGCTCCCGGTTCGGGGACAGCTCCTCGAGATCGATGCGCTGCTCGTCGATCCATTGGCGATACGGGCGGCTGTGCGACCATTCGGTCTTGATCTCGTCGTCCGGGATCATCCGCCCCTGCTCGAAATCGATGAGGAAGATCCGGCCCGGCTGCAGGCGGCCCTTCTCCACCACGCGACGGGGATCCACGTGCACGACCCCCACTTCCGAGGCCATGATGCACTTGTCGTCGTCGGTGATGTAGTAGCGGCTCGGCCGCAGCCCGTTGCGGTCGAGGACGGCCCCGATGTAGGTGCCGTCGGTGAAGGCGATGGAGGCGGGACCGTCCCACGGCTCCATCAGGCACGAGTGGTACTCGTAGAAAGCCCGCTTGGCTTCGTCCATGTTGGGATCCTGCTGCCACGCCTCCGGGATCATCATGAGCACCGCCTCCTGCAGGGTGCGGCCGCTCATCAGCAGGAACTCCAGGACGTTGTCGAAGGTGCCGGAGTCGGAGCAGTCCTTTTCCACCACCGGGAACAGCTTCTCGAGATCGTCCCCGAACAGGTCGGTCTTCACCACGCCCTGGCGCGCGTTCATCCAGTTCCGGTTGCCGAGCACGGTGTTGATCTCACCGTTGTGGCTCATGAAACGGTTGGGCTGGGCCCGGTCCCAGGACGGGAACGTGTTGGTGCTGAATCGCGAGTGCACCATGGCCAGGTGCGACTCGAAGCGCGGGTCCTGGAGGTCCGGGTAGAACTCGAACAGCTGGTCCGGGGTGAGCATGCCCTTGTAGACCACCACCTTGGTGGAGAGCGAGCAGACGTAGAAGTGCTGCGCCTGCTGGAGCTCGCTGTCGCCCCTGAGCCGGTGGGTGGCGTGCTTACGGATCACGTAGAGCTTGCGCTCGAAGTCGTCTCCGGTCACGCCGTCGGCAGCGATGAACAGTTGCTCGAAGTGGGGCATGGCCGCCCGGGCGGCGCGGCCGAGGTCGGCATCATCCGGACGGACCGGCAGGGGACGCCAGCCGATCAGCGTCTGCCCCGCCGCGGCGATCTCCTCTTCTAAGACGCGCTTGCAGTGGGCGCGCTCGCGCTCGTCCGTCGGCAGGAACACGTTGCCCACACCGTAGCTGCCGGTGTCGGGGAGCCCGTTGCCGAGAGACTCGCGGGCGATACTGCGCAGGAAGGCGTCGGGCAGACCGACCAGGATGCCGGCACCGTCACCCGTGTTCTTCTCGTAGCCGACGCCGCCGCGATGGTCCATGCAGCAGTTCATGTCGCGGGCGTTCTCGAGAATCTGACGGCTCGCACGGCCCTTGATGTCGCAGATGAAGCCGACGCCGCAGCTGTCTTTTTCCGTCTCGGGGTCGTAGAGGCCCCACTTCGGGGGCAGCCCGATGTAGCTCGTGTGATTCATGGTACTGCTCTCTGGTGGATGTACCGTCACCTCGGTTTCCGGCTCGGTTCGCGACCGGCGGAATGCGAGGCGCGAACCCGTCGAGCCTGGTCGGCAGGTCGGGTACAAGAATGGCACCGGAAGCTCGCGCAGGGAAGCTGCCGGCACCACCGGTTTATTGCTTGCTTATCGACTAACTGCTTGTATCAGCAGCATTTTTTCTGCAAGCCGCTGGTGCGTTTTGCGCGCGAGGAAAGAAACATCTCAAAAATCCGTGAGCGAATCAAGCACTTGACAGCCCCGGGCCCCTGGTGAGCGGCGGCCCGTGGGGGCCGCGCCACGCTAGCCGGAGACCCGGTACCAGTACTGATAGAGCGGCTCGAAGCCGAGCTTTCGGTACAGCCCCCGGGCGGCATGGTTGTCCGCCACCATCTGCAGGTAGGCGCGCCGGGCACCCTGTTCCCGGGCCCAGGCCAGCAGGCTCACCACCAGCGCGCTGCCGTGGCCGGCGCGGCGTGCCTCGGGATGCGTGACCACGTCGAACAGGCCCACCAGGTCCTGCTCGAGCACGGCCAGCCCGCAGGCCAGGGGTGCCTCGGGGCTGCCGATGGCGCCGTAGGCGCAGGGCAGCGGGATCCCGCGAAGAATGGTGCCGTGCAGCGAGCGGGCGTTGTCCGGCATGCCCGTGAGCGCACCGTAGACCTCCAGCCAGCGCTCGGTGGTGAGCAGGCAGAGATCGGGGGATGGCTCGAACGCCACTTCGAGCGGGAGCGTGAGCACGTCGGTGGGATCCTGCCGGCGGTAACTCCGGTCCGCCAGATAGGCGTCGAGCTCCCGGTGCTCGTCGCTGGAGGTGAGCCGGAATATGCTGCGCAGACGCTCCCTGGCGTAGACGTTCTCGCAGAAACGCACTTTGCCGGCGAGCGGCGTGGTCCCCGGGTACAGCGGGATCACCGAGTTCGCGCGCTTGGTGAAGCCCTGCGCCAGCCGCACCAGCCAGCCATCGACGAGCATCTGCTGCATGGCCGGCCAGGCGTTGATGGAGGCCTCTTCCACCCGGCGACAGAGTCGCCCGTGGAACACCGGAGGCGGTGATTGCTCTACCGGGATCATCGCTGCACGATAGCACGACGCACGAGGATCACCCATGTCCCGAGACCGTTTTCCCGTGGTGGCGCACGTCCTGCTGCTGCGCGGCCCGGCGCCGGATCGCGAGCTCTTTCTGCTGCGCCGGGCGGGCACCGGATTCATGGACGGCTACCACGTTCCCCCCGGAGGGCATCAGCGCGCCGGGGAAGGCGTGGCCGAGGCGGCCGGGCGCGAATGCGTGGAAGAGACCGGCGCGGTTCCCCGTGACCTGGTCCCGGTCTGCCTGCTGGCGTACCGCTCCGGGCCGCGCCATCAGGGGCTGAACGTGGTGTTCGCGGCATGGGAAACGGTGGGAGCCCCGGGGCTCGGTGAGCCGCAGACGAGCGACGCGGCGGCCTGGTATCCGTGCCGCGACCTGCCGCGCCCCCTCGCGCCGTGGCTCGACGACGCCCTGGAGCTGCTCGACCGCGGCGACTGGTTTCGCGAGCTCGCGTGGCCGTAGCGGCCGTTCTCGGGTGCGCTCGCGGCCGGGTTTTCCTACAATGCGCGCCCTTCGCCAAGGAATGAACAACGGAGAACGCCACATGAAAGACCCCGTCCGAGTAACGGTAACCGGCGCGGCCGGTCAGATCGGGTACGCGCTGCTGTTCCGCATCGCCTCCGGCGACATGCTCGGGAAGGATCAGCCGGTGATTCTGCAGTTGCTGGAGATTCCCCCGGCCATGGATGCGGTGCGGGGCGTGGTGATGGAGCTCGAGGACTGTGCGTTTCCGCTGGTCCGCGACATCGTCGCCACCGACGACACCAATGCGGCGTTCACCGGCACCGACTACGCCTTGCTGGTGGGAAGCCGCCCGCGCAGCAAGGGCATGGAGCGCAAGGATCTGATCGAGGCCAACGCCGCGATTTTCTCGGTGCAGGGCAAGGCGCTGAACGATCACGCCAGCCGTGACGTGAAGATTCTGGTGGTGGGCAATCCCGCCAACACCAATTCGCTCATCGCCCAGCGCAACGCCCCGGACCTCGACCCGCGGCAGTTCACGGCCATGACCCGCCTGGACCACAACCGCGCCATGGCTCAGCTCGCGGCGAAATCCGGCAAGCACGTCACCGACATCGAGGGCCTGTGCATCTGGGGCAACCACTCCGCCACCCAGTACCCCGACATTCACCACGCCACGGTGGCGGGCCAGAGCGCCATGGATCTGGTCGACATGGCCTGGTACGCCGACACCTTCATTCCCACGGTGCAGCAGCGCGGCGCCGCCATCATCGAGGCCCGGGGCGCGTCCAGTGCCGCTTCCGCCGCCAATGCCGCCATCGACCACATGCGCGACTGGGCCCTGGGCAGCGACGGGGTCGTGAGCATGGGCGTCTACTCGGACGGCAGCTACGGCATCGAGGCGGGACTCATCTACTCCTTTCCGGTCACCTGCGCCGGTGGTGACTGGAAGATCGTTCAGGGGCTCGAGGTGAACGACTTCAGCCGCGAGAAGATGCAGGCTACCGAGCAGGAGCTCGTCGAGGAGCGCGACGCGGTCGCTCACCTCCTCGAATAGCAGGTAAGGTGCAGAGTACCAAGTACTGAGTACTTGGTACTCTGCACTTTCAACCGAAAAACATCTGCCACTGCGTCAGGTCCTTCACGTTCAGATAGGCGTTCTGGGAGCGCGTCTCCGCCAGGGTGGCGCGGGGCACGTCGGCGTAGTTGTGCCCTGGCAGCAGCACGGTGTCGTCGGGCAGATCCTTGAGCTTCTGCAGGCTGTGGTACATGGCCTCGGAGTCGGAGCCGGGCAGGTCCACGCGCCCGCAGCCGTTGATGAACAGGGTGTCGCCGGAGACCAGGGTGTTCTTGATCCGGAAGCACTGGGAGCCCGGGGTATGGCCGGGCGTGTGCAGGAACTCCACCTCCACCGGGCCGATGTCGAGCCGGTCGCCCGAGTCCACGCGGGCGAGGTCCGACTCGGACAAGCCGGTCATCTTGCGCACGCCGTCGGCTTCCGTCTTGTGGGTGTAGACCTTGACCGGGCGTTGGCCCAGCAGCTCGGCGAGCCCCTGAATGTCGTGCCCGCCGAACGACCCGCCGATGTGGTCGGGATGATAGTGGGTGACCAGAGCGGCGGTGAGGGTATATCCGCGTTGGTCGATGTGCTCGAGCAGCGAGGCGACGTCCCAGGCCGGGTCCACCACCGCCACCTCGCCGGTGGAGCGGGCGCCCACCAGGTAGGTGAAATTCTGCATGGGGCCGATCTCGATCTGCTCGATGATGAGCTCGTCGTGCGATTGCATGGTCTCGCTCCTGTGCTGCCGGCGGGGGATGATACCAGCACCGCCCGCGTGGGCGGGACCTAGAGATCGGGTGCGGCCAGAAGCACCGTGGCGGGAGATGCCCCGGCATTGGTGAGGCGGCCGTCGCGGCGGCGCCGGAGCGGGTGCTCGAGGGCGGAGGCGGGCACGAAGGCCGCCTGCTCGGGACCGAGCCGAAGTTCCCCGAGGGTGACCTCGCCCTGTACCGCCATGCAGACCAGATAGCTCGGATGCTCCGGAAGCTCCCGCTGCTCGCCCGGGGCGAGGGCGACGCGCCAGACCCGGAAGTCGTCGAAGGCGACGATCCGTTCGACCCCCGGGTCGAGCCGCGCGAACTCCGGCTCAGCGGGGGCGTCCAGGCGCATGTGGGGCACGGCGTCGGCGGTATCCCAGTGGTCCTGGGTGCGCACCTTCTGGGCGAACGACAGGATGTAGCGCTCGTAGGTGGGGGTCTGGAACTCGATCACCCGCACCCCGTGCTGCAGGGAATGGGGCAGCCAGGTCGGCACCGCCACCACGTCGCCCACCGCTAGCGGGCGCATGGCGGTGAAACGCTCCATGTTCGCCCGCAGCTCGGCCTCGCGTGCGGCGGCGACTACCTCGCCGGCGTCGATGGCCCGCCGGACGCGCTCGTAGGCCCGGACGGCGGCGAGGTAGTCGCGGCGGAACGCGGCGTCGTTGCCGTACCGGCGTCTCAGGTCCTGATTCATGCCGAAGCGGATGCCGCCGCGGCCGTCGGGCCAGGCTTCCGGGCTCACGTGGGTGACCACGTAGACCTCCTGCTTCTCCCGATGCACCTCGAAATAGAGATCGCCGAGCACGGGCTGCGGCAGCGGATCGAGCACTTTGAGCAGCACCAGCGGCGCGCGCCGGCACAGGCGGCGGGGCGCCAGCGCCAGGTATTGCGACAGCGGCAGCTCGCCGTGGCAGGTGACGACGGCGCTCTCACCGCGGGCCTCGATGCCGGTATGCCAGATCTCCTGGCCCCAGGGTTTGGGAACGTGGGCCGGTTCCAGGGCGATCGGCTCGTCGAGACAGAGGTCGTGCTCGCCCAGACGCACGTCGACGCGCGGCCCGGCGGCGTCGCGGCCGATCCGGTACTCGGGTGCCAGCGACACGCTGTCCGCCGGCGCGCGCCAGTCGCGTACCAGGGTCAGCGTCTGGCGCAGGCGGGCTCCGTCGCCGGCGCCGGCAATGGCCTCGTCGAGGGCGCTGTCGCTGTCCGGGTACATGGGCACGGGTGCTCGATTCCGCGAGAATGTGGTGCGCGCTGACACGGAGGCGAGATGGTACCTGCAGAGGTGGAGGGCTAGCGAGCCACCTTCACGTTCCGGGATCAATCCCTGACGGCGAGGCCCTCGAAGCGCTCGAAGTAATCCGGAAACGTCTTCGCCACGCAACCCGGATCATTGATGGTGACGCTCACGCCGCCCAGGGCCGCGAGCGAGAAGCACATGGCCATGCGATGGTCGCCGTAGGTGTCGATGCGGGCGTCGCGCCAGGTCGCCGGGGGCGTCACCCGCAGCCAGTCGTCGCCTTCCTCTACCGCGGCGCCCACCTTGGCGAGCTCCGCGGCCATGGCGGTCAGCCGATCCGTCTCCTTGACCCGCCAGTTGCCGATGTTGCGGATGACGGTGCTGCCCGACGCGAACAGCCCCAGCACCGCGACGGTCATGGCTGCGTCGGGGATGTGGTTGAGATCGAGATCCACCCCGCGGAGCGTCCCGGTCGCGGGCGGCGTCACGGCTATTCCATCGGCCTGCCGGGTGACTCGGGCGCCCATGGTCTCTAGGACGTCGAGAAATCGCAGGTCGCCCTGAACACTGTCGGTGCCGATACCGCGTAGTCGGATGCCGGGGCCGCGAATGGCCCCGGCGGCGAGGAAGTAGCTCGCGGACGAGGCGTCGCCCTCAACCAGGTAATCGCCCGGGGCGCGGTAGCAGCCCGGCGGCACGACGAATCGGCGGTGGTCCTCATGGGCGGCGGCCACGCCGAATTGCTGCATCATGTGCAGGGTGATGTCCAGGTACGGGCGCGACACCTGCTCGCCTGTCACCTCCACGGTGACCGTTCCGCTGGCCAGCGGCGCGGCCATGAGCAGCGCGGTGAGGAACTGACTGGAGACATCGCCGCGGATGCGCGTGGTCCCGCCGGTCAGGCCGGTGCCGGTGACCTCCACCGGCGGGTAGCCGGGCTCGCCGAGGTAGCGGATGCGCGCGCCGAGGGGGGTCAGGGCGTCCACCAGATCTCCGACCGGCCGTTCCCGCATGCGGGGCGTCCCGTCCAGCACGAACGTGCCGCGGCCCAGGGTGAGCGCTGCCGCCAGCGGCCGCAGCGCCGTCCCGGCGAGCCCCAGAGAGAGCTCCCAGTGTCCCGGCTCGGTGACCAGCGGCCCGCCGCGCCCCGTCACCACCCAGGTGCCGCCCTCCCGGCGCAGCGGCACGCCGAGCCGGTCGAGGGCGGTGCGCATGTGCTGCGTGTCCTCGCTGTCCAGCAGGTTGTCGAGTCGGGTCTCGCCCTCCGCCAGCGCCGCCAGCAGCAGCGCGCGATTGGAAATGCTCTTGGAGCCGGGCAGGGTGAGCTCACCGGTGAGATGGCGGATGGGGGGCAGGCGCAGGCTGTGCATGGCGGCGGACTATGCCACCGCGGCCACGATTTGCAATCGCGCCCCCACGCCAGGCGGGCCGGTGCGCGCCTCACGCCCCGCCAGGAGGCCTCCGCTCCGGATGCAGCTCCGGCGGCTCGGGAGTCAGCCCTTCGAGGAACTCACCCAGCGAGCTCGCCACCACCCGCAGCGGCTTCCGCCCGGGGGCTTCGAGCTGCACCCGGCCCGATTCGTTCTCGACGGTGAGAAACAGCTCCGAGTCCGCCTCGGTGCAGGCGAAGAAGATGCTGAATGGGGCTTTGGCGCGGCGCTGGGCCAGGGCGTGCCCGATGAGATTCTCCACCAGCCGCTCGGCGTCCTCGGCATTCCACAGCAGCAACAGGCTGACGTGGCCGTCCGCGGCGCTGGCTTCCAGGCCCCCGGACCAGTACCGCTCGTAATAGGCCTTCACGTCCGGATGAATCGGTACCTCCAGGGCGCGCTCCAGCCCCGCGAAGTCGGACTGACCCGCCGGGCGGCGCAAGGGCTGCCAGGCGATCCGGCGCTCGCCGTCGCAGGCCTCGAACGGCTCGCCGATTTCGCACGGGGAACGCCACTGCGGATCGAAGTGATCTTCCAGACGTGGGTAGCGCTCGAGGTACTCGGCGACGAAGGCGTCCAGGGCCGACGTCACTCGCTCCGCGGAAGCTGTCATGGGCGGGCGGGTGTTGTGGGTTCGAGGTGCATCTTACCACCGGGTCTCGTCGGTGGCGGCGCGGCCGCGCCTGATCAGGCGCCCCACGGTCGCGGCGAGCCGTGCCAGCGGGCGTCGCTTGCGCTCCGGGAGCCCAGTCGTGGGCTCGCAGGGCCGATGGCCCGGCAACTCCCGGAGCCAGGCTGTTCCCGCGCGTGTTGCGGCGTAGTGCCGGCGCGCGCTGCGGTCCACTGCCAGGTAGTGGCCGGCGCGCCGGGCGCTTGCCTCGGGCCAGCGGGTCAGATCCGGCCCCCAGCGTGCGAGGGCGTGGGCGAACTCCCGCTCCGTCATGGGTGCGTCATGCCGGATCCGCCGGCGGCCGGTAGCGGATGTCCACCACATGGTAGCTCCGCTCGCCGTCCGGCTGGCGGAACGTCACCTCGTCGTCCACCTGTTTTTTCAGCAGCGCCCGGGCGAGCGGGGCATCGATACTGATGTACTCCGGCGCCCGGTCGAACTCGTCCGGGCCCACCAGGCGGTAGCGGTGGCGCTCGCCATGCTCGTCCTCCAGGGTCACCCAGGCGCCGAAGAACACCCGGGTGGTGTCCGGCGGCGTCCGGTCCACCACCGTGACCTCCTCGAGTCGCTTCGACAGGAAACGGACCCGGGAGTCGATCTCGCGTAGCTGTTTCTTGCCGTAGATGTACTCCGCGTTCTCCGAGCGGTCGCCCATGGCTGCGGCTTCGGCGACCCGGCGCGTCACTTCGGGTCGCTCCACCTGCCACAGATGCTTGAGCTCCTCGCTCAGCCGGGTGTGGCCCTCGGGTGTGATGTACGGGGATCCACGCCTGCGGGGCGGCCGATATCGGCTCATCCGTCTCGCTCCATCCGGTACGCCACGTCGTCAATCGGCTCCCCGCGGTCGACGGGGGGCGGGTGGAGTCTAGCGGAGGTCGTCGGCGGGGGCGATGTCCTGCGGTAAGGTGGCGGGATGGAACAGCGCGGCGACAACCAGCGGCGCGGCTCCGTCCTGAGGTGCTTCGTGGGCGCCAGGGTGGCGCCGGCGTCGCGACGGCTGCTGCGCACGACCCTCGAGCAGGTGCTGCCGGCGCCGGAGCGGCCGCGCGGGCGTCTGGTCCCGGTGGAGAATCTGCACCTGACCCTGAAGTTTCTCGGTGCCACGCCGAAGGCGGACGTGCCGGCGTTGCTGCGCCAGGTTCGCGCCCTGGAACCACACGCACTGACGGTACCGGTGACCCGGATCGTCGGCCTGCCGCGGCCGGCACGCGCCCGCAACCTGGTGGCGGAGCTGGCCCGGCACCCGCAGCTCCTGGCGTGGCGCGCCCGGCTCGAAGCCGCTCTGGGAGCGGAGGATCGCTTCTTCCGCCCCCACGTGACGCTCGAGCGGTTGCGCCGGCCGGGGACGGTGGCGCCGGTGACGCTGGAGGCCCCACTGGAAATCGAGCTCGAGCCCCCCACGCTCTATCGCAGCGAGCCCGCGGAGGACGGGGTGCGCTACCACCCGCTGGGCTGAGGAGGGTGCCTCACGGGCTTCCCAGCCGCTCCGCGAGGCCCTCCGCCAGCGGTGGGCGGACGATGCCGTGCTCGGTGACGATGCCGCTCACCAGCGCCGCGGGCGTGACGTCGAAGGCCGGATTGCGTGCGGAGACCCGGGCGGCCGTCTCCCCCAGAACCTCGGCGGGATCCCGCTCCTCGATCGCCACCTCCGACCCCGCCAACGTGGCGGGGTCATAGGTGGAGGACGGGCAGGCCACGTAGAACGGAATCCCGAAATGCTGGCAGAGCACCGCCAGATTGAGGGTGCCCACCTTGTTGACCACGTCGCCGTTGCGGGTCACCCGGTCGGTGCCCACCAGCACCAGGTCGATGGCGCCGGCAGCCATGAAGCTGGCGGCGGCGCTGTCGCAGATCAGGGTGACGTCGATTCCGGCGGCGTCGAGCTCCCACGCTGTGAGGCGCGCGCCCTGCAGCAGGGGCCGGGTTTCGTCCACGTACACGCGGAACGGCGTGCCCGCTTCGTGGCTGAGGTAGAGGGGGGCCGTGGCGGTGCCGAGGTGCGAGACGGCGAGGGCACCGGCATTGCAATGGGTGAGAACCCCGGCGCCCGGCGTGATCAGCGCGCGGCCGTGACGGCCGATGCCGGAGCAGATCTCCCGGTCTTCCTGGTGGATCCGCTCCGCTTCGTCGCGCAGGGCCGCCAGGCACGGATCGCGGCGGCCGCGGCGAACCAGCCGCGCCGTGGCCCAGGCCAGATTGACGGCCGTAGGCCGTGCCGCGCGCAGCCGGTCCGCCAGCGATTCCAGGCGCCTCACGAAGGCGTCACTGCCCTCCCGGGCGGGGGTGCGCGCCATGCCCACCACCAGGGCATACGCTGCGGCTATGCCGATGGCCGGCGCGCCACGCACGGCGAGTTCGCGAATCGCCTCGATCGCCTGGTCGGCGCCGGTGATGGACAGATACGACACGGTCTCCGGCAGGCGGCGCTGATCGAGCAGGTACAGGGCGCCGTCCTCCCAGCGAATGGCGGCCGGCACGTTCACGGCAGTGCCACCGCCCGGCTCAGCATGTCCACCAACGCTGCCCCTGTTGCCCCGGCGCCGGCACCGCAGGCGAACACGCCGTCGCGGTGACCGCGGGTGACGAAAACCAGAGGCCGCGCAGCGTGAGCCGCCAGCAACGCCTGCACGGCGACCACCATGTCCGGTGAGCCGTAAGGGACCTCCGGAGCAGTGGCGGGGAGATCCAGCTCTTCGACGCGCTCCCAGATATCGGGACTGTGCACGTGGAAGATCCAGGCGATCTCGGGGTCGGCACCGTAGATCATGGCGTGGGTGAGCGCCTCCGACGATGGCGGCTGGTGTCCCACGGCATCGAGCCAGAACCGGGCCGGGTTGGCGTGGAGAATCCGCACCAGGTCCGCATCCTCGAGATCCGCTACACCGCCCGTCTGGCTGGCGGTGACGTAGAATTCCCCCGGGCGCTCGTGGTCGCGCGCGCTGAGATTGCCGAATCCGAAGCCGTGGTACCGGCCCGGCTCCTGCCCCACGAGACCCAGACGTTTGAGCACCAGCCGCCAGCCGCGCAGCGTGTCGAGCACCTGCGCCCGGTCGACCGGGCCCTCGGGCGGCTCCAGGGCGTAGGCGAAGCGGATCACTCCCTCCGCGGGCGCAGCAGTAGTCTCGGCGTCGGGCATGCCGCCAAGATACTGCAAGCGGGCGTGCGCGCAAACGCCACCTTGAACCGCCGCGGTGCTGGGGCTACTGTGCCGAGCCTCTTACAGGGGGCTGCCATGAACGGGAACGACGAGCGCATGGGCTTCGAGACGCGGGCGATCCATGCGGGCCAGGCGCCGGATCCCACCACCGGTGCCGTGGTGACACCGCTTTACCTCACGTCCACCTACGCCCATGCGTCCCCCGGCGAGCACAAGGGCTACGAGTACAGCCGCTCGCACAACCCCACCCGCCACGCCTACGAGACCTGCGTGGCGGATCTCGAGGGCGCCCGCTTCGGCTTCGCCTTCGCCTCGGGGTGCATCGGGGCCGCCACCACCGTGCACCTGCTGGCGCCCGGCGATCACGTGGTCTGCTGCGACGACATGTACGGCGGCACCTACCGCCTGTTCGAGCAGGTGTTCCGGCGCCAGGGCCTCGAATTCAGTTACGTGGACCTCTCCGACCCTGCGGCCCTGGGAGACGCGCTCGAGCCGAACACGAAGATGGTGTGGATCGAATCCCCCACCAACCCCCTCATGAAGCTGGTGGACATCGCGGCGGTCTCGGACCTGGCCCACCGCCATGGGATCATGGTGATGGTGGACAACACCTTCCTCAGCCCGTATTTCCAGCGCCCGCTGGAGCTGGGCGCGGACCTGGTGCTGCATTCGAGCACCAAGTACATCAACGGCCACAGCGACCTGGTGGGCGGTCTGGTGGTGACCGACGACGAACGTCTGGCCGAGCGGCTGGCGTTTCTCAGCAACACCATGGGCGGCATCCAGAGCACGTTCGACGCCTATCTGTGCCTGCGCAGCCTGAAGACGCTCGCTTTGCGCATGCAGGCCCACGAGCGCAATGCCTTCGCGCTGGCACGCTTTCTCGAGTCGCATCCGCACGTGTCGTGGGTGGCGTATCCCGGCCTGCCCGGCCATCCCCAGCACGAGCTGGCGTGCCGTCAGGCGACGGGCCACGGCGGCATGCTGAGCTTCCGGGTCAGTGGCGGTCTGGCACAGGCCCGGCGCCTGCTCGAGCGCGTGCGCCTGTTCACCCTGGCGGAGAGCCTCGGCGGGGTGGAGTCGCTCATCGAGCATCCGGCGCTCATGACCCACGCCAGCGTGCCCGTCGAGACGCGGCAGACACTCGGCATCGACGACGGCCTTATTCGTCTCTCCGCCGGTATCGAGACGCCGGGGGACCTGGTCGCCGACCTGGAGCAGGCCCTGGCCTGATGGCGTTCCGCCCCCAGGACACCCGGATCTACCGGCCGTATCCGGACGCGGTGCCGTATGATCTGCTGAGCGCCGGCGGCTGCGACGAGGACGAGCTGGCCGCGACGCTGGCGCTCGACGAAATCCGCGTCGCCAAGCTCGATGGCCGGCCCGTGGCGGCCTACGCGCTGCGGGCCGCGACCGGCCGCCGCTACGATCTGCTCGCCCTCGGTGTGGCCCACGGCTTCCGGCGCCGCGGTCTGGGCCGGTGGATGCTCGGCCATGCCATCGGCTTGGCGGAGACACAGGGCGGCCGCGAGATCTTCACGCGCTTACCGCCCGTGGAGGGCGCCCGGGCGGCGCGATTTCTCGAGCGGCTCGGATTCGAGCCGGCGAATGACGGGTTGTTGCTGGTGTTGACGCCGGAGTGAGGTAGCGGTCAGCGGTCAGCGGTCAGCGGTCAGCGGTCAGCGGTCAGCGTTCGGCTTTCAGCCAGTGGGCTTTTCAGTACTCGAGGGTGAAAATGAACCCTTGGTGCTGGCTCCTCGGGCGGCATCCGCTGTGTTTCACCACTGGGCGCACGAAGGCACCCCTACGGCTGAAAGCTGACCGCTGATGGCTGAAGGCCCTCTGGCTGAAAGCTGACCGCTGATGGCTGACATTCTTCCGTCAGCCGTACCCGCCACGCGGTGAACAGTGTTTTCATGCACGTGGAATTTACTTCCGTCCGAGAGGGTTCTCATAATGCCACACCCGAAGGCGTCGAGAGTCCCGTGCAGTTCGAATTCACCGAGGAGCAGCGCCTGATCGAGCAGATGGTGGGTGGTTTCTGCGCTGCCCATGGCACCTCGGACGCGGTGCGCCGGGCCATGGACCGTCGCGAAGGGTTTCTCACCGAGACCTGGCAGGCGCTGGCCGGAGAGCTCGGGCTCGCCGGCATCCTCGTGCCGGTCGACCACGGCGGGCAGGGGCTCGGCCTGGTGGAGCTCGCTATCGTCTCGGAGCAGATGGGCCGCGCGTTGCTGCCGAGCCCGTTTCTCCAGTCTGCGGTACTGGCCGCCACCCTCATCGACCGGGGCGGAACCGAGGCCCAGCGCGCTGCCTGGCTGCCGCGCGTGGCCACCGGTGAGGTCACCTGCGCCGTCGGAGTGTGCTCCCGGGGTGGCGCCGCGGGGGTGGCGGGGGTGGACGCTCGTCTGCTGGCTGACGGCGACCGGCTCCTGGTCGAGGGCGAATGGGATTTCGTGCTGGGGGCGCACACGGCGGACCTGCTGTTGTTGGCGGCGCGGTGGCCCGACACCGACGGAGACGAAGGCGTCTCGGTCGTCCTGCTGGAGGGCGACGGTGCCGGCGGTTTCCCCAATATCGAGCGCACCGACCATGTCATGCTGGACCAGACGCGTCCGGCGTCCCGGCTCGCGGCTGCGGGTCTGGAGGTGACGGCAGCCGTGCTGGGTGAGCCGGGCTCGGCAAGTGGCGCATTGCAGGCGGCGATGGACCGTGCCTGCCTCACGATTGCCGCCGAGCAGACCGGCGCGGCCACTGCGGCTCTCGAGCGGACGGTGGAATACGTCCAGGAGCGCAAGCAGTTCGGCCGCACCGTGGGCAGCTTCCAGGCGGTCAAGCACCGGTTGGCGGACATGTTCGTGCTGGTGGAAGCCGCCCGCTCCGCCGTGTACTACGCCGCCTGCAACGCCGAGGATCATCCGGCCACGGCCTCGGACATGGCTTCCCTGGCCAAGGCTCAGGGCACCGAGACCCTGGAATTCTGCGCCGGCAACATGATTCAGATGCACGGCGGCATTGCCGTCACGTGGGAGCACGACGCGCACCTGTATTTCAAGCGTGCGCGGGCCTCGGCCACGCTGTTCGGCAACTTGGCGGCCCATCAGGAGCGGCTTGCCGTGGCCATGGGGCTCGACAGCGAATCCGGCGAGGTGGTGTTTTGAAGCTTTCCTTCACGTCCGACCAGGAAGCCTTCCGGCGCGAGGTGGCGCAGTGGCTGGAGGACCAGCTCGCGGGACCGTTCGGCGATCTCCGCGGCGTTACCTCGCAGACGGCGATGGTGGAGGAGCGTCGGTCCTGGGAGCGGGCCCTTGGCGAGGCGCGCTGGAGCGCCGTCGGCTGGCCCGTCGAGTACGGTGGCCGGAATGCAGGACTGGCGGAACAGGTGATTTTCGCCGAAGAGTACGCTCGGGCCCGAGCGCCGGCGCGGCTCGGCCACATGGGTGTCGAACTGGCTGGTCCGACCATTCTGTACTTCGGCAACGACGCCCAGCGGGCGCGCTTTCTGCCCGCAATTGCCGCCGGCCAGGAGGTCTGGTGTCAGGGCTACTCGGAGCCGGGTGCGGGGTCGGATCTGGCCAACGTCCGTACCCGGGCGCGCCTCGAGGACGGGCCGGACGGCAAGCGCTGGATCATCGAGGGTCAGAAGATCTGGACCTCGCTGGCCCAGTTCGCGGACTGGTGCTTCCTCCTGTGCCGCAGCGAGGAGGGCTCGCGGGGCCGCGATGGGCTTTCCTATCTGCTGGTGCCCATGGATCAGCCGGGGGTCACTGTACGCCCCATCGTGCAGATGACCGGCGAGGCGGACTTCAACGAGGTATTCTTCGACGGCGCCGTCACTGCAGCAGAGAACGTCGTCGGCCAGCCCGGGCAGGGGTGGCAGGTGGCGATGGGCACGCTGTCGTTCGAGCGTGGGGTCTCGACGCTGGCTCAGCAGATGCAGTTCCGCAACGAGCTGCGCGACATTGTTGCCGCGGCCAGGGCCAACGGCGCCGCCCGGGATCCCCTAATTCGGCAGCGCCTGGCGAAGGCGTGGCGCGGCCTGCACATCATGCGCGCCAGTGCGCTGAGAATGCTGTCCGGAGGAAGCGAGGGTGCGTTGTCCGGGCCCGCCTACACCTACAAGATCTACTGGGCCACCTGGCACCGTGAGCTCGGTGAGCTGGCCATGGACGTGCTGGGCCAGGCCGGGGAAGTGGCGGAAAACGATCGCTACGAATGGAACGACCTGACCCGGATGTTCCTGTTCTCCCGGGCGGACACGATTTATGCGGGAACCAATCAGATTCAGCGCAACCTGATTTCGGAACGGGCGCTGGGACTGCCGAAGGAACCGAGGGGCCAATGACCCCGGGCGGTCCTACCGCCCGCCGAGCAGGAACTTCTGGACTTTGCCCGCGGCGTTGCGCGGCAGGCTCTCCACCCAGTACACCTGGCGCGGAACCTTGTAGTTGGCCATGTGCTGCCGGGCCCAGGTGATGATCGCAGCGTCATCCCGGCTCGCATCGGGGGCCGGTACCGCATAGGCGTGGGCCACCTCGCCGAGGCGCTCGTCGGGTGCTCCGATCACCGCCACGTCGGCGATGTCCGGATGCCGGAGCAGGGTGTGCTCGATCTCCGCCGGATAGCAGTTGAACCCACCGCAGATGAACATGTCCTTGAGTCGGTCGGTGATTCTCAGGTAGCCTCGCTCGTCCAGGGTCCCCACGTCACCGGTGCGCAGCCATCCGTCCTCGGTGATGGCGGCCCGGGTGGCTTCTGGATCATCAAGGTAGCCTTTCATGACGTTGAAGCCGCGGACCCAGATCTCGCCGCTCTCCCCGGGGGCGATGAAGCTGCCATCCTCACCGCGGATCCGCACCTCCACCCCTTCCATGGCCCGCCCGGAGGTGTTGGCGATGGTTTCGAAGTCATCGTCGGCACTGCAAAGGCTGACCACCCCGGTGGATTCGGTGAGCCCGTACGCCGTGTAAACCTCGCGAAAACCCAGCCGCTCGCGCATGTCGCGCACCAGCTGCACCGGGACCGACGCGGCGCCTGTGACGGCACAGCGCAGGGAGGACAGGTTCCGGTCGCCGATGTCCGGCAAACTCAGCAACGACTGAAAAATGGTGGGAGCACCGGGCAGCATGCTGATGCCTTCGTTTTCGATCAGCGCCACGACCCGTTCGGCATCGAACACCGCCATGGGATACATCGTGGAGCCGCACAGAAGCGCCGCCAGCCAGCCGGCCTTGTAGCCGAACGAATGGAAGAACGGATTGACGATTAGATAGCGATCGTCAGCGGATAGCCCCACTGCCCGCGACCAGGCTTCGAAAACGGCCACGTTCTGTCCGTGGGTGCACATGACGCCCTTCGGGGCGCCGGTCGTGCCGGAGGTATAGAGAATGTCGCACAGACTCTCGCCGGTGACCGTGCCGGCTCGTACATCGAGGGCTTCATTCGAGACCTGCTGGCCGTCGACCGCCAACTCGTCCAGGGTATCCATGCCCACCACCGATTCGAGCTCGGGCAGACTCTCGTTCCGGAGCAGCGCCGGGTAATCCACTTCGAGGAAGCGGGGCACCACGAACAGAAGCCGACTGCCGGAACGGCGGAGGATGTCCGCGGCTTCCGGACCTTTGAACCGGGTGTTGATCGGCACCAGGACCCCGCCGGCCATCTGTCCGGCCAGGGCGGCGAGTATCCAGCCGGTGGAATTGGGGCCCCAGATCGCGAAGCGCTGGCCCGGCTCGAGCCCCTGCGCGATGATTCCCCGCGCGAGATCGCGCGCCCGGCTGCGCAGCGCGTTGAATGAGAGGCGCTCGCCCTCTTCGAGTATGGCTACCTTGTCAGGCCAGCGGCGAGCGGCGCGGTCGAGTAGCTCGATGGTGGTTCTGGAAACGTCGATCATAGAACGGTCCTGAGTATCATCGCACACTGAGAGGCGCCGCCCGGGTTGGCCCGGAGCCGCTCAATCGGCCCGCTGCGCTTCTTCCACGAAGCCGAGAAAACTCGGGGGCTCGCCGCCCCCGGAAACCTCGAGGGCCGCACCGGATACGTAACCTGCCGCGGGCGACGCCAGGTACAGGCACGCGCCGGCGATATCGGACGGTTCACCCAGGCGTCGCCCCGGCAACCTGCGTTCGAGTGCGGCGATACCCGCGTCGCCGTTGTAGTGATCGCGTGCGGCTTCGGTTCGGATGAGGCCTGCGATGATGGCGTTCACCCGTACGTCGGGTCCCCATTCCTGGGCCAGTGACCGGGTGGCGGACAAAAGGCCCGCCTTGGCGGCACCGTAGGCCACGGTGCCGGGCGAGGCCCGTACCGCCGAAACGCTGGCGATGTTCACGATGGAGCCGTGGCGCGCCTTGAGCGGCGCGTAGGCGCGCTGGCTGACCCACAGCGGCGCCAGCAGATTCAGGCGAACGATTGCCTCGGTGAAGCGGGGTGAGGCCGTGGCAGCCTCTGCCGAGGGGCTGCCGCCGGCGTTGTTGATCAGGGTGTTCAGCCCTCCCGCCTCATGCTCGATCGTCGTAACAAGTTCATCGATGTGATCCGGGTCGCGCACATCCGCCTCGACGAAGCGAGCCTTCCGGTCGCCGGCGACGAGGGGTGTCTCCGGGGCACTCCGGCCGCAGGCATATACGGTGGCGCCGGATTGGAGAAACGCCTCGACGATGCCCCGGCCGATGCCGCGACTACCCCCGGTGACCAGAACGACATTGTTGGCCTGTTGATTCATGCCGGCGATTCTATCAGTCGGGCCGCCCGGCGAATGGAATCTGATCGTGCACAGTGTGTTTACGCCCTGGATTCCTGTAGCTCTGTCAGTATGAATGGGTAAGGTGATTACGGTCGGACCGGTCAGGCGGCCGCAACAATCCATCTCCCGAGGGAGTCTCGTGACCATGCTGGACAAGTCCACCACCATTGAAGAAATCGCCAGGCGCATCGATAGCGGCATGACGATCGGCATCGGCGGCTGGGGCGGCAGGCGAAAACCCATGGCGTTCGTGCGTGCGCTGCTCAATACCGATGTGAGGGATCTGACCGTTGTGGCCTACGGTGGGCCGGAGGTGGGCATGCTGGCCGCCGCAGGCAAGCTGAAGAAGCTGATCTTCGGATTCGTCTCCCTGGACCTGGTGCCCCTCGATGCCCACTTCCGCGAGGTCAGGCAGGCCGGGGCCCTCGAGGTGATGGAACTGGATGAGGGTATGTTGCAGTTGGGCCTCAAGGCGGCGGCTGCGCGGCTGCCGTTCCTGCCGACCCGAGTAGGGCTCGCTTCCGACGTGCTCGCCTGCAATCCGGAAATCAAGACCATCCGCTCTCCCTACGACGACGGCGAGGAGCTTGTGGCCATGCCGGCGCTCAATCTGGACGTGACCGTATGTCACGTTAATGAGGCCGACCCGCAGGGAAATTCACGCATCTCCGGGCCGGATCCGTTCTTCGACGAGTGGTTGGCCCGAGCGGCTGATGCGACTTACCTGACTGCTGAGCGCATCGTCGAAACCGGCGCCTTCAACGATCCCATGGTGGCGTTGCAAATGCCCATAGAGCGCTCGCTGGTGTCCGGGGTAGCGCCGGCTTCGCTGGGCGCGCATCCCACGTCCTGCGGGCCCGACTACGGCATGGACGTGGACCACATGAACACCTACAACGCCGCTGCCAAGGGAGGCTGGCCTGAGTATTTCGAGCGTCATGTGGCGGGCAAAAGGCACGAAGACTACGTGGCCCAGGTAGGGGGCGCTGAGGCCATTCGAGCCCTGCCGTTACCAGTATTCTAAGGAGAGCCCAAGTGAGCCATTTCACCCTAGCGGAGCTGTGCATCTGCGCGGCCGCGGAGGCGTTCCGCGGCGACGGCGAGCGCCTGGCGACCAGCATCGGCCTGGTACCCCGGCTGGCGGCGGGTCTCGCCAAGCTCACCTTCGAGCCCGGACTCATGATGACGGACGGAGAAGCCTACCTGGTTTCCGAGCCGGTGCCGGTGGGGCCGCGGGGCGACTATCGACCAAAGATCGAAGGCATCATGAACTACGAGCGCGTCTTCGATGTACTGAACCGGGGCAAGCGGCACGCCATGGTCACGCCCGTGCAGTTGGATCGCTTTGGTCAGATGAACATCTCGGTGATCGGCGACTACGCCAAACCCAAGACTCAGTTGCTGGGAGTGCGCGGCTACCCCGGCAACACCATCAACAACACCAATTCCATGTTTGTGCCCAATCACGGTAGCCGCACCTTCGTGTCCGGCGAGGTCGACATGGTTGGGGGTATCGGCTACAACCCGGCGCGCTGGCCGGGCGGGGTGAGGCCCCGATTCCTGGACTTGCGCCTGATTGTCACCAATCTCGCGGTCATGGACTTCCAGGGCCCCGATAACGGCATCCGAGTGCGCTCGCTGCATCCCGGGGTGAGCCTGGAGCAAGTCCGGGAGAACACCGGCTTCGAGTTGGCCGTGGCTGACGAGTTGGCTGAGACGCCGGCCCCCACTGCCGAGCAGCTCGAGATCCTCGACCGTCTCGACCCTCACGACCTGCGCGCCGGCGTGTTCCCTGACAACCCGCCCGGGCGCCGCTGAAGGCGGACCCGGGCCAACCGGAGAGCGACCATGAGCGAACGACCCGAGCCCCAGGATCTGGAGCTGACCGAGCCGGTGGAAAAGGAAGTCACCTATGAGGAGGCGGAGCCCGTCCTCTACGAGGTGGACGGCCACGTGGCCTATCTGACTCTGAACCGCCCCCAGTTCCACAACGCCCAGAACAGCCAGATGCTCTATGCCCTGGACGATGCGTTTCAGCGGGCTGTGGACGACGACGCGGTGCGGGCCATCGTGCTGCGCTCCAACGGCAAGCACTTCTCTCAGGGGCATGACATCGGCACCCCGGGCCGCGATTTCGACCGCTCATTCGAGCGTCGGCTGATGTGGTACGACCACGCGAACAAACCCGGCGCGGAGAAGGCCTTTGCTCGCGAACAGGAGGTGTACCTGGGCTTGTGCAAGCGGTGGCGCGCGGTGCCCAAGCCCACCATCGCGCAAGTGCACAAGGGGTGCATCGCCGGCGGTCTGATGCTGGCCTGGGTGTGCGACCTGATCGTCGCGTCGGACGACGCGTTCTTTCAGGACCCGGTGCTCACCATGGGCTTCCCCGGAGTCGAGTACTTCGCCCACGCCCACGAGCTGAACGTGCGCCTGGCCAAGGAGTTCCTGTTCCTTGGTGAGCGCATGAGTGCAGAACGCGCACAGCAGCTCGGGATGGTGAACAGGGTGGTGCCCCGTGACGAGCTGGACCCTACGGTCAGGGCCATGGCGGATAAGGTTGCCGCTCAGCCGCGGCTGGGGCTGCTCCTCGCCAAGCAGGCGTGCAATCACATCGAGGATCTGCAGGGCAAGCACACGGGCATCGACGCCGTTTTCGGCATGCACCACTTCGCTCACGCCCAGAACACGCTGGTAAAGGGCGACTACATCGCCGGGCACAACCTGGACTCCATGGCCAGCTCCAACAGGAACCGGGAGCGGTAGCGGTGCATTCCGCCCTATCCACCCGCCTAACGCGTCTCCTGGGCTGCCGCTATCCCATTGTGCAGACAGCGATGGGATGGGTGGCGACGTCGGCGCTGGTCGCGGCCTCCAGCCGCGCCGGGGCCTTCGGCTTCCTGGCCGCCGCCGTGCTCTCCCCGGAGGAGTGCGAGGCCGAGATCGGCCGGATCCAACAGGCTACCGACGCCCCGTTCGGCGTCAACGTGCATTCCTTTCAGCCCGGAATCGACCGCATCATCGACATCTGCATCGATCATGGGGTGGCCGCCATATCCTACGGGCGAGCGCCGTCCGCCCGCCTGATAGAAAAGGCCAGGAGTCACGGCATCCTCTGCGTGCCCACCATCGGCGCGGCCCGGCATGCGCGCAAGGCGGTGGAGCTTGGCGCCGATGTGCTGGTTTGTCAGGGCGGCGAAGGCGGCGGCCACACCGGTGATACGCCCACCTGGCTGCTGCTCGCCCAGGTGCTCGATCAGAATCCGGGCGTGCCGGTGGTGGCCTGTGGCGGCTTCAAGGACGGCCGAGGCCTCGCTGCGGCACGAACCTTCGGCGCCGACGGCATAGCCATGGGCACCCGATTTCTGCTCACGGCCGAGAGCCCCACGCCCGACGTCACGAAGGAGCGCTACCTGGGAAGCGACGCCACCCGCATCAAAGTCTCCACCAAGCTCGACGGCCTGCCCCAGCGCATGGTCATGAACGAGAAGCTCTGGGAGCTGGAACGGGCCTCCACCGTGGGGCTGCTGGTGCGCGGGGTGGCCAACGGCCTGCGCCTCAGGGCCCGTACGGGCACCCCCCTCGGCGAGTTGTTGCGCTCCGCCTGGAACATGGCGCGCAACTCCGAGCTCACGTTGGGGCAGACCCTGATGGCGGCCAGCGCGCCCATGATCATTCAGCGCGCCATGGTGGAGGGCGACCCCGAGCAAGGCGTGCTTCCAGGCGGACAGGTTGCGGGGCTGATCCGCGACCTGCCTGCTTGCGAGGACCTGGTCTCGTCCATGATCGATGAAGCCAGCGAGAATCTGAACGCGGTCGCCGCCGGCGGCCTGCAACCGAGCGAGGTATCCGCATGAGTTTCCGCACGTCGGTTGGCGACCGAATCGCCGAGATCGTCTTCGATCATCCGCCGGTGAACGCGTTCTCCGGCGCCCAATGGCTGGAGCTCGCTTCACTGGTCACCGATCTGGGCCGGCGCCCGGACGTCCGCTGCCTGCTCATCCGGGCAGAAGGCCGCGGTTTCTGCGCCGGGGTGGACATCAAGGAGCTGGCCGCCGATTCCAGCGCCATAGTCCAGGTCAACAAGGGCAACTACCTCACGTTCCAGGCCATTCACCTGTGCGAGGTACCGGTGGTCGCCGCTCCGCATGGTTTCGTGCTGGGCGGCGGCATTGGCGTGTGTGGTGCCGCAGACGCCGTGATCGCCGCAGACGACAGCTACTTCTCACTCCCCGAGATTGATCGGGGCGCCATGGGCGGTGCCTCTCACATGCAGCGAATGCTGTCCCACCCCCGGGTCCGGGCCGCGTTCCTCACCGGCGGCAAGGTCACGGCCACCGAAGCGGAGCGGTTCGGCGGTATCGCGAAAGTGGTGCCGAGGGATGCTCTGACGAAAGAAGCGCGGGCGTTCGCCGGGGTGATCGCGTCGAAGTCGCGCGATGCGCTGCGTCTCGCCAAACAGGCGCTCAATGGAATCGAAGCCTTCGATGTCGATCAGAACTATCGCTGGGAGCAGGGCTTCACGTTCGAGATGTACATGCACGAGGACAGCCAGACTGCACGCGATGCCTTCGTCGATGGCGGTAAGGCGGCCTCGTTCGATGACTGACGAGGGCAGGGATGAAACTCGAGTACACCGCTGACCAGAGAGCGTTTCGCCAGGAAGTCAGAAGCTGGCTGGCCGAGCACGTGCCGAAGGAGCGGCTGCCGTCCTTCGACACGGAGGCTGGTTTCGAAGCGCACCGGCAATGGGAGCGTACCCTGCATCAGGGGAATTGGGGCATGGTGACCTGGCCCGAGACCTACGGCGGTCGGGGCTGTGACCTCATCGAGTGGCTGATTTTCGAGGAGGAGTACTATGCCGCGGACGCACCGGGCCGGGTGAGTCAGAACGGTATATTCCTGCTCGGGCCCACCCTCATGGAATACGGCACCGAGGAGCAGAAGGCCCGGTATCTGCCCGCGATGGCAGCTGGTGACGAGATCTGGGCTCAGGCCTGGTCCGAGCCGGGTGCGGGCTCCGACATGGCGGCGATTCGCACCAAGGCATTACGCGATGGCGACGACTATGTGATCAATGGGCAGAAGATCTGGTCGTCTCGGGCCGTGTTCGCCGACTGGTGCTTCGGCCTGTTCCGGACGAATCCGGACAGTGAGCGGCACAAGGGCCTGTCCATGATCCTCGTGCCCCTGGACACCCCGGGCATCACCATCCGGCCCATCGCGCAGCTCGACGGCGACCCGGGCTTCGCCGAGATCTTCTTCGACGATGTCCGGGTACCGGTGGCGAACCTGCTCGGCCCCGAGCACGGCGGGTGGCAGGTGGCCATGTCCACCGCCGGATTCGAACGCGGCCTGATGCTGCGCTCGCCGGCACGCTTCCAGAAGACAGCCCAGCGCCTGGTGGCCCTGTACCGGGAGCGTGCCGATGGTACCTCTGCCCGGACCCGGGCTGCCGTGCTCGATGCGTGGATGCGCTGCGAAGCGTATTGCCAGGCCACATACATGACCGCGAGCAAGATCATGAACGGCGGCCGCGTTGGCCCCGAGACCAGCGCCAACAAGATCTTCTGGTCGGAGCTCGATCGGCTGATGCACAGGGCCGGAATGAGTCTGTGCGGCGCCTTTGCCGAGCTCGACGAGGGGGCGCCGGAGGCCGTGGACGACGCGCGCTGGCTGGATGGCTACATGTTCTCCCTGGCCGGTCCCATCTACGCCGGCGCCAATGAGATTCAACGCAACATCATCGCCGAGCGGGTGCTCGGCCTGCCGCGGGGGTAGAGGTCGGTGAATTTCAGTTTCTCCGAGGATGCGCTGGCGCTTCGCGACGGCACGCGGGCGTTTCTCGAGGGTAGGAATCCCGTGGAGCGCCTGCGCGTGCTGGTGGACGGCGGCGACGGGCTGGCCTTGTGGAGCGAGCTGGCCGAGATGGGGCTGCTCGGCGCAGCCGCCCCCGAAGCTCGCGGGGGCATGGGGTTGTCCATGGTCGAGCTGGTGCTGCTGTGCGAGCAGGCCGGGAGGGTGTGTCTGCCGGAGCCCTACAGCGAGACCGCGGCGGTCCTGGTTCCGCTTCTGGCGGACATCGGCAGCGGCGCGGGGGAGCGACTGGACGAGGTCATTGCGGGCAGCCGGCGCATCGTCCTGTCCCACGGGGCCAACCCGTTCGTGAATTTCGCGGAGGGCGCCGATGGGGTGGTGGTGGTGGAGAGCGCGGCCGTCCACTGGCTGGATGCTGCACAGGCCAGTGTGGAGCCGCGGCCCACCATCGATCCGCTACGCCGCCTATCGAAGCTGCGGCCGGGTATGGGCAGCGAACTTGCCAGCGGCCCGCGCGCCAATGAGCTTGCGACTGATGCGTTCGCCCGGGGCGCGGTGGCGGTGGCGGCGGAGCTGTGCGGGCTGACCGAGCGGATGATCGAGCTGGCCGTGGACTACGCCCGGACCCGGGAGCAGTTCGGTCGGGCCATCGGCTCGTTCCAGGCGGTGAAGCACCTGCTGGCCGACGCGCGAGTCGCTCTCGACTTCGCCCGACCGGTCGTCTACCGGGCTGCGGCCGTCGTCGGGCAGCGGGATCCTCGCCGGGACGTGGTAGTTGCCCACGCCAAGCTTGCCGCCAGCGACGCAGCAATCGAGGCCGCGGAACGCGCCATTCAGGTGTTCGGCGGGATGGGTTACACGTTCGAGGCGGATCTGCATTTCTTCATGAAGCGCGCCTGGGCGCTCACGGGCCTGTGGGGCGACCGCGAGGCGCACCTGGCCACCCTCGACGACGCCGTGCTCGGCGGGCGGTTCCCGCCGGGGCCCGGCAGCACATTCGAATGAACAGGTGAAGGATCGACATGGCTGAAGCCTATATCGTAGATGCATTGCGTACCCCCACAGGCCGCCGGCGGGGGAGCCTGTCGGAGATTCATCCGGCAGATCTCGGCGCGCATGTGCTGAAGGCGCTGACCCGGCGCAACGACGTGCCACCGGAGGAATACGACGACGTCGTATTCGGGTGCGTGGATACCATCGGGCCGCTGGCCGGTGACATCGCCCGCACGTGCTGGCTGGCGGCGAGTTTACCTCAGCATGTGCCGGGGGTCACCGTCGACCGTCAGTGTGGTTCCTCCCAGCAGGCCGTGCATTTCGCCGCCCAGGCGGTGATGAGCGGGACCAGCGACGTCGTCGTGGCCGGTGGCCTGCAGGCCATGTCCCAGATCCCCATCTCCGCCGCGATGCTGGCGGGCCAGCCGTACGGTTTCGACGATCCGTTCACCGGCTCGACGGGATGGGTGGAACGCTACGGCGACGGTATCGTGAGCCAGTTCAACTCGGCGGAGATGATCGCGCAGAAGTGGGGCTTCTCGCGGGACGACATGGAGCGTTTCGCTCTCACCTCCAACGAGCGCGCCGTCGCCGCCATCGATGAGGGACGCTTCCAGCGCGAGATCGTGCCGTTGAACGGCCTGACCGTTGACGAGACGCCGCGCCGCGGTACCTCGCTGGACGCCATGGCCGGTCTCGAGCCGCTGCAGGAAGGTGGGCGCATCACACCCGCCGTGTCGAGCCAGACCTGTGATGGCGCGGCGGCGCTGCTGATCTGCTCCGAGGAGGCGGTGCGCCGCCACGGTCTGATGCCTCGGGCGCGTATCCGTCATCTGAGTGTGCTCGCAGACGATCCGGTGTGGATGCTCACCGCTCCTATACCGGCCACCGAGCGCGCGCTGAAGAAGACCGGCCTGTCCATGAGCGATATCGACCGGGTGGAGATCAACGAAGCCTTCGCTTCGGTGGTGATGGCCTGGCTCGCCGAGACCGACTACGACGCGACGAAGACCAATGTCAATGGCGGCGCCATCGCGCTGGGTCATCCCCTCGGCGCCACGGGGGCGCGGCTCATGACCACGCTATTGCACGAGCTGGAGCGGGCCGACGGCCGCCTTGGTCTGCAGACCATGTGTGAGGGTGGCGGACAGGCAAACGTAACGATTCTGGAGAGACTTTGACCATGAGCGACGAATGCGCAGGTAGAACGGTGATCGTCACTGGTGCAGGCGGCGGTTTGGGACGGTCTTATGCCCTGGCACTCGGGGCCGCTGGCGCCAGCGTGGTGGTGAACGACATCGTGGCGGACGCCGCGGCGACTACCGCCGCGGCCATCGAGGCTGCCGGCGGCCGGGCCGTGGCCGACACGGGCGATATCACCGACCACGCATCAGCGGGGGAGATCTTCCGTAAGACATTGGACACGTTCGGCGACGTCCACGCCATCGTCAACAACGCCGGCATCTGTCGCGACCGCATGTTCGCCAGCATGACCGAGGACGACTGGGATGCGGTGGTCGAGGTGCACCTGAAGGGGCACTTCTGTCTCTCCAATCACGCCGCCAAGTACTGGCGCGGCAAGGCCAAGGCCGGCGACCCGGTAGACGGTCGGATCGTCAACACCAGCTCGGGGGCGGGCCTGCTGGGCTCGATGGGTCAGTCGAACTATGCCGCCGCCAAGGGCGGAATCCTGAGCCTGACCCTGGTCCAGGCGGCGGAGCTCGGCCGCTACGGCGTCACCGCCAATGCGCTGGCACCCCAGGCCCGTACTGGAATGACCGAGCAGGTTTTTGCCGACATGATGCGTCCGCCGGAGGATGGGGGATTCGACGCGTTCAGCCCCGACAACGTGGCGCCGCTGGTGGTGTGGCTGGCGAGCCCGCGCTCGGCCGAGGTCAGCGGCTGCTGCTTCGAGATGCACGGCGGTCGTCTGTCCATCGCCGAAGGCTGGCGCCACGGCACTGAGCTCGACCATGGCGGCCGCTGGGCGGTGGCTGATCTCGACGACGCCGTACGCCGCCTCCTCGCTCTGCGCCAGGCGCCCGAGCCCGTGTACGGAGCGTCGGCATGAAGGATCTGTCCCGGCCGCCGGAGTACGTTCGCGGCCACGACCTGCTGCGTGGTCGGCGGGTGCTGCTCACCGCCGCCGCCGGTACCGGCATTGGCTTCGCCGCCGCCCGCCGTGCCATAGAGGAAGGTGCAACGGTGATGATCTCCGACATCCATGAGCGCCGGCTTCAGGATGCTGCGGACCGGTTGGCCGATGAGACGGGGCAGCGCCCGGCCAGCGCCCTGTGCAACGTCACCGAGCAGGCTGAGGTGGACCACTTGCTCGACCGGGCGAGCGACGAGCTCGGCGGCATGGACATCCTGATCAACAACGCCGGGCTTGGTGGCACCGCCGACCTGGTGGATATGACCGACGAGCAGTGGCACCTGGTCCTGGATGTGACGCTGAACGGCACGTTCCGGATGACCCGTGCGGCCATGCAGCGCATGGCGCGCTCCGGGGGCGGGGTCATCGTGAATAATGCGTCGGTGCTCGGCTGGCGCGCGCAGAAGGGCCAGGCACACTACGCCGCCGCCAAGGCGGGGGTGATGGCGCTGACCCGCTGCGCCGCGGTGGAAGGCGCAGGGCTCGGGGTGCGCATCAATGCCGTGGCTCCGAGCCTCGCCATGCATCCGTTCCTCGCCAAGGTCACCTCCGAGGCGCTGCTTTCCGAGCTCGAGGCGCGGGAAGCGTTCGGACGCGCCGCCGAGACCTGGGAGGTGGCCAACGTGATGATCTTTCTGGCCAGTGAGTACTCGTCTTACATGACTGGCGAGATCGTGCCGGTATCCAGTCAGCGTGCATGAGAAGGGGGAGCCATGACCCGGGTCGTTCAGTTGAGTGATCTGAAAGCAACCGTGGGCGAACGCCTCGGTCCTACCGGGTGGGTCGAGGTGCAGCAGGATCGCATCGACCGCTTCGCCGACGCCACCGACGATCACCAGTGGATCCACGTGGATCCGCAGCGCGCCGCGCAGGGGCCCTTCGGCCGCACCATCGCCCACGGGTACCTCTCCTTGGCGCTGGTGAACCGCTTCCTGCCGGAGCTGATCCGGGTGGAAGGCGCATCCATGGGCGTGAACTACGGATGCGACACCGTCCGCTTCCCGGCCCCGGTACTGGTGGATTCGAGAATCCGTGGGGTGGGCGAAGTGACGGATGTGTCGGCGGTGAAAAACGGCGTGCAACTCGTGGTTCGGGTGACGGTCGAGGTCGAAGGCCAGGACCGGCCGGCCTGCGTGGTGGACAGTATCAGCCGTTTCTTCCGCTGATATGGCCTGAGGGTGCCGTCTGACGAACCCGGTCTTCATTGTTCGCATGCGGAAACACAACCTTCTCCCCGAGCCCCTTATCAAGCTCGCGCCCCCACGTTAGCGTAACTAACAGAACTTCGGTAACAGCGACATTGTGCGGGAGTACAGGAAATGGATCGCTACCTGATCGTATCGACGGATGGCCATGCAGGCCTTCCCATGGCCGAGTACCGCGACTATCTCGACCCCAGATATCACGACGCCTTCGACAAGGCTTTGCCGATTCAGAGGAAACAGACGGCGAAGGCGGAAGAATCGTTCCTCATTGCCGACTTCAACCGCAAGTGGCGTGAGAAGGCGGAGTACGGCCTGGCGGGCGCCTGGGACTCGGATCTTCGAAACAAGATCATAGACGACGACGGCGTGGCGGCCGAGGTGCTGTTTCCGGACGGCATCACCGAGATGAACGCTCCGCCGTTCGGGGCCGGCCTCGGTCTCAAGCCCTGGGGCGTCGATCCGGAGTTGCAATGGGCGGGCGCCCGCGCTCACAACCGATGGATGGCCGAGTTCTGTGCCAAAGAACCGCTGCGCCGGATCGGTATCGCGATCATTCCAGTGTTGTACGGGGTGGAGCAGGCGCTTGAGGAGCTCGAGTGGGTCAAGACGAACAACTTCGGCGGTATCCTGATTCCAGCCCTCATGGGTGACTATGATGCCTACAACCATCCGAAGTACTACCCGATCTGGGAGTTCTGCCAGGATGCGGGGTTGGTGGTTCACACCCATTCCGGACCGTCGCCCGACTACGATTTCTCTCTGCCGGGGGCGGTGGGCGTGTATCTCACCGAGTTCGCCTGGTGGACGGCGCGCCCGCTGTGGCATCTGATCTTCGGCGGGGTGTTCGAGCTGTATCCCCGGCTGAAGTTCTGCATCACCGAGGTGAGTGAGTTCTGGATTCCTCACATGCTGGAGCTCATGGATGTGCGCGCGTCGGTCAAGCATACCTCCGGCAAGCTCGGTGACTTCCGTTCAAACCTCACCATGAAGCCCAGTGACTACTTCCGCAGGAACTGCTGGGTCGCGGCATCGGCGCTGTTCGACGAGGGTTCCACGGCCGTACGTGGCGACATCGGCCATGACTGCATCATGTGGGGCACCGACTACCCGCATCCGGAGGGGTCCTGGCCCCATACGAGGGAAAAGATGCTCTCCTGCATGCGAGGGATTCCCGACGACGAGCTCACGAAGCTCCTCGGTGCCAACGCCGTGGACTGCTACGGCCTGGATCTCGATCGGCTCAACGAGCTGGCGGCCAGGATCGGGCCGCCCAAGTCCGACTTTCAGCAGGCGAGCTGATCCGGGATAGGATCGGGAACGTCACCGTATGTAAACGAGGATACGACCATGACTGAGACAGCACGGCTTCCCATTCCCTTCGGCTGGTATTGCATCGGCTACTCCGACGAGTTGAGTCGGGGCGAGGTGAGAATCGTCCACTATTTCGACCGGGAAATGGTGCTGTTTCGGACAGAGAGCGGCGAGGTGGGCCTGGTTGACCCGGTATGCCCCCACCTGGGAGCGCACCTCGGGCACGGCGGGCAGGTGGTGGAGGAGACCATTCGCTGTCCGTTCCACCACTGGCGCTACGACACCGAGGGGTACGTGAGCGAGGTCCCGTACGCCAAATCGCTGCCGGGGCGGGCGAAGAAGGGGCCGTGTCTGAAGGCGTACCCGGTGATCGAGCGCAGCCAGGTGATCTGGGCATGGTATCACCCGGAGGACGCCGATCCGGATTTCGAGCCCGAAGCCTATCCGGAGGTGGGCGACCCGGAGTGGGTGCCGCTCGACCGCTACCAGTGGGAGTTCCGGGGCCACCCCCAGGAGATCGCCGAGAACGGCGTCGACGTGGCTCACTTCAAGTACGTTCACCAGATGGAGGCGGTGCCGGAGGGTGAGACCACCTACGAAGGGCATATACGCAGCTCGCGGATCAGTGGGCAGCGCAAGATGGTGGACGCCTCCGGCGTGGAGCGCACCGTCGAGTCGCTGGTGGAGGTGCGTCAGGTGGGTGCCGGGCAGAAGTCCACCCGGTTCAGCGGACTCGTCGACACGCTGCTGTTGGTGCTCGTCACGCCGATCGACCGGGAACGGGTGGACCTTCGTTTCGCCTTCACCCATCTGAAGTACCCGGAGGATTCGTTCGAGTACAAGGCTTGTCGCGAGAGCGTGCAAAGCGTCATCGGCCAGCGTGGCGTTGCAGGCGACATCCCCATCTGGGAGAACAAGTTCCATCTGAAGGATCCGGTGCTCTGTGACGGTGACGGTCCGATCATGCAGTTCCGGAAATATTTCTCGCAATTTTACGTGGACGGCCCGTATAGCAATAGCTGACGCCGAACGCGAACTCGCCCCGAAAGAAAGCAAAGAGGAACGTTATGGCACATCTGAGATACGTGCGCAGCGACGAGACCCTGGAGCGTGCGAAACAGCAGCCGCGGCGCGGGCCACTCAACAACACCGTGCGATCGGTTCGCGCCGTGTACGAGACGGAGCCCGAGATCGCGGCCGCGTTGCTGCCGAAGCCGCTCGAACCGCTCGAGCGTCCGGAGATCTTCGTGCAGTTCGCGCACGTGGCGATGCATGTTAGTGAGGAGAACACCGTTACCATTGGTGCGGCTACGGTGGCGGTACGCTCGTACTACAAGGGCCGCATGGGTGGCTACGTGCTGGCGATGCCCATGGAAGGGGAATTCGTGGTCATTTCCGGACGGGAGATCTACGGAGAGCCGAAGAAGATCGGCGCAGTGGATTTCGACGTGGACGGCGACCGATTCAAGGTGGCGGTGACCCGGCACGACATTCCGTTCCTCGAGATCCAGGGGAGCATCGGGGAGTCCAAGGGGTCGGCCGAGTTCACCGAGCATTTCTTCTGTCACAAAGCGTTGCCGGCCATCGACGGCAGCCTTGGCTTCGATGGTGACGTGCTGCTAACCCAGCTCAATTGGAAACGTAATTACACCGATGTCTACGAATGCAAGGGCGATATCATTCTGCGCGAATCGCCCTACGATCCGCTTGTGGACGTACCGGTGAGAAAACTGGTCAGTCTTGAGTACGCGGAGGGCGCAACTCAGACGAACGGTGAGATTCTGGAGAAGATCCCGGGGGAATGGATCAAACACCACATCCATCAGCGGTTTGACGATGGCCTCGATGCGGGCGTCGACCTGGAACTGGCTTCGGAACACGCCCATGCGTGAATTTCAGGGGAAAACGGCAGTCGTCACCGGCGGGGCCAGCGGCATCGGGCTGTGCCTGTGCCAGGTGTTTCTGAACAAGGGCATGAACGTCGTCGTGGCCGACATCGAGGCGCCGGCCCTGGATCAGGCGATCGATGACCTGAGCGACATCGGTCCGGAGGTCGTCGGAGTGCAGACCGACGTGACCAGCAGCGCCTCGGTAGGGACCCTCGCGGACCGCGCCTTCGAAGCTTTCGGGGCCGTGCACGTGCTGTGCAACAACGCCGGTGTCGGTATCAAGGAGGCACAGCGGCGGGTATGGACGCTGACCGAGCGGGATTGGGCCTGGGGCTACGGAGTCAACGTCATGGGCGTCGTGAATGGCATCCGCGCCTTCGTGCCGCGTATGCTCGAAGGCGGGGAGGAGGGCCATGTGGTCAATACCTCATCGAGCAATGGTGGCTTGACGTCGCTGCCGACCACACCGATCTATGCGTCGACAAAGGCGGCCGTAACCAGTCTCACCGAGGTTTTGCACGCTCAGTTTCTCATGGACGAGGCGGCACTGAAGGCCCATTTGTTGTTTCCGGGACCGCACCTGGTCAACACCAACATTCTCGCTTCGGAGCGCAACCGCCCGGCGGGGCTTCGTGACGGCGACGCCCCGGAGGCCTACCTGTCGATGGAGCAACTCGCCAAATCGGCGGGTGTGGATTTCCAGCTAACCGAACCCATCGAAGTTGCGCGGACGTGCCTGGCGGGAATCGAGAATGACCAGTTCTGGATCCTGCCCGCCAGCGACAAGCAGGACGCGCGGATCCGTGAGCGCACGGAAAGCATCCTGGCTCGCGCCAACCCCGAGTTGGCTTCGGCTTGAGCCGCGCCTTTGTGGAGCGCTACGGCCCGTGGGCCCTGGTGACGGGAGCGTCGGCGGGTATTGGCGCGGTATTCGCCCGGTTGCTGGCCGCGCGCGGACTGAACCTGGTGCTGGTAGCGCGCAGGAAGGAGGCGCTGGCCGCGCTGGCGCACGAGTTGACCCGCACCCAGGAGGTCGAGGTCGAGGTGGTGGTGTGCGACCTGGGCGCGGCGGACTTTCTCGAGGTGGTGGCGAAGGCGACCGACCATCTGGAGATCGGATTGCTGGTGAACAATGCCGGCGCGCCGGCCTTCCATGGCCACTTCGTCGAACGTACCACGGCAGAGATCGAGCAGGTTGCGCACTTCAACGTGCGTGCTCAACTGGTGCTCGCCCACCATTTCGTGCGCCGAATGGCGAGGCGCCGCCGCGGCGGTCTGATTCAGGTGTCCTCGGTCACGGGCCACGTCTCGATGCCCTTCATGGTGGAATACTCGTCGAGCAAGGCGTATCAGCTCGCTCTCGGCGAGGCGTTGTACTTCGAGCTCAAGCACTGGGGCGTCGATGCCCTGGTCCTGGCGCCGGGGGCGACGATCTCGGAGCGCGTCGATTACGGCATGTCGGCCGAACGGGTGGTGCGCAGCGCCTTGAGCAGTCTGGGCCGGGTTCCTTCCGTCATCCCCGGACTGCGCAATCGCCTACGCATGTTCTATCTCCGCCAGGTTCTCTGGCGGCGCGGGATGGTGGGCGCATGCGGGAAGTTTCAGTATCGACACCTGAAGCGCAAGCCCTGGTTGGAGGACGAAACGCCGGTTTGAATTGCTCGCGGCCGCTGGATTAGTCTCCCCTGCACCGTGGCCGGTAGAGGGGGTTGTATGCGCCGGTGGGAGGGTATAGAGGAGTTTCTCGAGGTGGTCGACCGCGGTAGCTTTACGGCCGCCGCCCGGGCGTTGGGCATCTCGAAGTCATTCATCTCCAAGCAGGTACGGAACCTGGAGTCGAGGCTCGGCGCCCGGCTGCTGCAGCGGACGACCCGACAGCTCGCTCTAACGGACGTAGGCGAAGCCTTCTACGAGGGCTGCCGGAAAATGTCCGACGAGTACGAGCAGACTGAGCGGCTGGTGAACTCTCTGCAGAACAAACCGCGCGGCACTCTCAAAATCGCCATCAACAATCTTTACGGAGTTCGCTACACCGCGGCGGCGGTGGCGGAATTCGCGCGCCGCTACCCGGAGGTTGCGGTGAACGTCACGTCCAGCTTCGAGCCTCCGGATCTGGTGGCCGAGGGGTTCGATATAGGACTGCAGTTCGGGCATCTGGACGATTCCACGCTCATCGCCCGGCGGCTCGGTTCCCACATCATGTGTCTGTGCGCAAGTCCCGAGTATTTCGAGCGGTTCGGCGAGCCGAAGTCGGTGGAGGACCTGCGCTATCATATGTGCTTGACCGGTAAATTGGGTACCTGGCAGTTCGATACCGAGAAGGGGAGCATCAAGGTCAAGGTGGAGGGGAGCTGGACGAGCGACGACGGCGCGACCGTGCTCGAGGCGGCGCGCTGCGGGCTCGGCTTGGCCCAGCTACCGCTATTCTTCATCAACGAGGATCTGGAAGCCGGGCGGCTGCGGCGGCTGGAAGGACGGTGGAGCAAGTACACGCGCGTGACGTGGGCCGTCTACCCAAGCCACCGAAACCTATCCACCAAAGTGCGTCTCTTTCTGGATTTTCTGGCCGAGTACTTTCCGAGTCACCTCCGGGCCGAGCGCCAGCTATTCCTCGATGACTAGCCCTCGCGCATGCTGCCGTCGGTTCAGCAGCAAGGCTACCACCAAGACCTGCCGCGCATTGTTTCTTAGGGGGAAACGTACATATCACGCATGCAGCATTATCGCCTCCCTCCTTCTGATGTACCGTTTGTGAGCAGTTGTTACCACAAATACGACAAGAAGGTTCAGACCGGAGGTACGCATGCAGCGTCACACAGCCCCTTCAGTTCCTCGTCCGGCGCTCGCGTTCATGGTGGCGGTCGCTGTAACCATGAGTAGCGCCGAGAGCCGGGCGGAGGCCGAGCGCCAGAACGCGCTGGAGCAGGTGGTGGTCACGGCACAGAAGCGCGAAGAGAGTCTCCAGGAGATTCCCATCGCCATCACTGCATTCGATACCGAGACACTCGAGGAGCTGGGCGTGACGGATATCGGCGACCTGACCGGTCAAGCGCCCGGGCTGATTGTTCAGCCGACGGTGGGCGGTTCGGTGAACGCGGCCATCAGTATCCGGGGCTCGGGCCTCTCTACCAACAATCTTTCCCGGGATGCTTCCGTCGGTCTGTACCTGGACGGGGTGCCCATCGCCAAGACATCCGGCGCGCTGTTTGACGGTATCGACATCGAGCGCATGGAGGTTCTGCGCGGGCCGCAGGGCACGCTCTATGGCAAGAACACAATCAGCGGCGCGATCAACGTAATTCCCAAAAAGCCAACAGGGCAGCTTGGCGGCTACGCTACCGTCGGCGTGGGCAACGAGAACCTGCGGACGCTGCGTGCAAGCCTGGACGCACCTGCCGTTGGGCGGGTGGGACGCGGCCTCGGCGAGCTGCGCACCAAGGTGTCGTACATCCGCCGGGAGCGAGACGGTTTCTTCGAGAACGAGGTCGCCGGCCTCGAGGATTTCGACAACAAAGATCAGTGGGGTTTTCGGTTCTCGTCCGTGCTGGACGTCGCCGACCGCTTCAGCGTGGAATATGCCTACGACGAGTTCACCCTCGATCAGCGGCCCACCATGCTGAGCCGCTACGACGGCAGCGGCGACCGGCCCGATTCCCTCGCCAACAATGATGCGCTCCAGAGCGACGTGGAAATCAATGGCCATTCGCTGATCGCCACCTACGACTTCGGCGATTTGCAGCTCAAGTCCATAACCGGTTACCGGGAGCTAGAGACACGCAGCCATTCCGATTTCGACGCCAGCGCGCTCGATATCGTGCACTTCAAGCTGAACAACGACTTCGAGCAAACGTCCCAGGAATTCCAACTCGTGGGCCAGAGTGAGCAGTTCGAGTACGTCTTTGGTCTGTTCTACTACGATGAAGAGTGGTTCACCGACAACCCGCGCTGGCTGGGTGCCTTCGGAAATCCCGACCTGTACAACTACGATACCCGGGGTGGCGATACCACCTCCTATGCGGCCTTCAGCCAAGCCACCTGGTTCCCCCAGGCCTTACAAGGCAAGTTGGAGCTGACCGCGGGGCTGCGCTGGACCCGGGACGAAAAGGACTCCACCCGTCTCCAGCAGTCCCTCGGGGCTTACGTGGCGGACCCATCGGACCCCAACTCGTGCGTGTGCGTGCGTGACGAGAACGGCGTGCCTATCACCCAGAGCGGTGCGCCGGCCGCTGCCGCGGTGCCCATGGGGCCGATTGGTCCAACCGATCTCGTTGCGATGCAGACGGAGGACGAGTGGTCGCAACTTACCCCGATGTTCGTGGCCACTTACCACTTTGACGCTGGTACCACCGGCTATGCGAAATACAGCACCGGATTCAAGGCCGGGGGTATCAACGGGGTGGCAGCAAACAACCAGACGTTCGTCAACGGTTTCGATCAGGAGACCATGGATTCATTCGAATTGGGTCTGAAGTCTCGCCTGCTCGGCGACCGTCTGCAGATCAACGCCGCCGCTTTCTATAACGATTACGACGACATCCAGGTCAATACCTTCGTGCCGGAGATGATCGGCATCTCGGTCGAGAATGCCGGCAAGGCCAGGATTGCGGGTGCGGAACTGGAGCTGCTCGCGCGGCCGACCAGGAACCTGGAGTTCACGTTCAACTATTCCTTCCTCGATACTGAGTACGACGAGTACCTGGATTTCGACGAGAGCCTGAACCGGGTCAGAGATTTTTCAGACGAACGGAAGTTTCCCTACGCGCCGGAGCACAGCTTCAATACCGCATTGGTGTACGAGTCGGACCCGACGTCCATCGGCACCGTTTCCGCCCGCGTCGACTACGCGTGGTTCGACGATCAATTCATCGGCGTGAATGACGATCCAACTACGAACATTGAAAGTTATGGCCTATTGAGTGGAAGGATTGGCCTGTCGTCTATTGCGATGGGCGGGCGCGGCAGCATCGACGTCTCAGTCTGGGGAAAGAACCTGACGGACGAGGAGTACACGCAGTCAGGTGTCAACCTGGGGGTGCTGGGCACTGTGAATCAGTGGGGTGATCCCCGGAGCTACGGCCTCGAGGTGACGTATCGGTACTGAGGTTGGCCCGGTCTGAAGGTGTTTGCCGGGGAAACGCGGACGTCCGTCGAGGTTGCTTGATGCCTGAACAGAATGGTGGTTTTCCGAGCCCCTACCGGGCCTGGTACGTGGTTTTCATCCTGTTCCTGGCGTATACCTTCTCGGCCATCGATCGGCAGATTCTGACTCTGCTGGTCGAACCGGTTCGCGCGGATCTCGGTCTCAGTGATTTCGAGATCAGCCTGCTGCAGGGCTTCGCATTCAGTCTGCTGTTTGCAGTGGCCGGGTTCCCCATCGCGCGGCTCTCGGACTCTCGTGACCGGCGGCGAATCATTGCCGCCGGTATCACATTCTGGTGCGTCATGACTGCCATGTGTGGCATGGCCAAGACCTTTGTTCATCTGTTTCTCGCACGGATGGGAGTCGGTGTCGGCGAGGCCACCCTCAGCCCCGCCGCGGCGTCGCTGTTGTCCGATTACTTCGAGCCGAAAAAGCGTGCGCTTGCGATCAGCGTCTACCACCTCGGCTATCCTGTAGGCGGAGGCCTCGCACTCGTCGCGGGGGCCGCGATCATCGATAGCCTGGCGGGCGTCGAGTCGGTCCAACTCGGTTGGCTGGGAAGCTTCAAACCCTGGCAGCTGGCGTTCATCCTAGTGGGCCTTCCCGGCTTGGTGCTGGCTGCCGCCATGTTCTCCTTCCGCGAGCCTGTCCGGCGTGGCGTGGCCGCGACCGCCGGCTCTGGCGGCATGTCCATCCGCGAGGTGGTCGGCTATATGCGCCAGCGGTGGAAGGCTTACGGCGCGCATTTCTCGGCGGTCGCGCTGATGGGCATGCTCGCCATCGGCACGACGATCTGGTATCCGACGTTCCTGATCCGAACCTACGGGCTGACCGCTTCGGAGGCAGGCTATTCGTACGGGCTGATCATGGGGATCTGCGGCGCATTGGGTATCCTTCTGGGCGGCGCGCTCTCCGTGCGCATCGCCCGACGGGGCTATGTGGATGCCAACATGCGGGTCATGCTCATCGCCGCCAGCATCAAGCTCGTGCCTGTGGTGGTGGGGCCGCTGATGCCTACGGCAACGTTGGCGTTGATCACCATGGCGATCGCGACTTTCCTCGGCCAGGTCTCCGTCGGTGTGACCACCGCTGCGATTCAGGACATCACGCCGAATCAGATGCGAGCCCAGGCCACCGCGATGATGCTGTTTCTCGTGAACATCGTCGGGCTCGGTCTCGGGGCCACATTCATCGCCTTCATCACGGATTTCGTGTTCGGCGACGACATGGCCCTGCGCTATTCCATCGTGGTGTCGTCTCTGATCATTGCTCCTACGGTGATCACGATTCTCGCGTTCGGGCTGAAACACTTTCGCGCCTGTGTCTACGAAATCCGGGCGCTCGAGCATTCGGACTCGGCGTCTTCGCAGGACCCGGAACCGATGGGTGAAGCTGCGGCGGAGGGCGCCGCAGCCGTACCGGGTCGCGCCTGACGCCGCCACCGGCGCTACCTTCCGACGTACTTCGCCTGCGGCCGCACCAGCCGATTGTCCTCGCGGCTCTCCGCGAAGTGCGCGAGATAGCCGTATACCCGTGCCATGCCGAACAGCGCCGTGAAAAACCGTGGTGGTACGCCGAGGGCGCGAAATACCAGACCCTTGTAGAACTCCACGTTGGCGTAGAGCGGCTTGCCGCGCTCGGCCATGCGCTCGCTGAAGCGCGCCTCGATGGCTTCCAGGGTCCGGAAGGTGACCTCGTGCTCGGTGCCTTCAGCGAGTTGGCGGGCGAGGTCCTTCAACAGCCGGGCGCGCGGATCGACGACCCTGTACTCCCGGTGCCCCATGCCCATGACGCGCTCGCCGTGCTCGAGGCAGCGGTCGACGAACGCGGCGGCGTTCCCGGGCGTGCCGACCCGGTCGGCGGTCTCGAGCGCGGCCTGGTCGGCGCCGCCGTGCAGTCGGCCGTGCAGGGCGCCGAGGGCGGCGGAGACGGCATTTTCCACCGGGGCCAGGGTGCTGGCCACCACGCGGGCCGTGAACGTGCCGGCGTTGAAGCCGTGCTCGAGCTGCAGGATCTGAGCGACCTCGAAGCCACGGTGAACGGGCTCGAGCGCGGGGGCCTCGATCTGCGTGAGGAACAGGGCAATCGGATCGTCCGCAGTCGGCGTGGGCAGCCGGCGGCGTTGCAGATGGGTGGCGATCAGGGTGGGCAGCTTGGCGGCCACGGCGAATCCCTGGGCGGCATCGCCCCGGTCGGCGAAGCCGTCGCTGGGATCGAGCAGCGGCGTCACCCCCTGAAGCACGTGCATGGGGTGGGTCGACGCGGGCAAGGCGAGCACCAGATCCTCCTCCCGCGGCGATAGTGGCGCATGCTCGGCGAGCCTTTTGCCGAATCCGCGGTCGAATTCCCCCGTGGCCACGAGCGCGGCGACCTCGGCGAACGGGCGCTCCACCAGCCCGGCGATATCGTGGCCGCGATAGGACAGCGCGCCTCGCGCGCCGTCGACCAGGCTGACCGCAGTGGTGTCCACCACGACGCCTTCCAGGCCCTTGTGAACTCGCGTGTCGGTACTCATCCCGTGCGCTCCCCGTGTGTTCGATGATCAGGCTAGGCGCTGCGCGAAGGCCGGGGTAGAGCGATTCGCTTCTGTCCCGAGAAGCTGGTGCGATGGATCAGCAGGGGTGATGAAGCGATAAGTGGAGGGGACCCCGGGGCGCTGCTACGCTCGGCCCATGCAGATCGAGCGCAACGAGATCCGGGCATTCGTGGCGGTGGTGGAGGCGGGTGGCTTCAGCCGCGCTGCCGAGCGTCTCAACGTGTCACAGTCCGCGGTGAGCCAGGTGGTGGCGAACCTCGAGCACAAGCTCGACACCCGCCTGCTGCTGCGTAAGGGCGCGCCGCGCCTGACGGAGGCGGGCAAGCGGCTGATGGCGTTCGCACAGACGCTGATCAACGAGGAACGACGGACACTCGCGGACATTCAGCGCATCCGCACCGGTGCGCTCTCGACCCTGAATCTGGCCATGAACAGCGTGGTCAGCCGCGTATTCGGCCGTGAGCTGATGCTCGAGTTCTGTGAGCGCAATCCACTGACCCGGTTGAAGCTCGACGTGGCGCCGAGCCGGGAGATCATCTACGGCGTCGAGGAAGACCGCTGGGAGCTCGGCTTCGGGCCGTTCCAGCATCACATGCCGGGCGACTTCGAGACCATCGGCTTTTTCACCGAGCAACGCATACTGGTGGCTCACGAGCTCCATCCCGCGTGCGCGGCGCTGAAGGCGGGGTCCCGCGAGGAGCTCGAGCGCGCCACGCTTCTGACCTCGTACCTCGATGACGCGACCCGGCGGCCGGGGCAGGAACAGCGCCTGCGCAACCAGTTCGCGAGCGTCTGGGAGGTGAGCAACCTCGAGCTGCGCCTGACCCTGGCCGAGGCCGGGAAGGGGGTGACGTACCTCTCCGACCGGCTGCTGGATCAGCTACCCGGGTTTCATCCGATCCCCGGTCTCGAGATCTCGCGGTTCGAGCGCCGGGTGGGGCTCTACCACAAGCGTCATCGCGCCCTCTCGGAAGGGGCGCGGCGTTTCATCGCCATCTGCCAGCGGCACTTCGCCGGCGAAGACCCCGGCGCCTGAGCCGGCTCAGTGCGGCACGTTGTCCACCCGGGCGGCCCGGCCCAGGTAGCCCCCGTGATGTCGCAGGCCGTACTCCTCGCGGGTGATGCCCTTCGCTTCCAGCAGGGCCAGGGCGATGGCGTCGCTGATGGCGAGCATCACCGCCATACTCGCGCTCGGGGTCAGCCCCAGCGGGCACGGCTCGTCGATCTCGCCCATGTCGAGCACGAAGTCAGAAAGCCCGCGCAGCTCGGAATCCGGATGCGAGGTGACGCCGACCACGGTGGCGACGCCGAGGTGGCGTGCCAGCTCCAGGATCTCCAGCACCTCGCGACTCTTGCCGCTGGTGGAGAAGGCGATGAGCACGTCCCTGGCGCCGACCAGGCCGAGGTCGCCGTGGGCCGCCTCGGCGGGGTGGATGAAGTCGGCCGGGGTGGCGGTGGAGCACAGGGTGGCCGCGAACTTGCGGGCAATGTGACCGGCCTTGCCGATGCCGGTGGTGAGGACCTTGCCCTCGCAGTTGGCGAGGGTATGCACCGCGCGCTCGAAGTTGTCGTCGATTTCCACGCGGCTGATGGCGGCGGCTTCCGCCTCCAGCACCGCCCGCATGCGGTCCTTGATCTCCATGTGCACGTCCGGCTGCTCGGGTGGGGCGCGATGTTGGCACGGGGCGTGAGCCTGCTCAAGCAGCAGCCGGCGCGAGCGGCGTTGACAGCGACTGACGGGTGCGCGACAAGGGGTGGCATGTGGATGGAGCTGCCATGACCGGCGCGCTGCGGGAGCAACCGCTCATGCCCATGCCCGCGCGCCTGACGCGGCTCGACGGCGCGTTGCCGGCGTCGGTGGCGCTGGCTGCCGAGTACCCGGGGGTGCGCACGCCTCGCCTGGAGCGGGCCGTGGCGCGCTTTCTGGCGGCCCGTCCGGCTGCGCCCGTTGCGGGTGGGCAGTGTCCACTCGTCATCGACTGCGCCGCCCGCGCTGCCCCCGTGCCGGCGTTGGGCGACGACGAGAGTTACCGGCTGACGGTGGAGACCGGCGGTGTGCGCGTCTCTGCCGCCAGCGAGTGGGGCATCCTGCGGGGCCTGGCGACGCTAACCCAGCTCTGGCCGGAGCGGGGCCGGGTGCCGGCGCAGCGCATCGACGACGCGCCCCGGTTCCCGTGGCGGGGGCTCATGATCGATACGGCGCGGCGGTTCATTCCGCTGCCGGATCTGCTGCGCACTTTGGACGGCATGGCGCTGTTCAAGGTCAACGTGCTGCACCTGCACCTGAGCGATGACCAGGGATTCCGCTTCCCCAGCCGCCGCTTTCCGCGGCTGGCGAGCCGGGACCACTACCGTCGTGACGACCTGGAGCGCCTGGTGGCCCACGCGGCGGAGCTGGGGATCCGGGTGGTTCCGGAGCTGGACGTTCCCGGGCACGCCACGAGCTGGCTGCAAGCGTACCCGCACTGGGGTACTGGCGTCCCCGGGGACGGGCGGCGGTTCGGCGTGCACGAGGCCTGTCTCGATCCGACCCGCTGCGAAGTGACGGCGGCGGTGGACGCGCTGTTCGCGGAGCTCGGCGAGGTGTTCCCGGATACCTGCCTGCACATGGGCGGCGACGAGGTGCATCCCCGCTGGTGGTCCGAGGACCCGGACATCGGCGCCTACATGCGCCGCCACGGGCTGGCCGATGCCCGGGCCCTGCAGGCGCGCTTCAGTGCCCGCCTCGGGGCTCGGCTGGCGGCGCGCGGCAGGCGTCCGGTGGGGTGGGACGAGGTGCTGCACCAAGACCTGCCAGAGCCGCTGACGGTTCAGAGCTGGCGGGGCGCCACTGCCCGGGACCGTGCCCTCATGGCCGGGCACGACTGCATCGTGTCGGCCCACTACTACCTGGATCTGCTGTTTCCGCCGGATGTCCATTATCGTTTCGATCCGGCGGCGCCAGAGCACGAGCTGGTGGCGGCGGAGGACGCGCTGCTGGAGGATGCCCGGCTGGCGCACGTGGCCGCGGGGATGGCGTGGACGCGGCAGTGGCGCGACGAGCCGGCCGTGGGGCAAGCATCGCGGCCGGGCGAGCTGCTCGGTGCCGAGGCGTGTCTGTGGTCGGAGCTGGTGGACGCCCGGGTTCTGGACGTGCGCTTGTGGAGCCGTATGCCGGCGGTGGCGGAACGATTCTGGTCGCCGCCGGCGTGCCGCGATGTCGCGGACATGCGCCGCCGTCTGGACGCCGTGCTGTCCCGGCTGCCGGTCTGGGCGGGAATCGACGTGGAGCGCACCTGCCGCGCCCTGGCCGCAGACGCCGGGGTCGGCGAGGGTTGGCAGCCGCTGCTCGATGCCCTGGAGCCGGTGAAATGGTACGGCCGGCTGCTCGGCGGAGAAGCGCTGGCGGCGCGCCTGCGGGGGCGGGAAATGCCCCAGGCGCGTCCCTATGATACGAGGACGCCGCTGGACCGGGTGGCCGATGCCCTGCCGCCGGAGAGTCGGGCGACACGCGCCCTCGAGGCACTGCTCGCCGCTGAGCTCGAAGGCGACGCCGAGGCACGGAAGTCACTCGAGGCGCTGGCCACGACCTGGTGCACGGTGCCCGCGGCGGGCGCTGGACCGGAGGAGCTCGAGCTCCCGGCGGCACGCCTCGCGGAGGTGGGCCGGGCGTTGCAGGAGATGCTGGCGGGTACGGCCACCACCAGCGAGTTGCGTGGCGTGCTGGCTCGTGCCGCCGAGCCCATGGGGGAATATCTGCTGGCGCCGGTGCCGGCGTTGCTGGGCTGGGTCGATCGCCGCTGTGGAGCAGGATCCGGACGTGGCTGCTAGCTGCGCGGTGAGGGCGCGGCGAAGAGCGGCCGCCTGGCCCTCGACGGCGGTGCCGGATGCCCGCCTGGAGCCGCTTGGCGCGGGACACATCAACGATACCTGGTTGGTCACGACCGACGCCGGCCGGTTCGTGCTGCAACGGCTGAACGCCCGGGTGTTCCCGGAGCCGCGGGCGTTGATGGCGAAGGTGGCCGCGGTGGTGAAACACCTCCGGGGCGGTTCCGGCGTCGTGGTGCCGAGGTTGCTGACGACGGCTACCGGAGACTGGTGGCACGAGGACGACGCCGGGGAGGTCTGGCGGCTCTCGGAGTACGTCGCCGGCACGCGTGCGCTCGCGACTCTGGAAAATCCAGCTCAGGCGGAAGCGGCCGGGCGGGCCGTGGGTGCGTTCCAGCAGGCACTCGAGGATTTCACGGCGCCGGTCCCCGAGCCCATACCGGGGTTCATGCAGTTGTCCGGGTATCTGGCGGCACTGGATGCGGCGGTGGCGGCGCGGACCCTGCCCGCCGGGCTGGCGCCCCTGCTCGCCGCCGTGGATGCCCGGCGCGATCTCGCGTCCGAGTTCGCCGAGCGCAATCGCCTGGTGCACGGCGACTGCAAGATCGACAACCTGCTCTTTCACGCCGATCGCGACGAGGTGGCGTGCATCATCGACCTGGATACGGTGATGCACGGACATTGGGCGTGGGATTTCGGTGACCTCGTCCGCTCCGCCGCGGGCACCGGTGACGGCTTCTGCGTGGAACGCTTCGCCGCGATAGCGCGCGGCTTCCGGGTGGCCGCCGGCATCGCGCCCGGCGTGGACGCGATGGTCCGGGCGCCGCGCTACGTCGCATTGATGCTGGCGGTGCGCTTTCTCACCGACCATCTCGAGGGCGACCGTTACTTCAAGGTGGTGGCACCGGGAGACAATCTGGCGCGTGCCCGCCGGCAGTTGCGGGTGCTGGAGAGCATGGAGCGCCAGGCGCTGGCCATGGACGCTGCGGTGCGAGCCTAGGCGCCGGCGGTGCTGAGCACCAGGCGGACGACCAGCACCACCAGGAGCACGAATACGGCCGTGAAGACGATGCCGGCGATGATGAAATGGATCGCCTTGCCGCGGGTGAAGTCGCGTTCGCGGTTTCGGCTCGACTGAACGCCGAACGCGGCCGCCAGGGTGCTGAACACGATCTGCCACGAGTTGAGCGGGCGCTGTTCGTCGTCGCGTTCCTCGTTGCGTTCCTCGTCTTTCGCCGGCTCCTGCCGGTACTCGGATTCGGTGTCGTGCCGGGAATCATTCATGTTGCCATTGTACGCGAATGCGCCCGGGCGTGCCTTGCGAGCTGGCGGGCGGCGGGTCATGATGGACCTCATGAGAATCCTGCTATTACTCGCAGTTGCGGTGACGCTCGTCGCCTGCGCGTCCGGCAATCGGCCGTTGAAGGTGGTCTCCAGCGTCGGCCCCGTTTATCCTCCGGATGCCAAGGCCGAAGGCATCGAGGGCCACGTGCTGGTGCGCTACGACGTCGGCGTCGAAGGCCGGGTGCGCAACGTGCGGGTGGTGGAGGCGTCGCCTCCGGGTGTATTCGATGAGTCAGCGCGGCAGGCGGTGTCCCGCTGGCGCTTTCAGCCGCCGACCGAAGCCGGCGAGCCCCAGCCCGTGGAAGGGCTGGAGAGCCGGCTCGAGTTCACCCGGTCCGGAGGCGCCGCCTACGAGGAGTACTGAGCGGCGGTCCTTACCAGCCGTTCCAGTGGGTGATGGTGCTCACCGGGGGTCGCTGGGCGCGCTTGAAGTCCGTTCCCTTGGTGTAGGCCACCGGCAGTAGCGCCACCTGCAGCACGTTCTCCGGCAGCCCCAGCAGCTCGGCCGCTTCCTGCTCGTGCACCAGGTGCAGGGTGGTGAGGGCGGAGCCGAGGCCGCGCGCCCGCAGCGCGAGCTGGAAGCTCCATACCGCCGGGAAAATCGAGCCGTACAGACCGGCGAGCATGGCCGGCGGGGTGTCCGCCGGGGGGCGGCCTTCCACGCACGGAATCAGGTGCACCGGAACTTCGTGCAGATGCTCCGCGAGATAGAGGGCCGAGCTGAACACCCGCTGAGTCTGGGCGTCACCGTTTTTCTCGGCCTCGGCGCCGGCCTGGGTCAGATAGGCATTCGCCGCCTTGCGATAGATCTCGGCCAGGTCCCGGCGCTTATCGGCATCGTCCACCACCAGCCAGCGCCAGGTTTGTGAGTTGGAGCCGGTCGGCGCCTGGACGGCGAGCTCCAGGCATTCCTCCACCACGGCTCTGGGCACCGGGCGCTCGAGGTCCAGCCGCTTGCGCACCGCGCGCGTCGTGGCCAGCAGCTCGTCGGTCATGGCGATATCGAATTCCATGGTGTCTCTCCACACTTCTGATGGGCGATGGCGGTCAGCCTATCACGAGCACGTGCGGGAGGTCGTGGCGACGCGGGGCGGCACGCGCGGCGGATTCCGGGTACCCTTGACCGGACGAGAGGACGAGGGAGATCAGGGGAATGTGGAACCAACTGTTGCACGGGCTGCGTGTCCTGGTGGTCGTGGCGACCGGCTCGGCCGCCGTGCCCACGGTGGCAGCCGATCCGATCGAGGAGGCGGCGAGCGCGGTTGCGCCGCAGGTGATCGAATGGCGGCGCGACATCCACCGCCATCCGGAGCTTTCCAACCGGGAGTTCCGCACGGCGGCGCTGGTGGCGGACCATCTGCGCAGCCTCGGGATCGATGTGCGTACGGAAGTGGCGCACACGGGGGTGGTGGGCGTCCTCGAGGGCGGCCGCCCAGGGCCGGTGGTGGCGCTGCGGGCGGACATGGATGCGCTGCCCGTCACCGAGCAGACGGGGCTGCCGTACGCCTCCACCGAACGCGCCACCTACGACGGTCAGGAAGTGGGGGTGATGCACGCCTGCGGCCACGATGCCCACGTGGCCATACTCATGGGAGCCGCGGAAGTTCTCGCGGGCATGCGCGAGGAGCTGCCGGGGACGGTGAAATTCGTGTTCCAGCCTGCCGAGGAAGGCGCGCCGCAGGGCGAGGAAGGCGGCGCCGAGCTGATGGTGCGTCAGGGTGTCCTCGAGGACCCGGATGTGGACGCCATCTTCGGGCTACACGTCAGCCAGGGGGATGCCGTGGGCGAGGTGAGCTACCGGCCCCGGGGCGCCATGGCCAGCGCGCAGCGCTTCGAGATCGAGGTGCAGGGGCGGCAGACCCACGGCGCGCAGCCCTGGGCCGGCGTCGACCCGGTGGTCGCGGGGGCGCAGATCGTCACCGCGCTGCAGACCGTGGTCAGCCGGGATATGGAGATCACCCGGGCGCCGGCCGTGGTGACGGTGGGGACGTTCCGTGCCGGGGTGCGCCACAACATCGTGCCCGACGTGGCGGAGCTGACCGGCACCATCCGCAGCTTCGAGCCGGACATGCGGGAAACGATTCACGGGCGCATCCAAGAGATCGCCACCGGCGTGGCGACCGCCATGGGCGCGGAGGCGAGCGTGACCATCGACGACGGTGTTCCGGTGACGTTCAACGACCCGGCGTTGACCGAGGCGATGCTGCCGACCCTGCGCGAGGTGTACGGCGCCGGGAACGTCCGCGAGGGCGATCCCATTACCGGGGCCGAGGACTTCTCGTTCTACCAGGAGCAGATCCCGGGGTTGTACTTCTTCGTCGGTGTCCGGCCGGCGGATGTGCCGTTGCGCGAGGCGGTTCCGAACCATTCGCCCCGCTTTTACGTGGATGAAGCGGCGCTGGCGCCCGGGGTGGAGGCGATGACCCGGCTGGCGCTGGACTATCTCGCGGGGCGCGGAGACGCCTGACCCGCTTCACCCCTTCCCGCCAGGCGTCGCGGCGCCCTGGCCGAAGTGCGAGGCGGACGCGAGAAACGCCCGTTCCGCATCGTTGCTCTCGCGGTCGAGGGCACGATTGCGGTGGGGGAACCGGCCGAAGCGCAGCACGATGTCCCGGTGCTGGCGGGCGTAGCGCAGGTAGTCGCCGGCGAGGCGGCGCCGGGAGGCGGGTGTGTCTTCGCGCAGGGCGGTGAACAGACCCACCGCCGCGTGCTGATCCACAGCGGACTCCGAGTGCTCGAACGGCATGTAGAAGAACGCGCGCTCGTCGATCCCGAGCGGCCTGTCGAAGCCGCGCTCGATACCCGCGCGCGCCGCGGCCAGGGCGAGGGCGTCGGTGGCGAACGCCCGGGCCGTGCCGCGGTGCACGTGGCGGGCGAATTGATCGCAGACCAGTATGAACGCGAGCGTGCGCCGCGGCGTGTCGCGCCAGTGCAGCGCCCCCTGCGCGGCGGCGTCCACGAGCGTTGCGAAGCGCTCGCGGATCTCGGCGTCCAGGGCGGCGCCACCGGCGAACCAGCGTCTACGCACGCGCGGTGGCGCGACTCCCTCGTTCAGCCTGCCGAACCAGAACTCCAGAACCTCGTCGTGTCGGTCGTGCGGGGTTGCGGTCATGGTGAGACTCCGTCGGGTTCAGACGAAGGCGGCCACCCCGAGCACCACCACGATGACCGCACCCACGCCCATTTTAGCCACCGTGCCCCAGAAGCGCCCCATGGCAGCGCCGCGGCCGGCCTCGATGCTCCCGGGCACGGGGCGCCCGGCCCACAGGTCTCCCAGGAGCGATCCCGCGAAGGCGCCCGCGCTGGCGCCGAGGAGGGTGCCGAGGATGGGCACGGGGATGGCCGTGCCGAGAATGGCACCGACCACACCGCCGGCGATGGCCAGCGCGGCAGCGCGTTTCGAGCCCCCGGCCTGGCGTGAGCCGGCGGCGCCGAGCACGAACTCCAGAACCTCGCCGAGCACCGCCAGGGCCACTGCCGCGCCGAGCACTGCCCACCCGAACATGAACTCGCCGGGTTGCCACCACTCCAGGCCGATGGCGAGCAACACCATCAACCAGGTGCCCGGCACGTTGAACAGGATGGAGAACCAGAACACCAGGTTCGCCAGTGTCAGGCCCAGCGCGTACACGGGCACCATGGACACGCTCAGAGCCCCCAGCACTCCTGATCGTTGGCAAAGATCAGCGGGCCGGAGAAATGCTCCTCGATGGCGTCGCGGGTGGCGGATTCGCGCCCCCGGGTGCGGTTCATGCGGTGCCCCAGGATCACCATGCGCACGTCCGCCTGGTCGGCGATTCGTCCGATCTGTCCGGGGGTGACGTGCAGATCGAGCAGCCGGCCCCGGGTGCCTTCGGCGATACTGTGGTGGATCACCAGGGCGTCGGCACCCTCGGCGAACGACGGCATGACGTTCTTGAGATTGCTGAAGTCGCCGGTGAAGACGATGGATTCGTCTCCCACGTCCACGCGCCAAGCCAGCGCCGGCACGTCGCCGTGCGAGACCGGCACCGCGGACAGCCGCAGGTTCGCGGAACCGAATTCCGACCAGCGACGGCGGCCGCTGGCGGCGATTTCCTGCGGCTCGAGCACGTACCCGCCGCGCGAGCGCCGGGTGAGGAAGTCCGCCAGGTAGGGGAACGCGCCCTCCGGCCCGATCAGCCGCTCGAGCAGTGCCTCGGTCCCCGGATAGTCCTCGGTGCCATCCGGCCCCAGCACCGGCAGGGGGCGGTCGCGGTCGGCGTAGAAGGAGCCGTGAACGTACGCGGGCAGCTCGGTCACGTGCGGGGCCTGCACCTGCGTCAGGGCGATGGCGTCCAGGTCGGCGAAGTCGGCGCCCGCGCGCTCGAACACCGTCGACGAGCCGGCGGCCGCGTCCACCAGGACGCGCGCCCGGTTATCCACGAACACCACGTAGCTGGCCGTAGCGGCCTCGTCGTCCAGCTCCGGTCCGCCGCTGCCGAGGATCTGGATCCACACCCCCTCGTTGCCGCAGAACGGCGTGGAATCGGCTTGCTGAGCTCCGGCGGCGGCGGAAAGGCACGCCACGATGCCGGTGGCCAGCACGAGCGCGGCGCGGCGCCGCAGCCGGGAAAGGCAGGTATTCGGCGGCATGATACTCCTCGTCATTCGATTTGCAGGGCCTCGAGGTCGGCCAGCGCGGCTCGCGCCGACGCTTCGTCCGGCATGCGCCAGTCTCCCCGCGGGGAAAGACTCACGGTGCCGACCTTGGGTCCCGGTGGCAGTGTGGTGCGCTTGAACTGTTGTGTGAAGAAGCGTCGCAGGAACGTCGCGAGCCAGTCGCGGATCTCCGCCGGCTGGTAGCGGCCGGCGAAAGCCCGGCACGCCAGGTGGAAGATCTTCGTGGCTCCGGCGCCATGGCGCACGTAGTGGAACAGGAAGAAATCGTGCAGCTCGTAGGGGCCTATGATGTCTTCCGTGTGCTGGGCGATGGCGCCTTCCTCGGTGGTCAGCAGCTCCGGCGAGATGGGGGTGTCCAGTACCTGCCCGAGCACGTCGGCCAGGGCCGGATCCGCGCGGTGGAGCGCGTACCAGCGCACCAGATACTGCATCATGGTCTTCGGCACGCCGGCGTTCACGTTGTAGCCGGCCATGTGGTCGGCATTGAACGTGCACCAGCCCAGGGCCAGCTCGGAGAGGTCGCCGGTGCCGACCACGATGCCGCCCCACTTGTTGGCCCAGTTGAACAGAATCTGCGTCCGCTCCCGCGCTTGGGCGTTTTCGAACACCACGTCGGTGGTGGCGTGATGATCGAGGTCTTCGAGGTGCTGGCGCACCGCCGCCGCGATGGAGATCTCCCGGAGCGGTACGCCGGCGGCGCCGGCGAGCTGGCGCGCGGAGTCGAGCGTACGCTCGCTGGTGCCCGGGCCGGGCAGCGTCAGCGCCGCGAGCCGGTCGCGGCTGCGGCCCAGGATCCTGAGGGCGTCGAGACAGACGAGGAAGGCCACCGTGCTGTCGAGACCGCCCGAGAGGCCGATCACCAGCCGGCCGCTGCCGGCGGCCATCGCGCGCCGCGCCAGGCCCGCGGCCTGGATGCTCAGGATCTCGGCGGCGCGGGCATCCACGCGTGATTCGTCGTCGGGCACGAAGGGGTGGGGATCGAGCACCCGGCGCAGGTCCGGGAGCGGCGCCGGCGCCGCCGGCACGTCCCGGCGCCGGTAGCCCGTGGGGCGCGGCGACTGGGCGAACATCGAGTTCTGCATGCGGTCGTGACGGATCCGCTCGACGTCGATCTCGGTGACGAGGGATTGCGCCTCGAAGCAGAAACGCTCCCCCGCACCCAGCGGCTGGCCGTTCTCGCAGGCCAGCAGGTGACCGCCGAACACCACGTCCTTGCTGGACTCGAGAACGCCGCTGGAGGCGTAGAGATAGCCGCAGATGCCACGGGCGCTGGCCATGTGCACGAGGTCGCGGCGGTACGCGGCCTTGCCGATCAGCTCGTCGCTGGCGGAGGGGTTCACGATCAGATCCGCCCCCGCCAGGCAGTGGCTGATGCCGGGGGGATTCGGCGCCCACAGGTCCTCGCAGATCTCGACCCCCACCTGCACGCCCCCCACGCGGAACAGTTGTTCCGGACAGACACGGAACGCGCCGAGCGCGGGGTGGTCGTCGACCAGCTCGTCGACGCCCGCGCCGGAGGCGAACCATCGCCGCTCGTAGTATTCGCTGTAGTTGGGCTGGAATGACTTCGGTACCAGACCCTGCACCGCGCCGCCGGCGAGCACGGCGGCGCAATTGAGTAGCCTGCCGTCGGCGCACTGCCATGGCAGACCGACCACGCACATCACGTTCTCCGCCGCGGCGGCCAGCGTCGCCAGCGCCCGGCGCGTGCGCTGGTGGAGATCGGCGTCGAAGAACAGATCCTCGCAGGAATACCCGGTGAGGGCGAGTTCCGGGAACAGCACCAGGCTCACGTTCTCCGCGGCCAGGGCGCGCAGGTGCCCGGCTATGCGTTCGGCGTTGGTGGCAGGGTCGGCCAGGGCCAGCTCGGGGGTCACTGCCGCCACGCGGAGGAAGCCCAACGCGCCATAGTCAAGGGATTTCATGAGCGCATTCTACGGGCCAGGATGCGTGGGAAAAAGCGGCTCCGCGACGTCACGGTGCACGCGGCCCCGGCGCCGCGGGACTCGCCTTTTCCGGACAAAGCGTGGAAAATCCCGGGTACGACCAATTGAGGGGGAAGTGCATGAACTTCGAATTTTCCGACGATCAGAAGATGCTGCGGGACCAGGCCCGGCGGTTTCTCGACGAGAACTGCCAGCCGGCGGTGGTCCGGCAGGTGCTCGAGGACGACAGCGCCGGGCACCATCCCGAATTGTGGAACAAGATCATCGAGATGGGGTGGACGGCGACGGCCGTGCCGGAAGAGCTCGGGGGACTGGGTCTCGGCTATCTGGAGCTCTGCGTCATCGCCGAGGAGCTCGGTCGGGCCTGCGCACCGGTGCCGTTCTCCTCCTCCGTTTACCTCGCCACCGAGGCGCTGCTGCTGGCCGGCTCCAGGGAGCAGCAGGAGACCTGGCTGCCGCGGCTGGCGGCGGGCGAGGTGGTCGGTACCTTCGCGCTCGCGGAAGGCCCGGGGCGGACCACTGCGCAGTCGCTCCGCACGAAGGCCGCGGCCGGCAAGCTCGAGGGCACCAAGACCGCCGTGCCGGATGCCGGTCTCGCCGGGCTCATGGTGGTGCTCGCCCGGCACGACGGCGGCGACGGTGGCAGCCTGTATCTGGTAGCCACCGATCAGAGCGGCGTCGAGGCGACGCCGGTGCCGACGCTGGATCCCACCCGGGGGCATGCCAACGTCACCTTCCGGGGCGCCGACGCCGAGCCGCTGGGGCAGCCGGGGGAAGGCTTCGCGCTCACCGAGAAGCTTCTGAACCGCGCGGCGGTGCTGTTCGCCTGGGAGCAGGTGGGTGGTTCCGAGGCCGCCCTGGAGCAGGCTCGGGAATACGCCCTCGGGCGTTATGCGTTCGGCCGGCCGATCGCCTCCTACCAGGCCATCAAGCACAAGCTCGCGCACATGTACGTGAAGAACACGTTGGCGCGCTCGAACGGCTACTACGGCGCGTGGGCGCTGGACACCGACGCGGCGGAGCTGCCGCTGGCGGCGGCCACCGCGCGGGTCTCCGCCTCCCAGGCTTACTACTTCGCCTCCAAGGAGAACATTCAGACCCACGGCGGCATGGGCTTCACCTGGGAGTTCGACTGCCAGTTCTACTACCGCCGGGCGAAACTCCTGAGCGTGAACCTCGGCAGCGAGGCCCAATGGCAGGACAAGCTCATCACCGCCGCCGAGCAGAGCAACGTCGCCTGACGAATTCGAGATTGAGGGAGAACGAGCATGGATTTCAGCGATAGCCCCGAAGAAGCCAAGTTCCGTGAAGAAGCGCGAGCGTGGCTGAAGGAGAACGTGCCCACCGAGAAAGAGCTCGAAGGGCTGGATTACCTGCAGCAGGCGAAGCTGTGGCAGAAGCGCAAGTACGACGCCGGCTGGGCGTGCATCACCTGGCCCAAGGAATACGGCGGCCGCGGCGCCTCCGCCATCGAGCAGGTGATCTGGAACCAGGAAGAGTCGAAGTACGAGCTGCCGGGCGGTGTGTTCGGCATCGGCCAGGGTATGGCGGCACCCACGCTCATGGCTTACGCCACCGAGGAGGACAAAGCGCGTTACCTGCCCAAGCTGGCCAGCGGCGAGGAGATCTGGTGTCAGCTCTTCAGTGAGCCGGCCGGCGGCTCCGACCTGGCGGCCTTGCGCACCCGCGCGGTGAAGGACGGGGACGAGTGGGTGGTGAACGGCCAGAAGATCTGGACCTCCGGCGCCCACTACTCCGACTACGGCATCCTGGTGGTGCGCACCGACCCGACCGTGCCCAAGCACAAGGGGCTCACCTACTTCTACCTCGACATGAAGAGCCCCGGCGTGGAGATCAAGCCCATCAAGCAGATCTCC